>DATDBK010000119.1:0-12450 GCA_036524935.1 Lysobacter sp. | reverse complement strand
GGCCTTCATGCGCCAGTACGACCTGGGCAGCGAGGAAGGCGTGCTGCTGATGTGCGTGGCCGAGGCGCTGCTGCGCATCCCCGACCAGGACACCGCCGACAAGCTGATCCGCGACAAGCTCGGCGATGCCGACTGGAAGCGGCACATGGGCCAGTCCGACTCGGTGCTGGTCAATGCCTCGACCTGGGGCCTGATGCTGACCGGCCACCTGGTCGACCTCAACGACGAGACCAAGCGCGACGTCCACGGTGCCTTCAAGCGCCTGCTCGGCCGCGTCGGCGAGCCGGTGATCCGCCTGGCCGTGCGCCAGGCGATGAAGATCATGGGTCACCAGTTCGTGATGGGCCGGACCATCGGCGAGGCGCTGGCGCGCTCGACCAAGGGCGCCAATGCCAGCTACCGCTACTCGTTCGACATGCTCGGCGAAGGTGCACTGACGACGAAGGACGCGTTGCGCTACCTGCAGGCGTACCGCGACGCGATCCACGCCATTGGAAAGAGCGGCAACTTCATCGGCACCGATGTGTTCGCCGCACCATCGATCTCGGTCAAGCTGTCGGCGCTGCATCCGCGCTACGAGCACGCCAAGCGCGAGCGCGTGTTCGCCGAGCTCACGCCGCGCGTGCTCGAACTGGCGCAGCTGGCGAAGTCGTACGGCATCGGCTTCACCATTGACGCCGAGGAAGCCGACCGTCTGGAGATGTCGCTGGACGTGATCGCCGGCGCCTACGCCGACGCATCGCTCAACGGCTGGGAAGGCTACGGCCTGGCGATCCAGGCGTACCAGAAGCGCGCGCCGGAAGTGATCGCCTTCATCGCCGACCTCGCCCGCCGCCACGGCCGTCGCATCCCGGTTCGCCTAGTCAAGGGCGCGTATTGGGACAGCGAGGTCAAGCGCGCACAGGTCGATGGCCAGCCTGGCTACCCGGTGTTCACGCGCAAGCCCAACACCGACGTCAGCTACCTCGCCAATGCACGCCGCATGCTCGAGGCGAGCGATGCGATCTACCCGATGTTCGCCACCCACAACGCGCAGACGATCGCGACGATCCACCAGCGCGCGAAGTCGATGGGTCGGGCGAAGCATTTCGAGTTCCAGAAGCTGCACGGCATGGGCGATGACCTCTACGCCGAGGTGATCCCGTCCGATCGCCTCGACGTGCCGTGCCGCGTGTATGCGCCGGTCGGCAGCCACGAAGACCTGCTGCCGTACCTGGTGCGGCGGCTGCTCGAGAACGGCGCCAATTCCAGCTTCGTCAACCGCATCACCGACGAGGACATCGCCATCGATGACCTCGTCCACGACCCGGTCGCCACCGTTTCCGCATTCGACTCCATCGCGCACCCGCGCATCCCGCAGCCGGTCGATCTGTACCGCAGCTACGGCATCGACAGGACCAATTCCATGGGCATCAATTTCGCCAACGACGACCAGCTGCGCGCACTCGCCGAGCAGGTCAACCAGGCCACCCGCAGCGACTGGCGCGCAGCCCCGCTCGTGCCGGGCGCGAAGATCGGCGGTGCCAGCATCGCCGTGACCAATCCGGCCGACCGTCGCGAGACCGTCGGCCAGTGGCAGGCCGCCGACGCCGCCACGGTCGAGCTGGCATTGAAGAACGCCGTCGCCGCGCAGGACGGCTGGAACGCCATGCCGGCCGCCAGCCGCGCCACGATCCTGGAGCACGCCGCCGACCTGCTCGAGCAGCGCATGCCGCAGTACCTGGCGCTGTGCACCAAGGAAGCCGGCAAGACCCTGCCCGACGGTGTCGCCGAAGTGCGCGAAGCCGTCGACTTCCTGCGCTACTACGGTGCCCAGGCACGCAAGCTGTTCCACGTCGAAGCGCTGCCCGGCCCGACCGGTGAATCCAACACCCTGCAGATGTCCGGGCGTGGCGTGTTCGTCTGCATCAGTCCGTGGAACTTCCCGCTGGCGATCTTCGCCGGCCAGATCGCCGCGGCGCTCGCCGCCGGCAACAGCGTGATTGCCAAGCCGGCCGAGCAGACCAACCTGATCGGCTACTACGCGGTGAAGCTGCTGCACGAAGCCGGCATCCCCGAGGCCGTGCTGCAGTTCCTGCCGGGCGACGGCGCCACTGTCGGTGCGGCGCTCACGCGCGATCCGCGCATCGCCGGCGTCGCCTTCACCGGCTCGACCGACACCGCGCGCGCGATCAACCGTGCGCTGGCCGCACGCGACGCCGCTATCGGCGTGCTGATCGCCGAGACCGGCGGCCAGAACGCGCTGATCGCCGATTCGTCCTCGCTGCCGGAACAGGTGGTCAAGGACGCGATCGGCTCGGCCTTCACCTCCGCCGGCCAGCGCTGCTCGGCCGCGCGCGTGCTGTTCGTGCAGGAGGACATCGCCGACAAGGTGACCTCGATGCTGGCCGGTGCGATGGCCGAGCTGAAGGTCGGCGACCCCGGCCTGCTGTCGACCGACGTCGGCCCGGTGATCGACGAGGACGCACTGAAAATGCTGGTCGACCATGCCGCGCGCATGGACGTCGAGGGCACGAAGATCGGCGAGGTTGCCGTCGATGGCGACAGCGCGCACGGCAGTTTCTTCGCACCGCGTGCGTACGCGCTCAAGTCGCTGGACCAGCTGCACAAGGAAGTCTTCGGCCCAGTGCTGCACGTGATCCGCTGGAAGGCCGACCAGCTCGACGCCGTGATCGATGCGATCAACGCAACCGGTTACGGCCTGACCCTGGGCATCCATTCGCGCATCGACGAGACGATCGAGAAGATCAGCTCGCGGGTGAAGGTGGGCAACTGCTACGTCAACCGCAACCAGATCGGCGCGGTCGTCGGCGTGCAGCCGTTCGGCGGCCAGAACCTGTCCGGTACCGGCCCCAAGGCCGGCGGCCCGCACTACCTGCCGCGCTTCACCACCGAGAAGACGATCACCGTCAACACGACGGCAGCCGGTGGCAATGCGTCGCTGCTGACGCTGGGCGACTGACACCGCTGCGCTTCGTCCCTTGCCCTCTCCCGGAAAGGGAGAGGGCGGGTTCGAGGCCTACAGCGCAGGCTCGATCGCGGGATCGCGCTCGCCGCGCAACGCCTGCACCTGGCCCAGCGCGGTCGCCGCCATGGCCGTGTCGTCCAGCGCGCGGTACAGAGCCAGCGTGGTCCACGCCACGCGATAGTCCGATGCGGAGAAGGCATCGAGATCGCCGAGCACGGCCGAGGCCTGGTCGGACTGGCCCTGTGCCAACAACAATCGCGCCAGCAGCACGCCGGCCTGGATCCTCGCGTCGGGAACGCCGCCATTGACCGACATCTGGTTGGCCTGGCGTGCCAGCTGCGTCGCCGCGTCCAGGTGCCGGTCGGCGCGCGCCACCACGGCACGGCTCAACTTGAGCGTCGCCGAATCCTCCGTTGCGGTGGTCGACCGCTCGATCCACGCCATTGCGGTTGGCAGGTCCTGACTTGCCAGCGCGCCCTGCACGGCTGCCAGCACCAGTGAATCCTGGACCTCGCCCGCAGCCTGCGGCAGTTGCCGCGAAAGCACTCGTGCGCGCGCGACATCACCTTGCGCCAGCCGGAGTCGGATCATCGCGGCCTGCAACAGCGGGTTGCTGTCGGATATGTTCATCGTGCGCAGGGCATCGATGCTGCGCTGGACGTCGCCCAGTCGTCCCAGTGCCAGCATGATCTCCACGCGGACCTGCGTGATCCGCACCGCCAGCTCCTTGTCCTCGAGCGATCGGCTCAGCGCATCGGCGCGTTCGATGGTGGTGGCGGCATTGGCCGGCTGCGCCAGCTTGAGCTGTGCGCTGGCTTTGCTCATCAACGCCGCCGCCAGGTAGTCACGCACTTCGAAACGCTCGAACACGGCGATGGCGCGATCGAATTCCTGCAATGCCTGTGCGTGGTGGCCGCGCTGGAATTCCAGCAGCGCCAGGTTGGTGCCGACTGCCGCGGCCTCGACCGTGCTGCCTGCGCGCTGCATCGCGATGCGCGCCATGCCCAGGTCGCTGACCGCACCCTCGACCTTCTGCTGCTGGATCCGAGCCACGCCGCGGCCGTTGTAGGCATTGCCGATCAGTGCAGGATCGCGCTCGTGCTCGGCACCGGTTTCCAGCACTGCAAGCGCCTGGGCATAGGCGTTCTCGGCTGCGACCGGATCGGCGCGGCGGATCGCGATGGCACCGTTGCCCATCAGCGCCCTTGCGCGGATGGCGGCCGGAACCTCCGGCTTGCGCTCGAGCAGTTCCTGGAACATGGCTGCCGCCTTGTCCATCCTGCCGGCGCGGTATTCCAGCTGGCCTTCGCGGACCCGCAGCGCGGGATCGTGGCGCTCGTTCGCAGGTGCGGATTCGATCAGTTTCCGCAGCGAATCGAGCTGGCCGGTGATGAGCTCGGCGTCGATCTGCTGCAAGCGTTCGGTCAGCGCACTGGGCGCGGCGTTGTCGTCCTTGTGCGCTCTGCCCAGTCGCCGCAACCAGGAATCGGATGCAGCCGCTGCGGCGGCAAGCGGAGTATTGCCGTGCGCGTCGATGGCACGCACTCCCCGGGCGTCGTGCAGGTTCAGGCGCACCCGCCAGCCGCTGCCGTCGCGCGTTGCCTGCGGCCATACGATCACGCCCGCGCCACTGATCTGCGCGATGTCCTTCAGGCCGGCGCTGTCGAGTGCAGGATCACGGTCGCCGATCTGCTTGGAAAGATGCATCGCCTGGTCGCTTGGCAGCACCGTCAGGCCGCTGCTGCGCAGACGGCTGGCGATGTAGTCCATCGCTCCGAGGCGAACCCACGCGTCGTCACCTTCGGACGGCGCTATCGCGACCGGAAGCACCAGCACGACATCGCGGCTGGCCGTCTGCGGCGCGACGGGAGACGGCCGCGGCCAGAACTGCAGCGCCGCAACGGCCATCGCGGCCAGTACTGCGAAGGCCACCAGCCAAGGCCAGAACGCCCGTCGCTGTCGCGTCGAGCTGCCCGCCACGATCCGGGCAGAATTGCTGGCATCCGACGTCATCCCCGCGGCGGCTTCTGGCGCACTCGCTGCCGGAACGCTCTGCGTCGTCGCCGTGACTTCCTGCACCGGTGCGACCCACTGATAACCAAAACGCGGCACGGTCCGGATCGACGATTGCTTTCCCGCCGTATCGTCGAGTGCCTTGCGCGCGCGCAGCAGCGTCTGCGCCACCACCGCATCACTGACTTCGACCCGCCCCCATACCGCCGCGATCAGTTCATCGCGTCCGACGGCGCGCTCGCGATGCGCGATCAGGTACGCCAGGCATTCAAAGGATTTCGGCGGCAATGGCACGAGCTTGCCGTCGCGAACGAGTTCGCGCGACGCCGCGTCGAGCTCGAACGGGCCGAATCGATACCTTGGCAGGCGCATGAGGCCGGACTTTCCCTCTGGATTACCCGACAACGGATCGGGCAGCACCTCCGGATGCTAAGCGAAGTGACACGGATATGCCCGCGCGTGCGGTCACCGTACTTCGATCCTGAATATCTCCGTGCGCGTGGCCGACGTTGCGGCTTCCCACGGCCGTGCGTAACGGAATTCCAGCAGCGTGCTACCGGGAGCGCTGGCGCGGAAACGCCAGGACATTTCCCCCGATTCCGAGCGCGGTGGCACAAACGTCAGCGGGTCGCCGCCCGGATCGGCCTCGATGTCGAGGACCGAGGCGGGTGCCTGCTGCAGCTCCCAGCCATAACCCGTGGCCGCGCTGGCCGGAAGGTGGACGTGCAGGATCTGGCCGACCTGCAGGCGCACCGGATCGACTGCGTTCGCCAGCCCCACATCCAGTGTCGGCGCCTGCTCGACCTGCCTTCGCGGTGTATCCGGGACTTGTTCCTGCATGGGCTGGCATGCGGCGATCAACAACAGCGTTCCGACTGCACACCCGCGTAGCGACCAACTGGCGATGACACGTCTCCATGGTGGAACAGACCGGGGCGGACGCAATCCGCCCCGGTCGACTGCGGCCGTCTCGTTCAGAGCACGCGGGCGCGCACCATCACACCGGAGCTGGCTGCGGTGGCCGTCACCTTGATGTAGTAGTGGCCGGCACCCGGCGTCGTGATGTTGATGACCTGGTTGGTGCCCGGCCGCGTCGAGGCACCGACGTTGGCGGTGGCGGTGGGCTCGGCCTCGTAGGCCGCATAGGCGGCGACCGTGCCGCGACCGCCGTAGGTCGTGATCTCCAGGCGGTTGGCGCCGTCAGGCACTTCCAGGGCGTACTGCACGGTCTGGCCGAACGCCAGCGCGGGCGCCGCCTGCGCGACGTTGAGCAGCAGCGGCGTGCCGGCGAGCGGTTGTCCGAAGGTGCGGGCGCGATCGGCTGCCGCAGCGGCGTCGATGATGCCGGCACCAATCGGCTTGCCCATTTCGGGCTTCACGCCGAATGGCCTGGCGGAGGCCTTGAGCAGCCCTTCCACCGCCGACGGCGGCAGCGGCGTCGGCGCGACGCTCTGCATCAGCGCGACAACGCCGGCCACGTGCGGCGAGGCCATCGAGGTGCCGGTCATGCCGCCATAGCGGTCGCCAGTCGGACCATCGTCCGGCGCCTGCGTGCTGACGTTGACGGTCGACCAGATGTACCCCTGCGGGATGCCTTCAACGCCGGCACCGCCCGGTGCGGACACGTCGACGCCCGGGCCGAAGTTGGAGTATCCCGCGCGCTGGCCGCCGGCGCCGGTGGCGCCGACAGTGATGACGTTCGCGCAGCTTGCCGGTGCGTGGGTCGCCACGTCGGAATTGTCGTTGCCAGCGGCAACCACCACCGTCGTGCCCAGCGACACCGCGGTGTTGATCGCGGCCTGGGTGTCGACGTCGCAGGCATGGTCACCGCCCAGGCTCATGTTGATGACTTCGGCCGGCGTGGTGTTGTCCGGCACGCCGTCGACGTGGCCGCCCGCGGCCCAGACGATGGCGTCATTGATGTCGGAGGTGTAGCCACCGCAGCGACCCAGCACGCGCACCGGAAGCACCTTTGCGTTGGGCGCGACACCGGCACCGCCGATGACGTTGTTGGTGACTTCAGCGATGGTGCCGGACACGTGCGAGCCGTGCCAGGAGCTGTTGCTCGCGGGGCTGCCCGCGCCGCAATCGCCCGCCGCGGCGTAGTCACCCCGGTCCCAGCCGCCCGGGGCGCGTTCGTCGGTTCCGCGGCGCGACATGTCGCCGTCGGTGATGAAGTCGTAGCCCGGCAGCAGGTTCGGCTCGAGATCCTCGTGATGGGTGACGCCGGTGTCGAGCACTGCAACGACCACGCCCGCACCGGTCGCGCCTGCGTCCCACGCCGCGGTCACGCGGGCACCGCCCACACCGGTGCCGTAGTGCCACATCTGGTGCGACAGGAACACTTGGTCGTTGGGCTGCGCGGTCGCGCGCATGATCCGGTCGACGCCGACGTACTCGACGTTCGGGTCGGAGGCAATCGAGCGCATCAGCGCTTCGGCTTCGGTGCGGGTCAGCCGTTGCGAGGCCTTGACCACATGCTTGCCACCGGTGGTCGCGCGCAGCGACTGCACGCGCAACATCGTGCTGCCGCGTTGCGCCGCGAACTTTGCTCCCATCTGCGGACGCGCGCGGTCGGCGGCGGCATCCAGCGCGCGCTGGCGCGCTGCGGGCTGGACCCGCTCGGCGCTGCCATCGCGGTACTTGACGATGAAGCGTGGCGAGACGGTGGCGTCGTTGATGGACGCGAGATCGATCTGCGCATCAGCGGCGAATGCCGGCACGCAGGCGCTTGCGAGGAGGAGGCTCAAGGCAGTACGACGAAGGATCATGTTCGGATTTCCTGATGTGATGTCGCGAAGAAGTTCCGCGGCGCTAGCAAGGGCGCCGCGTCTGGCGCGTGAGGGTTAGAGGTCGATGCCGAAGCCGACGCCGGCGGAGCTGTCGTCGCTGCTGAAGGCGCCACCGATCGAGAACGAGGCGCGCTCGCCGACCGACTTGGCGTAGCCCACCGACAGTGCGCTCTCGCCGTTCTGCCAGCCGGCGCCGACCGCGACGCGGCCGCGCGGAGTGCGCGCGTTGGCGGCATTGATCGCCATGTTCATCATCGCCGAGCTCATTGCACCTTGACGATCGATGCGCTCGTCCTGCTTGCCAAGGCGCAGTCCGATCTCGTTGCTGAGGTCGCTGAAGTGGTCGTCGAGTGCCTGCAGCTTGCTGTCGGTGTAGCTGTTGGCGCGGGTCAACGTCTGCGTTGCGGTGGTGTCGGTATAGGCGTTGGCCGAAGCAACCGCAGCGGCGTCGCCTTCCTGCATCTGCTGCACGTTGGCGGCATCGGTCGCGGCGGAACCGGCGGCGACGTTGGTCACGCGACGCTCGCTGCCGGCGCTGCCCATCGACACGGTGTTGGCCTGGTCGGCCACGGAGCCACGGCCGATCGCGACCGCGTTGTCGGCGCTGACCGACGCGCCCTGGCCCAGCGCCGTACCCGACGCTGCGGTGACGCTGCTGTCGGCGCCGACGGCAACGGCGTTGGTTGCTTCGACACTGATCGTGGCGTTGCTGCCCACTGCGGTGCTGCCGTCTGCGGCGACGGTTGCGCCATTGCCGTACGCACTGTCACCGGCGTCCTGCGCATGGCTGCCGTCACCGATTGCCAGACCATCGCCCGTGCCGACCGGCATGCCGACGCCCGGCGTCTGTTCGAGCTGGCCGATGCGGGTGCTCAGCGTGCCAAACGCGCTGCCGATTGCGTCGAATGCGGCGCCGACGTTGCCGTACGTGCTGCCCTGGAAGGAATAGCCGGGCATCGTCAACGTGCCGTCGGCACCGATCGTGGCGCCACCGCCAAGCGCGGCGGCGACGGTGTCGAGCTGGGCGACGTTGCTCGCACCCACCGCGACCAGCGCGTTGTGAAGCTGGCTCACGTTGACCGCGTCGGTGTCTTCGCTACCGGCAGCGACGTTGGTGATCTGGCGCTCGTAGCCGACCGTACCGACGGAGACGGTGTTGGCGCGATCAGCCACCGAGAAGGCGCCGATGGCGACGCTATCGTCTTCCAGGGCCGCGCTGTTGTAGCCCAGTGCCGAACTGTTCACGCCCATGGCGAAAGCGTTGGTGCCTGCCGCCGTGCTGTAGTCGCTGCCTGCGTACGCATAGGCACCCACTGCCGATGCGTAGAGGCCTGCCGCCTCGGCGCCACTGCCGCTGGCGAGCGAGTAACCGCCGGTTGCGGTGGCGTCGGTACCCAGCGCGATGGCGTTGATGCCATCCTCGGGCAGGCCTGCCACCGCGCCGTGGCCGATCGCGATGGAGTCGTGCCATGCCGCGTCGGCATCCTCACCGACAGCGATGCTGGAAATGCCCCAGGCCGTGCTGTTGTTGCCCAGTGCCGTGCCGCGCAGGCCGGCCAGGCTGTTGGGGCCGACGGCGGTGCTGAACTCATAGACGGACTGGCTGTTGTAACCAATCGCGACGCTCTGGTGGCCGTAGGCCTTGGCCACGAAGCCGACCGCGACCGAGCCGTTGATCACGGTGGGGTCGGTGGACTGGTAGAACGAGTAGGGGCTGCCGTAGATGTGATCGGTGGCTTCCGCGGCCGGACCGATCGCGGTGTCGTAGTTGCCCCAGGTCTGGGCGCCATTGCCGAACGACTGCGAACCGTAGCCCAGCGAGACCGTGCGGCCGTAGCGGGCGAAGCTCGGTTCCGGGCGCGCCGGCACACCGTTGCAGTAGCCTGGCGCCGGTTCGTCCGTGCCGCGGAACGCAGTGCAGGTATCGAGGTAGCCACCGACCGAGGTGGAATTCTGGCCGACGGCGTAGGTATAGATGCCCACCGCAGTGGCCTTGTTGCCATAGGCAGCCGCGTTGTAGCCGAACGCCGTACCGCTGCCGCGGACGGACGCTGCTCCCGAACCGACCACGGTGGAGTTCTGGTCCTTCATGATCGGCAGGTACTGCGTGTAACCGGTCACCGGATCTTTGATGTCCCTGCCGGTGGCCGGATCGACGTTGCGCAGGAGCGTGTCGCCGCCGGTGTTCGCGCCGGCGCCGATCACGACGTTGTTGATGCCCTGGGAAGCCGCGCCCGTGCCGATCACCGTCGAATTGGTCGCCGGTCCGGCAACGTAGTAGGCGGATGCGTCGCCGAACCCGACGATGACCTGGCCCAGCCTGGCCTCGGCGCGGGCGCCGGTGCCGATGACGATGGTGCCGCTGCCGTTGGCGCGGGCGCCGGTGCCAATGGCGGTGGCGTTCTGGCCTGCAGTCGTGGTCGTGGTCTGTACCGCCGTGGACACGCCGTTGGTGGTGGTGATCGCCAGCGTGTTGCTGACCTGTTCGGTGGTCGCGCCGGTGCCCACGGCGATGTTGTCGCGACCGTTGGCGCGCGCCTGCGATCCCACCGCGATGCTGCCGGTCTGGGTGCCGGCCGCCGGAGCGCTCGTGGCCGTCGTGGTGACCGTGTTGGGCGTGCCCTGCACCGTCGTCTTGACGGTGGTGGTGGTCAGCGCTTGGGTCTGGGCCTGGTTGCCGACCGCGATGCTGTCGTTTCCGGTGGCGACCGAGCGCACGCCGACGGCGACCGTGCCGGTGCCCAGGGCCTGAGCCGCGGCACCGATGGCGGTGGCGTTGTCGCCGTTGGCCCAGGTGACCTCGTTCGCATCGACCAGGCCGTCGCTGTCGAGGTCGATCCAGGATCCGACGGCCGTGGTGTTCTTGCCGGTGGCGGTGGTCTCGTCGCCGACCGCGGTCGCGCCGGCACCGTTGGCCTTCGCATCCGGGCCGCACGCCAGGGCCTCGGCGCCCGGAGCCGTGCTGTCGACCGCGATGGGCGCGCCACTGTCGTCGAGCAGCTGGCAGTTGCCGCCGGCGAATGCCGGCAACGAAAGGGCCGACAGGAGGGCGGCAGTCAGGGCATGGCGTTGCAGGCGATGCAGGTTTGGCAGTTTCGCGGACATGGCGGTTCTCGGAAGGAATGGACTGGGACGGCCCCGGCGCAAACCACTCCCCTGCCGAAACTCCCTGCTCCAAACCTGCTCCGCCTTGATCCGGATGACTTCAACCGGCGATCAAAATGCGGCAACGCCGAATCACAGATCGATAACAGTGCGATGACAACCGTGTGACTTTGTTGGACTTTTCCCCGGATGGCGCGCCGGACCGGTGTCCGGACCAAAAAAAGGCCCGCCAGATGGCGGGCCTTTCCTTGCAGCAATGAACCGCTCGATCAGAAGTTGTACTTGGCCGAAACGCCGTACAGGTTGATCGTGGCGTCGTACTCGCCGAACAGCGTGTGACCACCCTCGGTCAGGCCGATCTGCGGGTTGCTGACGTCGAGGTACGTGTAGGCGAAGTTGACCTCGAGGTTCTGCGTGGCCATCCAGCTGGCGCCGACCGAGTACCAGGTGCGGTCTTCGTCCGGCAGGCGCGGGGTGCGCGTGGCGAACGTGGTCGGGGTCTCGTCGTAGGCCCAACCGGCACGGAAGGTCCACGCGTCGTTGAACTTGTACTCGCCACCCAGCGAATAGAAGCGGGTGTCGTCCCAACGGAACTGCTCGATCGAGTTCGGGTCCGGGTTGTCGAAGTTGATGTTGATCTGCTGCAGCGAGGACCAGCCGGTCTCGGAGTAATCAGCCAGCAGCATGAAGCGATCGGTGAACTGGTACGACACCGACACGGTCATGACCGACGGCGTGGTCAGGTCGGCGCTCGCGCCACCGTCCTGGAACAGCGGACGCGTGGTCGGGCTCGCGCCCAGCACGGCCTGCACGTTGCCCGGAACGGTCCAGTCGGCAGTGCCTTCGATCTCGTGGTCGATTTCCGAACGGTACGACAAGCCGATGCCGAGCTTCTCGGTCGGACGCAGCGTCGCGCCAACCAGCCAGCCCATGCTGTTGGAGTCGCCTTCGATCTCGGCGTGGCCGTCAGCTGCCTGCGGACGTGCGAACGGCAGCGGGCGCGTGGCCGGGTTTGCGAACAGCAGGCTGCCGAAATCGACGGCCTTCGACAGGGTCACATCGGCGCGCTCGTAGATCACGCCGAGGCCGACCGAGAACTTGTCCGGGATGATGTCCAGGGCAGCCGACAGGGTCAGGTCGACGGTCTTGAGGTCGGACTTGTCGGCGTAGTAACGGCCGACCCAACCTGCTTCGTATTCGGTCTTCAGGCCGAACGGCGCGTCCACCTGGGCGCCAAGGGCAATGCCGTTGTCGAACTTGTGGATGAAGGCCATCGACGGGACCGGGATCACGTCGCCGGCGTCGCCGCCGTTGCCGCCGGTGATCGGGCGACCCAGTGCGTCCTGACCGCCGCCGGTGAACTCGAACCCGAGGTCGATCACGGTAACGTCAGCCTGGAAAGAGGTACCGTCGAACTGCGCCATGGCAGCCGGGTTGTTCGACACCACCGAGACGTCGCCCGGGGCGATGGCCGAGCCAGCGAACGAGCGGCCCTGTGCCTTGACGCTGTTTTCCTTGATCTGGAACGCAGAAGCGTGAACCTGACCGATTGCCAGTGCGCCGGTGATGCCC
>DATDBK010000118.1:0-15660 GCA_036524935.1 Lysobacter sp. | reverse complement strand
CTAACGACGTGCCCCGCCGCTGGCGGGTCTGTACAATGCGCGCCATCCCTCCTCCGGGGAGTAGCCCTCCGGCAGCCGTCACTGCGACGACCTGCCGGGACCTGCGTCAACACACTTGGCCCACAGGCCATGGCGCAGGAGCGGCAGCCAGCCGGCACCCAGCCGGCGAGCGACCACGGGCAAGACCGAAGGCAGGCGTCACGCGAGCAACTGGCATATGCCGGGTCGGGCCGCGTGGCGTTTGCCTTTCGCGTCCACGCGGAAGCCCGACCTCCGGAGTTCCATGGATACCTTTCCCCTGATGACCGCTGCCGTCTCGACCGGCACCGTCGCGCTCGCCGAAATCGGCGACAAGACCCAGCTTCTGGCCTTGCTGCTCGCCGCGCGCTTCCGCAAGCCGTGGCCGATCGTTGCCGGCATCCTCGTCGCCACCCTGCTCAACCATGCCCTCGCCGCCTGGTTTGGCACGCTGGTCGCGCAGTGGCTGACCCCCGATGTGCTGCGCTGGGTCGTGGCCGTCAGCTTCCTCGCGGTCGCGATCTGGACGCTGAAGCCGGACAAGCTCGACGATGAAGACGGCTCCCTTCCTGCCCGAGGCGCCTTCATCGCCACGACCATCGCCTTCTTCCTCGCCGAGATCGGCGACAAGACCCAGGTCGCTACCGTGCTGCTCGCCGCCCGGTACCAGCCGTTCTGGGAGGTCGTCGCGGGAACCACGCTCGGCATGCTGCTGGCCAACGTGCCGGTGGTCCTGCTCGGCAGCCGACTGGCCGATCGCCTGCCGCTAAAGACCGCGCGCACGGTCGCGGCGCTGGTGTTCCTGGCCCTGGCCGCCTGGGTGGGAGTCCGCGGGATCGGCTGAGCGACTGGGGGCGAGCCGTCGCAGGATGGCCCCCCGTTGTCGGACGCCCGCGCCGCGCTATGCTCGGCGCGGGCATCAAGGGGGTCACCGGTGCACATAACAGGCGGCAGGATCCGCGAGGTCGTCACGTCACTGCTGGCGCGACCGGACGAAATCATGCTCGAGATCGGCGCCGGCGGCGAACTGCTGGTGGCGCGACTGCGCGCGGCCATCGCCGCCATGCTGCTGCTGTTGCCGCTGGCCAACGCGCTCGGCGGCGGCGGCATCAACGAGACCCTGATCGGCCTCGGCGGCGCACTGTTCGTCAACATCTTCGCCCAGCTGTGGCTGTCGCTCGCCCGGCGCCGGCGCCTATTCCGCTGGCTGCCGTTCGCCTCGTCGGCGTTCGATGTCACCGCGACCACGCTGGTGCTGGTCGCGCTCGCCGCAAACCATCTCCCGGCCGGGCTCAACAGCCTGATCGTGTGGTGCGGCTACATTCTCGCGATCCTGCTGACGGCGCTGCGCAGCGACGGCCGCATCGCCCTGTTCGCCGGCGCCCTGGCGATCGGCCAGTACGGCCTGCTGGTGTTGGTGGTGTTCGCCTTGGCGGACTCGCCCGAGCAGCTGCTGTCGAGCGATTACGGCTCGGTGACCCTCGGCAGCCAGGCCCAGCGCGTGGTCCTGCTGATGATGTTCACCCTGATCACGGCGATGGTGGTCTACCGCATGCAGCGGCTGGTTGAGCTGTCGGGCACCGACGGCCTGACCCGCCTGCCCAACCGCACCTGGCTGCTGCACCGTGTTCCGCGCCTGTTCGACAGCGTCCGCCACGACGGTGACAGCCTGACCCTGGCGCTGATCGACCTGGACCACTTCAAGCGCATCAACGACGCCCACGGCCACCATGCCGGCGACCGCGCCCTGCGCCACGTGGTCGCGGTGCTGCGCGAGCTCGCCGAGCCGGGGGAATGGCTGGTGCGGATCGGCGGCGAGGAGTTCGTGCTGCTGCTGCGCAAGCCCATCGGCACGGCCTGGGAGCGCGTGGACGCGATCCGCCGCGCCCTCGGCGAGCGCCCGTTCGAACCCGAGCGGGGCGCCGATTCGATGCCGTTGAGCTTCAGTGCCGGCCTGGCGGGCTTCCCGCACGAGGGTTCCGACCTGTCCAGGCTGCTCCGGCGCGCCGACAGCCGCCTCCAGCAGGCGAAGCTGCAGGGGCGCAACAAGGTGGTCGCGCGGGACGGCTAGGCCCGGGCCACGGCGGGGTAAACTACGCCGCGCCGCCTCCGCGGCCGACCTATAACAACAATCGACGCGCTGCCGACTGCCGGTCGCCTGGGGAGAAGTGAGTGGAAGCAATTGCGCGCGTGGCGTTTGGCCTGTTTGGCCTGTCGGTGTTGATTGGCATTGCCTGGTTGTTCTCCACCAACCGGCGCCGGGTCGACTGGAAGCTCGTCGCCACCGGCGTGTCGCTGCAGATCGCCTTTGCCGCCGTCGTGCTGCTGATGCCGGGCGGCCGCGAGGCGTTCGACGCCATCGGCCACGGCTTCGTCAAGGTGCTCAGCTTCGTCGGCGAAGGCTCGAAGTTCATCTTCGGCAGCCTGATGGACGTTTCGACCTATGGCTTCATCTTCGCCTTCCAGGTGCTGCCGACCATCATCTTCTTCGCCGCGCTCATGGGCGTGCTCTACCACCTTGGCGTGATGCAGGCGGTGGTGCGGGCGATGGCCTGGGCGATCACCAAGGTCATGCGCGTGTCGGGCGCGGAGACCACCAGCGTCTGCGCCAGCGTCTTCATCGGCCAGACCGAGGCACCGCTGACGGTGCGCCCGTACATCCCGAAGATGACCGAGTCGGAACTGATCACGATGATGATCGGCGGCATGGCCCACATCGCCGGCGGCGTGCTCGCGGCATATGTCGGCATGCTCGGCGGTGGCGACCCGGAGCAGCAGGCGTTCTACGCCAAGCACCTGCTGGCCGCATCGATCATGGCCGCACCGGCGACGCTGGTGATCGCCAAGATCCTGGTGCCCGAGACCGGCGAGCCGCTGACCCGCGGCACGGTCAAGATGGAAGTCGAGAAGAACACCGCCAACATCATCGATGCCGCCGCCGCCGGTGCCGGTGACGGGCTGCGCCTGGCGCTGAACATCGGCGCGATGCTGCTGGCCTTCATCGCCCTGATCGCGCTGATCAACTGGCCGCTGACGTGGCTCGGCGATGTCACCGGCATTGCCGCTGCCATCGGCAAGCCGACCGACCTGGCGACGATCTTCGGCTACGTGCTGGCGCCGCTGGCCTGGGTGATTGGCACGCCGTGGGCGGATGCGTCGGTGGTCGGCAGCCTGATCGGCCAGAAGGTAGTGATCAACGAGTTCGTCGCCTACCTGCAGCTGGCGGACATCGTCAACGGCAAGGTCGCCGGCGTCACGCTGAGCGACCAGGGCCGCCTGATCGCGACCTACGCGCTGTGCGGCTTCGCCAACTTCAGCTCGATCGCGATCCAGATCGGCGGCATCGGCGGACTCGCACCGGAGCGTCGCCAGGACCTGGCGCGCTTCGGTCTGCGCGCGGTGCTCGGCGGTTCGATCGCGACCTTCATGACCGCGACAATCGCCGGCGTGCTGACCTACTTCAGCTGAGCCTGGGCGGAGGCATGAGCGACAGCGCGCGCGTGGTGGTGATCGGTTCGTTCAACGTCGACCACGTGTGGACGGTGGCGACGCTGCCACGCCCCGGCGAGACCCTCAGCGGCCATTACCGCACCGGGCCCGGCGGCAAGGGCTTCAACCAGGCCACCGCCGCGGCGCGGGCAGGCGCCGCGACGAGTTTCATCTGTGCACTCGGCGACGACCTGGGCGGCCAGCTCGCCCACGCGCTGGCCGTGGCCGACGACATCGACCTGCACGACCTGCCCAGCCACGCCCCCACGGGCACGGCGGGCATCTACGTCGACGAGTCCGGGCGCAACTCGATCGTCATTGGCGCGGGCGCCAACGCCGAACTCTCCGATGTGTTCGTCCGGCAGCAGGCGGCCACGATCGCAGCTGCACGCGTCGTGCTGGCCCAGCTGGAATCGCCGGTCGTGGCGGTCGAGGCGGCATTCGCCGCCGCCCGCGAAGCCGGCGTGCCGACGCTGCTGAATCCGGCCCCGGCCGATGCGCAGGTACCGGCCTCGCTGTGGGCACTGGCGGACGTGGTGACGCCGAACGAAACCGAATTCTGCGCGCAGCTCGATCGCCATGCCGGGCAGCGCGTCGATGCCGCCACGCTGGCGACACAGGATGACGAGACGCTGCACGTGCTGTGCCGGCGGTTGCTGCCGCACGGCACCGTGGTGATCACGCTCGGCGCCGCCGGTTGCTTCGTCTCGCATCCAGAGCGGGCGCTGCGCAACGATGCACGCATGAACTATCGGGTGCCCGCCGCCGCCGTGCAGCCGGTCGACACGACCGGTGCCGGCGATGCTTTCAACGGTGCGCTCGCGGCCTCGCTGGCGCGCCGTGGCGATGCCGCCTTCGCCGACCACGTGCATTTCGCCAACGTCTATGCCGGCGTATCCACCGAGCGCGAAGGCGCGGCCGCGGCGATGCCGCACGAGGCCGAGATCCGGGCACGCTTCGGCCCCTGAGGCTGGGAGTTTTGCATCGGGGCAAGCCTGATCCAGGTAAAGCCGGCGATGAACCGGCCAGACTCGGCCTGTAAAACGCGAATGGTTCGCATTACCATACGCGACTAACTCGTAGTCCGGACCCCGCATGCTCCGTCGCCATCTACTCGCCAGCGCCTTGCTGGCTGCACTCGCCGCGCCTGTTGCTGCCCACGCTGACGACGCCTCCGCCGAGAACGCCGTCGACATCGACCGCGTCACCGTCTCGGCCAGTACCAGCCGCATTCCCGACTCGGATGCCGCGCTGCCCAACACCATCACCGTGATCGACCAGGAGCAGCTGCAGCAGCAGCTGGCACTGACCCAGGACATCTCGCAGGTGCTGGCGAACCTGATCCCGTCGTTCTCGCCCTCGCGGCAGAAGCTGACCAACGGTGGCGAGACCCTGCGCGGCCGCAAGCCGTTGTACCTGGTCGACGGCGTGCCGCAGTCGACGCCGCTGCGCGAAGGCGGACGCGACGGTCACACCATCGATCCGGCAATGATCGAGCGCATCGAGGTCATCCACGGCGCCAATGCGCTGCAGGGCCTCGGCGCATCGGGCGGCATCATCAACATCATCACCAAGCGCGCGCCGCGCCAGGACGGTGACAGCTGGCAGGACGTCAACGTCGCCGGCAGCAGCGCCCTCCCGCACGAGAGCGACAGCACCGGCTACCGCGGCTCGTACGTGTTCGGCACGCGCAGCGGTGCGTTCGATTTCGTCGGTGGCGCGTCCTATGCCAGCGAGGGCCTGTACTACGACGGTGACGGCAATGCGATCGCGGTTAACGACGTCCAGGGCGACCTGATGGACGCGCAGTCGTGGAACCTGTTCGCCAAGGGTGGCTGGAACCTCAATGAGGAGCAGCGCCTGCAGCTCACCGTCAACCACTACGAGCTGCAGGGCAACAACGATTACGCCACGGTCAACGGCAACATCGCCACCGGCCAGCTCGCCACGTCGGTGCGCGGCGAGAAGGAAGGCGAAGGCCCACGCAACCGCTCGACCTCGCTGAACCTGGACTACACCGACAAGGCGATGGCCGGCGGCTATTTCCAGGCCCAGCTCTACTGGGTCGACTTCGAGGCCCTGTACGGCGGCACCGACTGGGGCAACTTCTGGGGCGATGGCCGCGACCTGCACTGGTTCGACCAGTCGCAGAACGTGTCCGAGAAGCTCGGCGGCAAGTTCAGCTGGTCACGCGGCGACCTGTTCAGCCTGCGCCTGCGCGTCACCACCGGCCTCGACCTGGCCCGCGACAGCACGCACCAGGAACTGGTCGTCAGCGGCCTCGACTGGGTGCCGGAGACCACCTACGAATCGGTGTCGCCGTTCGTGCAGGCCGAGTGGTGGGTTGCCGACCGGGTGATGCTCAGCGGCGGATTGCGCTACGAGCGCGGCAAGCTCAAGGTCGACGACTTCACCACGATCCCGAGCAACAACGGCGGCCAGTTCGTCGAAGGCGGCTCGCCGACGACCAGCGAAGTGCTTCCGAACTTCGGCGCGGTCTGGGAAGTCACCGATGCGCTGAAGCTGTATGCCTCGTACTCGGAAGGCTACAGCGTCGCCGACATCGGCCGTGTGCTGCGCGGCATCAGCGCGCCTGGTCAGCGTGTCGACACCCTGGTCGACCTCTCGCCGGTGATCGCCGACAACCAGGAGATCGGCGTCGACTACGACGACGGCCGCTGGCTCGCACACCTGGCCGTCTACCGGTCCGATTCCGACCTCGGCTCACGCCTCGCCTTCGATCCGGGCAGCCAGAGCTATAACGTGGTGCGCGAACGCACCGAGATCGAAGGCATCGAAGGCAATGTGGCCTACCAGCTCAGCGAAGCGACGCGCCTCGGCATCGGCTATGCGCAGACCGACGGCAGCTACGACAGCAATGGCGACGACCGCGTCGACAGCGACCTGCCCGGCATCAACGTCAGCCCGGATCGCATCACCGCGTTCTGGGACCAGGACTGGACGCCCGGCATCGCCACGCGCCTCCAGGCCAGCCAGTCGCTCGATCGCGAATTCGACCTGCGCGGCGTCGAGGTCGCGCAGTTCGACGGCTACACCACGGTCGATCTGCAGGCGCGCTTCCAGTTGCCACTGGGCCAGCTCAACGTCGGCATCGAGAACCTGTTTGGCGAGCAGTACGTCACCTACTACTCGCAAAGCACGCCGCGCAACGACACCTATGTCGCCGGTCGCGGCCGCGTGCTGACGGTTGGCTGGGCGCACCGGTTCTGATGAGCGCGGCCGCGCCACTGCGCCCACCCCGGCCAGCCTCGCGCCGGCTGCGGGCGACGTTGTCGTGGCTGCACCTGTGGGTCGGCCTCAGTGTCGGCCTCGTGTTCGCGCTGGTCGCGCTGACCGGCACCGTGCTGGTGTTCCACAACGACCTGTTGCGCCTGCAGCATCCGCAGCTCGCGCAACATGCCGCGGTCGCCGACGGCCGCGTGCTGGCGGCGCTGGTCGAGCGCTGGCAGCCGCAAGGACTGCGTTCGGTCGACCTCCCGCGTCGCGATCTGCCAGTGTGGCAGGGCTTCTTCGAAGATGGCCACCGCGCCTATTTCGCTCCTGAGGACGGCGCGCTGCTGCTCTATCGCAGCCAGGACGACGATGTCCTGATGTGGCTGCACGAATGGCACACCAAGCTGCTCGGCGGCGAGACCGGCGAGGAAGTGCTGGGCGTGTTCGGCTGGATCGCGCTGGGTCTGATCCTGACCGGCCTGTACCTGTGGTGGCCACGGCGCGGGCAGGTGCTGGCGCACCTGAAGATGCATTCCGGCCCGCCGGTGCGGCGTTGGCTGAGCTGGCACCGCAGCAGCGGCGCGGTGCTGTTTCCGCTTCTGCTGCTGGCCACGCTGACCGGTGTCGGCATGGTCTATTCGAAGGGGTTCCAGGGCGTGCTGGTCGGGATGTTCGGCGGGAAAACGGTGAAGCCACCGAAACTCGCCGGAGCGGCCGCGATCGATTGGCCGCGCGTGCTTCGCGAGGCCGACACGGCGTTGGCGGGTGCGCGACTGAGCCGCGTATCGATGCCCAAGGCCGGTGAAGGCGTGGTGTCGTTTCGCGCTCGCGCCGGCGGCGAGTGGCATCCGGTGGGGCGCAGCACGATTGCCGTCAGCGCAGATGGCGCCCGGGTGCTGCAGGTGCACGATGCCACTGCCAACGGGCTCGGCATGCGGATGAGCCAGGCGATCTTCCCGCTGCACGTCGGTGCGGTCGGCGGCGCCGTCATGAAATGGGCGACTGCGCTGGTGGGACTGTTGCCGGCCTTCCTGCTGGTGACCGGATTCCTGTTCTGGCGGCGCCGGCGCGGGCATCGCTGACGTCCCTGCCCGCTACAATGCCGGTCATGGCGGACACGTCCTTCCATATCGGCCCCTACCAGATCGCGCCCAGGGTCATCCTGGCGCCGATGGCCGGCGTCACCGACAAACCGTTCCGGGTGCTGAGCAAGCGCCTTGGCGCGGGCCTGTGCGTGTCGGAAATGACCACCTCCGACCCCCGCTTCTGGAACACCGCCAAGTCGCGCCACCGCATGGACCACGACGGCGAGCCCGCACCGATCAGCGTGCAGATCGCCGGCACCGTGCCGGAGGTGATGGCCGACGCGGCGCGGTACAACGTCGACCACGGCGCGCAGATCATCGACATCAACATGGGCTGCCCGGCCAAGAAGGTGTGCAATGCCTGGGCCGGCTCGGCGCTGATGCGCGACGAAGCGCTGGTCGCACGCATCCTCGATGCCGTGGTCAGGGCGGTCGATGTGCCGGTGACGCTGAAGATCCGCACCGGCTGGGCCGCCGACCAGCGCAACGCACTGGCGATAGCCAGGGTCGCGCAGAGCGCAGGCATCGCCGCGCTCGCCGTGCACGGCCGCACCCGCGACCAGCAGTACACCGGCACCGCCGAATACGACACGATCGCGGAAGTGAAAGCGGCGCTGTCGATCCCGGTGTTCGCCAACGGCGACGTCGACTCGCCGCAGAAGGCCGCCGCAGTGCTGGCACGCACCGGCTGCGACGCGGTGCTGATAGGCCGTGCCGCACAGGGACGACCGTGGATCTTTCGCGAGATCGCGCACTACCTGGCCAGCGGTGAACACCTGCCCGAGCCAGGCTTGGCCGAGGTGCGCGATGTCCTCATGGGACACCTCACCCACCTGCACGAGTTCTACGGCGAAGTCTCCGGCGTGCGCATCGCCCGCAAGCACCTGGGCTGGTACGCGAAGGATCGCCCGGAGAACCAGGCATTCCGCGCCGTGGTCAACCGCGCCGAAACCGCGCAGGCGCAGTTGCACCTGACTGGCGAGTATTTCGACGCACTGATCGCGGGCGTCACACCGGAGCTCCCGGCCGCCGCGTGAGGCGCGCTGAGGACCGGCACGAGCTCCGCCACGGAGGTCACATGAGCGAGTCTTCCAGCGCCACCGAGTTTCCGTACCTGCACGGCTTCTCGCAGACCGAACAGGCACGCCTGATGAAGCAGGCGCGGCTGGCCGAATCGACGATATTCCATGACATCGACTACACCGGCGCGCGCCGGCTGCTCGAGGTCGGCAGTGGCGTCGGCGCACAGACTGAAATCCTGCTGCGGCGCTTTCCCGACCTGCATGCGACCTGCGTCGACCTCAACGAGGCCCAGCTCGGCGCCGCCCGCGCCAACCTCGGCTCGATGCCGTGGCTCGCTGGCCGCTACGAACTGCACCTGGCCGATGCGACGAACCTGCCGTTCGAGCCCCGCAGCTTCGACGCCGCATTCCTGTGCTGGGTGCTCGAGCACGTTCCCTCGCCTGCGCGCGTGCTCAATGAAGTGCGGCGCGTACTGGCACCGGGTGCACCGGTCTACATCACCGAGGTGATGAACTCGTCGTTCCTCCTCGACCCGTACTCGCCAAACGTCTGGCGCTACTGGATGGCGTTCAACGATTTCCAGTACGAGAGCGGCGGCGATCCGTTCGTTGGCGCCAAGCTCGGCAATCTGCTCCTCGCCGGTGGCTTCCGCGATGTCTCCACCGAAGTGAAGACGTTCTACTTCGACAATCGCGAGCCGGCCCGGCGCAAGACCATGATCGCGTTCTGGGAAGAACTGCTGCTGTCGGCGGCCGAGCAGATGCTTGCCGCGGAACGGGTCACGCCGGATGTCGTCGAGGGCATGCGCCGCGAGATGCACCTCGTCCAGAACGATCCCAATGCGGTGTTCTTCTATGCATTCGTGCAGGCACGCGCAACGGTGTATTGACATCGCGTTCATCGATTTCGAATGAAACCATTCGCGATGCATCAGGCCACGCCCTTGGCATCGCGTTCGCAGCATCAAGCCCGCAACATCGCGAGAGTGCGATCGCGCGCTCGCGATCGCGATCGACATACTCGCGTTGCGTGACGGTTGTGCTGTTGTTGTGATTGCGACGAGTGGTGCAGGTCGAAAGTCACAGGCCCCTATGGCCGATGCAATCGTCATCGCCTTTAGTCGAAGCTATGCCATGCCGGGGTGTCCCCTTCAGCGGACCCCGCCGCAACGCCCCGGTGGTTTGATCCGATCAGGAGGCACCACATGAATGCCAAGATTGCGTTTATCGCGCTGGCGCTAGCGGCATCGATGCCGGCGTGGGCTGAGCAGAGCAAGGACCCCATCGGCGACCTGGCCCAGGCCACCGGACTGAGTGAGCGCAAGGTCCAGATGATTGTCGGCAACCGCACCGCATTTGCCGAGTACCCGTACACGTACGACCGCGCGCTGCGGCAGTTCGTGGGCGTCATCGGCGAAGTCCGGTACGAGCAGCTTATGGATGGCCAGGCTGTAGCGATCACCGACAAGCAGGGCCGCGAATACATCGTTCAGGTCAAGCGTCAAACCAGGGACGCCCTCTAGTTCACGCATCTCTCCTGCGATGAATCGCGGGAGCAAAAGGCTGGCAAGTCCCGAGGTGGACAACCCATGACGTCAACACCCACTTAAGGGCCGTGTGAGCTTCACGCGGCCCTGGTGGTTCGTTCAGCGTCCACCCGTATCGCGCTCCGGCGCTTTCATGAATCCGCGATTGAACCCGTTCAGGCGTTGCACGCCCGCATCGCCGGTCAGCGACGCACCTATGCGGCGCGCGGTCGTCCGGTTTCCGCCAGCAAGCGCATCGGCGGCAGGCACTCGGCGAGGGTATCGCCGGTGTGCGACAGCAGTCGCAGGGTGCCGTCGGGATCTTCGGCGAGGGCGGTCAGGCTCTCCACCCAGTCACCGTCATTGGCATAGAGCAGGCCGTCGCGCTCGAACAGCGCGGCGCGATGGATGTGGCCGCAAATCACCCCATCGAGGCCGCGTCGGCGGGCATCGTCGAATCCGGCCTGGACGAAGCGCTCGATGTAGCGTTCAGCTGCACCGCTCTGGCGCTTGAGGAACTCCGAGAGCGACCAGTAGCGTTGGCCGAAGTGGCGACGCACGCGGTTCAGCCATTGGTTCCCGGTCAGGATGCGGTAGTACAGCCAGTCACCGAAGCGTTCCTGCAGGCCGCCGAAGTGGGTCACTCCGTCGTAGTCGTCGCCGTGCGTGACCAGCAGGCGACGGCCATCGGCGGTGACGTGGATCGCGCGCCGGCGCACGGTCATGCGCGGCAGGGTCAGGCCGCAGAAGCGACGGATCGGGCGGTCGTGGTTACCCGGCACATAGACCAGCTCGGTGCCGGCGCGGCGCAGCGCATGCAGCGCTTCGATCACGCGGTTATGGGCGCTGCCCCAGCTCGGCCGGCGCTGGGCCATCCACCACAGATCGACGATGTCGCCGACCAGGTACAGGCGGTCGCAGCGCAGGCCGGTCAGGAAATCGGCGAACTCGGCCGCGTGGCAGTGTTTGGAACCCAGATGGACATCGGACACGAAAACCGCGCGTCGGCGCAAAGGCAACGCAATCGGCTGCTGTGTCATCCGCCTGTCTCCGTCATGGCCTGAACTTCGGGGGCATGCATTTCGGGGGCATGCATTTCGGGGGCGTGCATTTCGGGGGCGTGGACTTCGGGGGCGCGCGCTTCGTGAGTGTGAACGTCGGGCGCATGCCCGCCGAGGTAGCGCTCGCGCTTCTTCGGTCGCAACTGGTGCAGATCGACTTCGATCAGGCCATCGACCGCATCGCTGAACGCCGGGTCGACGCCGAACGCGAGGAAACGCGCACCGCCCGGTTCGCACAGGTCGGTGTACTGCTTGTAGAGCATCGGCAGGGTCGCGCCGAGCGCATCGAGGTTGGCCTTGAGGACGCGGAAGGCCGTGGCGGCGTCGACCGCATCGAACTGCGGCGGCGCGGCGCGGTAGGCAAACGGCTGCTTCGACACCGCGTCGGAACAGCCACTGCCGTAATAGCGCGCGTAGTAGGCGACGATCTGTTCGCGTGCCTGTTCGGGCAGCGCGGCACTGATCGACACCGGGCCAAACAGGTAGCGCACGTTGCGATGCCTTGCCAGGTACGCGCCGATGCCCTGCCACAGGTAGTCGATGCTGCGGCTGCCCCAGTACTCGGGGGTGACAAAACTGCGACCGAGCTCCATGCCCTGGGCAATGCGCGGGATCGCATCGTCGCCATAGCGGAACAGCGAGGCGGTGTAGAGGCCCGATAGCCCGCGCTCGGCCAGGACGGTGGCGCCGCGGGCGACGCGGTAGGCGCCGGCGATGCGCGCCGCGCCGTCGTCCCACAACACGATGTGTTCGTACCAGCTGTCGTAGAGGTCGACATCGAGGCGCTGGCCGGTGCCCTCGCCCACGGCGCGGAATGTTATTTCGCGCAGGCGGCCGAGCTCCTGCAGCAGCGGCGAGCCGGCGGCCAGGCGCCCGGCCCGGATCTGCTTGCCGTCGAGGGTGCGTCCCAACAGCACCATGGACTCGACGCCGTCGCGCACCTGCCGCGGCGCGATCGCGTCGATCAGCGGTTCCGGGCGCCCTGGCGCGGCCAGTTCGGTGGCCATCTCGACGGCACTGCGGCGGCGCCGGGTGCCGAGCGAAAAGAGTTCGCGCCGGACCTGACGCAGCAGGCGTTCGGGATCGCCGCCCGGCGGCAGCGTCAGCGCCGTGCCAATCCGCATGGAGATGCGATGCGCGCGCCGGGCGAACATCTCCCGCGCAAGCAGGGCGGTGCCAACTGGCTTGAACAGCGCCGATGCGCCGTAGAACAGGGCCGAGTTGCGGGCCTCGATCCGCACCGGCAGCACCGGCGCGTTGCTGGCACGGGCAAAGCGCAGGAAGCCGCGGCGCCAGCGCCCGTCGGTCACGCCCCTCAGGCCCAGCCGTGCCACTTCGCCGGCGGGAAAGACGATCACGCATTGTTCGGCCTTGAGCGCGTCGTCGATCGCCTGCAGGCTCTGCACGCTCGGCCGGCCGCCGAGGATCCGCACCGGAAGTAGCAGGCCCGACAGCGGATCCAGTGCCGAGAGCAGGTCGTTGGCGACGATCTTCACATCGCGGCGCACGCGCCCGACCACGTCCAGCAGCGCCAGCGCGTCGATCGCCCCGGAGGGGTGGTTGGCGACGATCAGCAGCCGCCCGCTGGCCGGAATACGCGCCACCTCGGCCGGATCCGCCAGGTAGCGCACCTGCAGATGGTCTAGGCCGGCGTTGACGAAATCGAAGTCGCGCAGATGGCGGTTGGCCGCGAGGAAGGCCTCGATCTGGTCGAACCGCGACCAGCGCCCGAGCGTGCGCAGCAGCGGCCGCGCGATGGACGCCCGGCGGCCATCGAACCAGTGCGGAAAACGTTCCTGCAGGCGGCGCTCAAGCGGCATCGGGCGTCACGGCTTGCCCCGACGGGGCGTCTCGCCGCGCAGCCTGCTTCGCCGCGGCGACAGCGACATGGCTGATTCGGGTCAGTCGCGTGACAGGGCCCGGGGCCGCGGAAATTAACCGTCAGTCAACACCTGGATGACGCACAATGCGCCGAGCCGGCCAAGGCTGTATCATGCGCGGCCATCCTTTCATCCGAATACGGGGATAAAGCCTCGATGTCCAGCTACCTGTTCACCTCCGAATCCGTCTCCGAAGGCCACCCGGACAAGATTGCCGACCAGATTTCCGATGCCGTCCTCGACGCCATCCTGGCCCAGGACAAGCGCGCCCGCGTTGCCTGCGAGACGATGGTGAAGACCGGCGCGGCGATCGTCGCCGGCGAGGTCACCACCAATGCGTGGGTCGACATCGAGACGCTTGCACGCAAGGTCATCAACGACATCGGCTACAACAATTCGAATGTCGGCTTCGACGGCCACACCTGCGCGATCATCAACATGCTCGGCAAGCAGTCGCCCGACATCGCCGCCGGCGTCGATCGCAAGAAGCCGGAAGAACAGGGCGCTGGCGACCAGGGCCTGATGTTCGGCTATGCCTGCAATGAAGCCCCGGAGTTCATGCCGGCGCCGATCTACTACTCGCACCGTCTGGTCGAGCAGCAGGCCAAGATCCGCAAGAAGAAGAACTCGCCGCTGCCGTGGCTGCGTCCGGATGCAAAGTCGCAGGTGACCCTGCGCTACGACGCCAACCATAACGTGGCCGGCCTCGACGCGGTGGTGCTGTCGACGCAGCATGATCCGGGCATCAAGCAGAAGGACCTGGTGGAAGGCGTGTACGAGCACGTCCTCAAGCCGGTGCTGCCGAAGAAGTGGCTCGAGTCGCTGCCGAAGAACAAGATCCACATCAATCCGACCGGCATCTTCGTGATCGGCGGTCCGGTGGGCGATTGCGGCCTGACCGGTCGCAAGATCATCGTCGACAGCTACGGCGGCATGGCTCGCCACGGTGGTGGTGCGTTCTCGGGCAAGGATCCGTCCAAGGTCGACCGTTCGGCTGCCTACGCGGCGCGCTACGTGGCCAAGAACATCGTTGCCGCCGGCCTGGCCGACCGTTGCGAGGTGCAGGTCTCCTACGCCATCGGCGTGGCCGAGCCGACTTCGATCTCGGTGACCACGTTCGGCACCGGCAAGATCCCGGACGAGAAGATCGAGAAGCTGATCCGCAAGCACTTCGATCTGCGCCCGTACGGCATCGTGAAGATGCTCGACCTGATCCATCCGGTCTACCAGGAAACCGCGGCATATGGCCACTTCGGCCGCAAGCCGCACGAGGTGACCTACGTCGACGGCGCCGGCAAGAAGCACACCGCCACCGCTTTCTCCTGGGAGAAGACGGACAAGGCCGACGAGCTGCGCAAGGATTCCGGCCTGAAGAAGTAATCCGCTCCTATGGCCCCTCTCCCGCTTGCGGGAGAGGGGTTGGGGTGAGGGGAAACGGGCCGCCATGCGGCCCGTTTTCTTTTGCAGGGTTGGTTCCAGTGGGTGAGGAAGTGGGGCGCACTCCGCGAACCTCCGCTTCGCTCCGTGATTGTTCGCGGAGTACTCCCCACCCCCTCTTCCCAATGCTGCTGATGTTTCATTGACTTCGCCTGTTGGCGATCGTGCGATCTGCGCGTGACGCTACTGCCTTGGTCGGACTCGCTCTGCCGCGATACGGGGCGGTGTCCGTGCCCTCGACTCATTCGCACGGCTGCTCGGTGAGCTCGGGCCCGGACGCCCGCGGAAGGACGACGGTTCGTAGCCCGGGTAACCCCGGACTTGATCCGGGGGCACCCGGGTTCATGCGTGTCGACCCCGGGTGCGCTGCGCTTACCCGGGCTACGAGTGCAACGAATTGTCGGAGCGTCGTACGCCCGGTCGGGGATTGTTCCGCAGACGCGCATGAACCCGGGTGATGGCGGCCGAAGACCATGCAACGAACTGCTGGAGCGTCGTCCGCCGGGCCGGGGATTGCTCCGCAGCGGGACATGGATGTCCCGCGCCCCGCATCGGACAGGATGTCCGACTAAGGGGCTGCGCAATGCCCGGGCCGGCGGACGACGCCCTTCCGGAGCCCGCAGCCCGCAGCCCGCACGGCAGCGTTCAGGCCACCCAAGCCGCCCAGACCCTCAGGTCTCCAGCGAAGCCTCGCTCAGGTGCTTCATCGTTTCCTCGATGCCCTTGCTCAGCTCCATCACCTTCAGCGCGTACTCGCCCAGATGGCGGTCGACGTTGTTGACCGGAGTCCACGGCGGCACCGGCGTCGGCTTGCCGTCGGCACCATCGAGCGCGACGAAGACGATTACGCAATGCGTGCAAAGCCTGTCGTCCTCCGGCCCCTGCATCGGATCGCGCGCCTTCACGTC
>DATDBK010000117.1:0-9166 GCA_036524935.1 Lysobacter sp. | reverse complement strand
GATCGGCAAGGCCGGCTACAAGGCCGGCGAAGACATCCTGCTCGGCCTCGACGTCGCCTCCAGCGAGTTCTTCGAGAACGGCAAGTACAACCTCACCGGTGAAGGCAAGCGCCTGACCAGCGAGCAGTTCGTCGACTTCCTGGCCAACTGGGCCGCGCAGTACCCGATCATCACGATCGAGGACGGCATGGCCGAGAACGACTGGGCCGGCTGGAAGCTGCTGACCGAGCGCGTCGGCAACAAGGTGCAACTGGTCGGCGACGACCTGTTCGTGACCAACCCGAAGATCTTCCAGGAAGGTATCGACAAGGGCGTGGCCAACGCCATCCTGATCAAGGTCAACCAGATCGGCACCCTGACCGAGACCCTGGAAGCGATCGCGATGGCCGACGCCAACCGCTACGCCTCGATCGTCTCGCACCGCTCGGGCGAAACCGAAGACACCACCATTGCCGACATCTCGGTCGCCACCACCGCGACCCAGATCAAGACCGGCTCGCTGTGCCGCAGCGACCGCGTCGCCAAGTACAACCAGCTGCTGCGCATCGAAGAGCAACTGGGTGCCGCGGCGAAGTACGCCGGCCGCGACGCCTTCATCTCGCTCAAGCGCTGAGTCCGGAGACCGGGCGCATGCGCGGCTTGCGACTGCTGCTGCTGGCACTGGCCGGGCTGCTGGTGTTCCTGCAGTACCGGCTGTGGGTGGGCGAGGGCGGCAGCCGCTCGGTCGCCCGCCTGCAGCAGCAGGTGCAGCAGCAGGCGCACGAGAACCAGGGCATGCAGCAGCGCAACGATGCCCTCGCCGCCGAGGTCGAAGACCTCAAGTCCGGCGAGGCCGCGGTCGAGGAACGTGCACGCAGCGAGCTGGGCATGATCAAGCCGGGCGAGACGTTCTACCGGGTGGTCGAGCCGGAAGGCGCGACACCGGCGCCGGAAGAAAGTGCGGAGCCGAAGTCCGAGTGACGCCTCGCCCCGTCATCCCGGCATACGCCGGGATCCATCCTGACGTTGACCTGCGTTCACCTTCCGCGCCGCCATCATCAGGGCCGAACATCAGATGCCCAGCCACGTGCAAGTAGAAGTCGAGTCAAGATGGATCCCGGCGTGCGCCGGGATGACGGGGTGGTTTGAATGATCTGGGCCGTGATTCCCGCTGCCGGTCGCGGCTCGCGCTTTGGTGGCGAGACGCCCAAGCAGTACCTCGACATTGCCGGCCGTCCCTTGATCGAACACTCGCTCGATGCGCTGCTCTCGCATCCGCGGATTGCGGGGGCGATGGTCGCGCTGTCGAAGAACGACGCGCTCTGGCCGGGCTGGGCCAACCTGCACGGCAAGCCGGTGCTGCGTTGCGTCGGTGGCGGTGAGCGCGCCGACTCGGTGCTGGCCGCATTGCAGGCGCTTCCGGGCGAAGTCGGCAGTGACACGCTGGTGCTGGTGCACGATGCGGCGCGGCCGAACCTGCGCAGCGGGGATCTCGATCGCCTGATCGCTGCTGCCAGCGCCCATGCCGATGGTGCGATCCTCGGTGCACCGGTGCGCGATACGCTCAAGCGCGCCGACAACGCGGCCCGCATCGCCGCGACCGAGCCACGCGAACGGCTGTGGCGCGCGTTCACGCCGCAGGCGTTCCGCCGCGGCGCGCTGACGGCCGCGCTGGAAAAGGCGAAGGCCGACGGCATCGTGGTCACCGACGAGGCGATGGCCATGGAACTTGCCGGCGCGCATCCTGCCCTGGTCGAAGGGCGCGAAGACAACCTCAAGGTGACCACGCCGGCGGACCTGGCGCTGGCGCGGTATCTGATTTCGAACCGGGACAGTCCATGAACATCCGCATCGGCCAGGGTTTCGACGTGCACGCATTCGGCGACGGCGACCACGTCATGCTCGGCGGCGTGCGCGTGCCGCACGACCGCGGCATCGTCGCCCACTCCGATGGCGACGTGGTGATCCACGCGCTGTGCGACGCGATGCTCGGCGCGCTCGCGCTGGGTGACATCGGCCAGCACTTTCCGCCGAGTGACCCGCAGTGGAAAGACGCTGACAGCCGCGCGTTCCTGCGTCATTGCCAGGCGCTGATCCGCGAACGCGGCTGGGAACTCGGCAACGCTGACGTAACCGTGATCTGCGAACGACCCAAGGTCGGTCCGCATGCGGCGGCGATGCGGCAACTGCTGGCGGGCGACCTCGGCCTGGCCGACGACGCGGTCAGCATCAAGGCCACCACCACCGAGAAGCTCGGCTTCACCGGCCGCGGCGAAGGCATCGCGGCGACGGCGGTGTGCCTGCTGGTGCGCGCGTGAGCGGTCAGGAGCCGACGCTGCCACGGGCCCATGGGCAAGCCGTGCTCAGCGCCAACATGCGCACCACGCCCGAGGATTTCCTGGTCGAGGAACTGCCCGGCTTCGAGCCCAGTGGCAGCGGTGAGCACCTGCTGCTGATGATCGAGAAGCGCGGCATGAACACCGCCTTCGCCGCCCGCCGAATCGCCGAGTGGGCAGGCGTGGGCGAGGTCGCGATCGGCTACGCCGGCCTCAAGGACCGCAACGCCGTCACCCGCCAGCGTTTCAGCGTGCACCTGCCCAAGCGCGTCGCCCCCGACCTGGCGGCGCTGGAGACCGGTGAGGGCAGCGACGAGCGCCTGCGCGTGCTCGAGCACACCTGGCACTCCCGCAAGCTGCCGCGCGGTGCGCTGGCCGGCAACCGTTTCGTGCTCAACCTGCGCGAGGTCGTCGGCGATCGCGCCGCGATCGAATCGAGACTGCAGGCGATTGCCGGCCGCGGCGTTCCCAACTACTTCGGCGAGCAGCGCTTCGGTCGCGAAGGCGACAATGTCGCCAACGCGCTGGCGATGTTCGCGGGCCGCCGCGTCCGCCGCGAGCAGCGCACGCTGCTGCTGTCGGCAGCACGTTCGGAGCTGTTCAATCGGGCGCTCGCATCGCGCGTGGAATCAGGCAGCTGGGAGCAGGCGCTGGACGGCGAAGTGTGGCTGCTCGATGGCAGCCGCAGCGTGTTCGGACCGGAGCCTTTCAGCGACGAGCTGGCGCAGCGCCTGGCAACGTTCGACATCCACCCCAGTGGGCCGCTGTGGGGTCGCGGCGATCTGCGCAGCCAGGGTGCAGCTGCAGAACTGGAGCTGGCGGCGCTGGCCGGCGAAGACGCACTTGCGCTACGCGCCGGCCTGGAAGCGGAAGGCCTGAAACACGAGCGCAGGGCACTGCGCCTGATGCCGTCCGGCTTGACTTGGCAGTGGCTTGGCGACGATGTACTCCAGTTGGCTTTCAGCTTGCCGCCTGGCACGTATGCGACCGTCGTGCTGGCCGAACTGGGTGACGTGCATGCGCTCGGCCGCAGCGGCTGAACAGGTATTTCCGACCGTTCGTCGGAAAGCATCTGCTGGCACTGGTGCCCCTGAAGCGCCAGCGTATAAGCCGAAATCGTACAAGGTGAATAAACCTTGTGCCGTCGTACCCGCGGGGTACGGCGATCACGTCATGGAGATGTCGTCATGAACGCATCGTTACGCATGGCTGTGTTGGTGTCGGTCGTCGGTCTGGCTGCGTGCGCCGGCATGGAAAGCAAGACCACGTACGTCCCCGAGCCGAAAACGCCGTCGATCATGGACGATGACGACGCATACATCAGTTACGTCGAGCGCATTGCGCGCCGTCGTGGAATCGAAGTGGTCTGGGTGAACACGCCGAAGAAGTCCGCCGAGCAGATCGCCCAGGCGACTGGTCAGTAAAACCACTGCGCAGCGTCCCGGCGGCCGGGCTCAGGATGAGCGCAGGCGACGGGGCGCGAGCAGTACCAGCACCGCTCCGGTGCCGCCCTGCGTGGGCGGCGTGGAGTGGAAAGCCAGGACGTCCGCGCGGTGTCGCAGCATGCGGTCGACCAGGTTCTTCAGCACCGGAACGCCGCTGCTCGCGATCGAGGCGGCGCCGTGCAATCCCTTGCCGTGAATGATGCGCACGCAGCCAACGCCGTGCAGGCGGGCGTCGTGGAGGAAGGCGCGCAGCAGCTGTTCGGCTTCGCGCGAGTCGGCGCCGTGGAGATCGAGCTCTTCCTGCGCCGAGATCTCGCCGCGCCTGAGCTTCTGCAGCAGCCGGGGTGAGACTTCTTCGCGGCGATAGGACAGGGCGTCGCCGGCGTCGAGGGGGAGTTCGTCCAGCGCGTGGCGGAACTGCTCGCGGGCCTGGGCCTCGTCGCGCTCGGCCATGCGGGCGCGGGGCCGCGGCTTGGGCGCCGCCGGTGGCGGCGCGGTATCGCGCAACCGCCGTACCGGGCCGATCGCGGCGCGGAACAGCTCGGCGTCGTCGTCGGGGTCGTCAGCCATGGCCGATAGTCTAGGCGGGTAGGAGCGAGCTTGCTCGCGATGAGGGGCCGCGCCCGGGGTGAGGGCCTGCAATCCCCATCGGCTATCATGGGTGCCGCACGGTCCGGCAAGCGCATGCAACACGCGCCCGGGAACGTCACAAGCCCACGTTCCAAGGTTCGATCAAGGGAGTTCATGCGAGTTCTGGTCAGCAATGACGACGGCGTCGACGCCCCCGGTATCCGCGTCCTCGCCGAAGGGCTGCGCGCCGCCGGCCATGAGGTGCTGGTGGTCGCCCCCGACCGGGACCGCTCCGGCGCCAGCAATTCGCTGACCCTGGATGCGCCGGTGCGCGTCCAGCGGCTCGATGCCACGACCTGGCGCGTGTACGGCACGCCCACCGACTGCGTGCACGTGGCGATCACCGGCATGCTCGAGGTCGAACCGGATATCGTGGTCTCGGGCATCAACAACACCGCCAATCTCGGCGACGACGTAATCTATTCCGGCACCGTCGCCGCGGCGATGGAAGGGCGCTTCCTCGGCCTCCCGGCCGTGGCGATGTCGCTGCAGACCGTCGACCACACCGGCCGCCACTACGAGACCGCGGCGCGCGCCGCCGTCGAGATCATTGCCCGCCTGCGCTCCGACCCGCTGCCGGCCGACACGATCCTCAACGTCAACGTGCCCGACCTGCCCTGGGACGAGGTCCGCGGCTTCGAAGTCACCCGCCTGGGCAATCGCCACCGTGCCGAGGCGTGCATTCCGCAGCACGACCCGCGCGGCCGCGAATGGTGGTGGATCGGGGCTGCCGGCCAGGAGCAGGATGCCGGCCCGGGCACCGACTTCCACGCCTTGCGCACCGGCAACATTTCGATCACCCCGATTCACGTCGACCTGACCCGCTACCAGGCGCTCGACCAGGTCGCCAGCTGGGTCGATGGCCTGGCGGTGTCGCTGGACCGTGGCACGGTCCGCCAGGGCGCGTCGCGACCCGAGCAGGAGCGCAGCGCATGACCCTGCGCATGCGCCTGCAGCCCGAGGCGATCGGCTCGGGAATGACCTCGCAGCGCGTACGCGACCGCCTGGTCGAGCGCCTGCGAGAGAACGGCATCCGCGACGAGCGTGTCCTCAACGCCATCCGCACGGTGCCGCGTCACCTGTTCGTCGACGAGGCGCTGGCGACACGCGCCTACGAAGACACCGCGCTGCCGATCGGCCATGGCCAGACCATCTCGCAGCCGTGGGTGGTGGCGAAGATGACCGAGGCCGTGCTCGAGGCGGAGCCGAAGAAGGTGCTGGAAATCGGCACCGGTTCGGGCTACCAGGCCGCGGTCCTGGCCGCGCTGGGCCTGGAAGTGCATACCGTCGAGCGCATCGGCGAACTGCTGCGCACGGCGCGCAAGCGTTTCCGCCAGCTCGGCATGAACGTCCGCAGCAAGCATGACGACGGCCGCATCGGCTGGGCCGAGAACGGTCCGTTCGATTCGATCATCGTCACCGCGGCGGCGCCGGCGCTGGTCGAGTCGCTGACCGCGCAGCTGGCGCCGGGTGGGACGCTGATCGCACCCGTCGGCGGCGCCTCGTCGCAATCGCTGCTGAAGCTGCACAAGGACGCCGAAGGCGTCGTCACCCAGCACACGCTGGCACCGGTCGTGTTCGTGCCGCTGCTGTCAGGGATGATTGATTGATAACCGCAGGAACATTTGCCGCAGTGACGCACCGGAAGGACTGGCGTTGAAAATCTTTGGACCCCTCTACGAGCGCACCATCTCCTGGGCGCGGCATCGTCGCGCGCCCGCGCTCCTGACCTTGCTGAGTTTCGCCGAGGCGGTGGTGTTCCCCGTCCCGCCGGAAGTGATGCTGGCGCCGATGTGCCTGGCGGATCGGCGGCGCGCGTTCTGGTTCGCCACGCTCAGCCTGGCCGGCTCGATGGTGGGCGCGCTGCTGGGCTACGTGCTGGGGCATTTCGCCTACGAACTGATCAAGCCGCTGCTGACCTCGCTGGGCTGGATCGACCGCATCGACGCGCAGGTCACGCAGTTGCGCGAGATCGCCGCGAACTCGCCCTGGAAGGCGTTCTGGCTGCTGGTTCTGGCCGGGTTCACACCGATTCCGCTGAAGATATTCACCTGGGCGTCGGGCATCGTCGGCGTACCGTTCCTGCCGTTCCTGGCCAGCATGTTCATTGGCCGCGGCAAGCGCGTGTACCTGATCGCCCTGGCGATCCGCCTCGGCGGCGAGCGCGCGGAAGCGGCGCTGCGCCGCTACATCGAGCCGATCGGCTGGGCCGCTTCGGTCCTGCTGTTGGCAGCATTGGCATGGCTGGTATGGAAGGCACAGTTCAGCGGATGAGCGCACGCACGACACGAGCACGAATAACCGACGCTTCGCGCCACCTGTTCGCGGCCGCGCTTGTGGCCGCCGCGGTCGCCGGTTGCGCCAGCTCCAAGGTCACCCGCGCGCCGGGCAGCACCTCGACCACCACGGTGAAGCCGTCGGTGCCGAAGTACGGCAAGACCATCGTCGTGCAGCGTGGCGACACGATGTACCGCGTCGCCTCCAGCAACGGCATCCGCGCGGTCGACCTGGCGGCATGGAACGGCATACCGGCGCCTTACACGATCTATCCGGGCCAGAAGCTGCGTTTGTATCCGTCGGGCAGTGCAGGATCCAGTCCGGCGTCCTCGGGCAGCACGAGCGCCACGCGTCCGGTGACGACGACCAGGCCCGCGACGACGCCGACACGCCCGACGACACCACCCCCGAGCGCGCCGCCAGCGACTCCGGTGGCCAGTGGTTTCAACTGGCGCTGGCCGGCCGATGGCGAGCTGATTGGCCGTTATGTCGCGGGTGAGCCGACCAAGCAGGGCATCGACATCGCCGGCAGCAGCGGCGCGCCGGTGCGTGCGGCCGCCGATGGCGTGGTCGTTTACTCCGGCTCCGGCCTGGTCGGTTACGGCGAGCTGATCATCATCAAGCACAACGAGCAGTGGCTGTCGGCGTATGGCCACAACCGCAATCGCCTGGTCAACGAAGGCCAGCTGGTCAAGGCTGGGCAGCAGATTGCCGAGATGGGCCGCAGCGGCGCGCCGCGCGAGATGCTGCACTTCGAGGTACGTTACAACGGCAAGCCGGTCGACCCGCTGCTGTACCTGCCGAAGAAGTAGGCCTTCGTCGTCATCCCGGCCAACGCCGGGATCCATCTGCGCTTGCCCCGCGAAGGCGGGAATCGACTTCAGGGCGCCATCACGAACGCCGCGACCACACGCCGGCCTTCGCCGGCCAGCACGTTGAACGTGCGCGCGGCGGCGGCATTGGTCATGGTCTCCAGGCCGATGCCGCGGCCGAGGCAGGCCGCCATCACGGCAGCGGTCGGAAAGAGCTGGGTCGCGCCGCTGCCGAGCAGGATCACTTCCGGCTCCAGCGCCAGCACCGGTTCGATGTCCTGGCGGGTGATCGCCTTGACCTCGCGCACCGGCCAGTCTTCGACCAGCTGGTCCGGGGACAGAATGAAGCTGGAGAACAGGCGTCGATCATTGACCAGCGCCGAGGTGCCGTCTGCGGCACGCAGGTAGAACGCCTGGTCGGGATGTTCGAGGTTGAGCTGCATCGGCGATGGGGCGGGGGCTTGGATCTGGAGCGTCAGGCCCGCGGCAGCACGATCTGGCGGCGGTCCTGGCTGGGCTTGTACAGGATCGCGGTATGGCCGATGCGCTGCACCAGCGCGGCTTCGGTGCGCAGGGCGATGTCGTCGATCATGGCGTCGCGGGCGTCGCGATCCTCGGCGGCCACCTTGATCTTGATCAGTTCGTGGTGCTCAAGCGCCAGATTGACTTCGGCGACCAGCGACTCGGTCACGCCCTTGCCGCCAACCTGCAGCATGGCCTTCAGATCATGGGCCTGGCCGCGCAGGAAACGGGTCTGGGCGGCGGTCAGGACGGTCTGCATTGGGGCACGGGGAGCATGGGGGTGGGTTGCGCAGGGTATCATGACCGCCCCCACGGCCCCACGACTCCCAAGCCGGCCCACCCACGCCGGCTGTCCCCACGCCCCATGGCGACTCGCAGCAAATCCAGCCAGCGCTGGCTCAAGGAACACTTTTCCGACCCCTTCGTGAAGAAGGCCAAGGCGGAAGGACTGCGCTCGCGCGCTGCTTACAAGCTCGAGGAGCTGGTCGAGCGTGACCGGCTGCTGAAGCCCGGCATGGTGGTGGTCGACCTCGGCGCCGCCCCGGGCGGCTGGTCGCAGTGGCTGCGGCAGGAACTCGACCGCCTGGATCCGGCCCGGCCGGGCCGGGTGATCGCCCTGGACATCCTCGAGATGCCATCGCTGGCAGGGGTCGAGTTCCTTCATGGCGATTTCAGGGAAGATGAGGTCCTATCGCGGCTGGTGGCTTCCCTTGATGGCCAGCGCGTGGACCTTGTCCTGTCCGATTTGGCCCCCAATAAGAGCGGTGTGGATGCGGTCGACATGCCGCGGGCGATATACCTGTCCGAACTGGCAATGGATTTCGCCGACAAGCACCTGCGTACTGGCGGCAACTTCCTGATCAAGCTGTTCCAGGGAGTGGGATTCGACGAGTACGTGAAGGAGCTGCGCCGGCGCTATGACAAAGTCGTGATCCGCAAACCGGAGGCGTCGCGCAAGCGCTCCCCCGAGGTGTACGCGCTGGCACAGGGCAAGCGCGCGGTTATGAAGTAATGTTCGACCACTCCCGGATGTACAGGCGCTCCGGCGCCGCCCCGCTGTAACCACGCCATGAGGGCGACAGGTAGGAATTGATGAACGACTTGGCCAAGAATCTGCTGCTCTGGGTAATCGTCGCCGTCGTGCTGATGGTGGTGTTCCAGGCGT
>DATDBK010000116.1:0-33591 GCA_036524935.1 Lysobacter sp. | reverse complement strand
TGCCGTCGACGCTGACCGCACCGCTGGCGACGATGGCTTTTCCGGCGCCGCCGCTGTCGCACAGTCCGACCAGCTTGAGCAGCTGGTTGAGTTCGACGTGGTCGCGGTCGAGTTCGAATTCGATCTGTTGCATGGCCGTGGTGCGGGGAAGGGCGCTCAGGGTCTCAGTGCCGGTGGCGTTGCGCAATGGCGGGGCGGGCCGCCCGCGAGGCGCGCGGTCAGCCGGCGCTCGCGCAGAGTGCGCGTTTCTGTTCCGGGCGCAGCTGCTTGATGGCGTACTCGGCCCGGCTGGCGGTGGCGCGGTCGGGGTAAGGGAATTGCGCCAGCAGGCGAACCGGTGGACGCGCGCGGGTGTAACGGGCGCCTTTGCCGGCCTCGTGCTGCGCATACCGCCGCGCGACGTCGGTCGTGATGCCCGTGTACAGGCTGCCGTCGCGGCATTCCAGCAGATAGACGTACCAGTCGTTCATACCGGCGCAGCCTAGCGTACGGGCGGTCGCGCTGGCGAGCGGGAGCGGCCAGGGCCGTTTCGCGGGGTCGCGGCCATCATCGCGATCCCCATGGCGGTCGCAGTTTTGACATGACTGATGACCATACGCATGCGAACGTCATTGTGGCTGTCATGGCACGCACCCACAATGCGTCGTCCACATCGAGAAGTGCCTTGAGCGCCACAGCCTCCGCGTCACCCACCGCCGCCGCCCTCCGCCAGCTTTGCGCCCGCTTCGCCCGGCCGCACCTCGGTCGCGCGGTGTGGCAGTTGATCAACACCCTGGTTCCCTTCGTCGCGCTGTGGGCACTGATGGCCTGGAGCGTCGTCGACGGCTGGGGCTTCGGCTGGACACTGTTGCTGGTGCTGCCGGCAGCGGGCCTGTACGTGCGCACCTTCATCATCCAGCACGACTGCGGCCACGGTTCGTTCTTCGCAAGCCAGCGCGCCAACGACCTGGTCGGCCGCTGCCTCGGGCTGGTGACGCTGTTCCCGTACGGCTACTGGAAGAAGACCCACGCCATCCACCACGGCACCTCGGGCAACCTCGACCGTCGCGAGATGGGCGACATCGACACGCTCACCGTCGCCGAGTACCGCGCGCTGCCGCGCATCCGCCGTCTGGGCTACCGCCTGTACCGCAGCACGCCGGTGCTGCTGGGCGTCGGTCCGCTCTACCAGTTCGTGATCAAGCACCGCTTCCCGTTCGATCTTCCCTTCACCTGGAAGAAGGAATGGGCCAGCGTGCTGCTCAACAACCTGATGCTGCTGATCGCGTTCCTCGCGCTGGGCTTCAGCATCGGCTGGCACACCGTGCTGATGGTGCACCTGCCGGTCGTGCTGGTCGCCGGCGCGGTGGGCGTGTGGCTGTTCTACGTCCAGCACACCTTCGAATCGGCCTACTGGGCCCGCCGCGAGGACTGGGATTCCGGTCGCGCCGCGGTTGCCGGCAGTTCCTACTTCGACCTGCCGCGCGTGGTGCACTGGTTCACCGGCAACATCGGTTACCACCACATCCACCACCTGGCCAGCCGCATTCCGAACTACCGCCTGCGCGAAGCGTTCGAGTCGAGCCCGCTGCTGCAGGCCGCGCCGAGACTGACGATGTGGACCAGCCTGCGCAGTGCCCGCCTGAAGCTGTGGTGCGAGGAAACCCAGCGCATGGTCGGCTTCCCGCAGCGCGCCAGGGCCTGACCGGCGCGCCGGTCGCGCGGTTCACTCCTTCTCGAACCGCGCGATCTCATCCAGGCACTGCTGGGCGCGCGCCACGCTGCGTCCGGCACTGCTGGCATCGATGGATTCGCCCAGGTGGCGCCGCTGCGGCCGATGCGCCCAGCGGTGGAACCAGACCATCGCCACCATCCCGGCGACGCCGATCGGGATACCGATCCAGTACACGCCCGGGTGCATCTGCACGCCGAACCACTGCTTGAACGCGATCGCCAGCAGCGGCATCCACAGCAGCCAGAACGGCAGCCCGAGCCACGGCGACACCCGCGTCCGCCACAGCCGCAGCTGCGCCAGTGATTTCTGGATCGTCAGCACCGGGCCGGCGTAGTCGATCCGCGTGATCAGCAGCAGTTCCATTACCGCCGAGATGATCAACGCCACACTCCAGGCATGCATCAGCAGGCCGCTGACGAGCAGCGCGGGCGAGGCGGTGTTGGCCACCCAGAAGCGCGCGAACATCACGGTCAGCACGAATCCCACGACCAGCTGGATCACCTGGCCGAACCACAGCGGACGCAGGCGCGAGCGCAGCCGGTCGATACGCGATTCGGTAAGCAGCTGGACGTTCAGTTCAGTCTGCTGCTGCAGGCGACGATCGAGGGTCTGCCAGGCCAGTTTGAGTTCATCGAGTTCCATGTTCGTTCCTTGTGCTTGAGGGCAGGCCGTTCACGCCAGGTCCTGGCGGATGCGCTGCTTGAGGCGGCTGATCTTGGTGGCCACGTTGGTTTCGCTGATGCCGAGGATCTCGGCGATCTGCCGGTAGCTGTGCGCTTCGAGATAGAGCAGCAACAGGGCGCGGTGCATCGGGTCGAGTCCGGCGATGAATCGCTGCAGCACCTCCAGCCGCTGCCGCGATTCCAGGTCGATGCCCTGTTCGCCGGGCAGGTCATGCAGGCTGTCATCGAGCGAAACGGTCTGGCGTTTTCGTTCGCCTTCGCCTCGCAGCCACGAGATCGCCACGTTCAGGGCGATGCGGTACATCCAGGTCGGGAACGGCCGTTGCGGGTCGTAGCCAGGGTAGGCACGCCACAGCTGCGCGGCGATGTCCTGGGCGAGGTCGGCGCGGTCCTCGGCATGGTTCGCGTAGGTCGCGGCCACCTTGAAGACGATGCCGCGATGGGCTTGGAGCAGGGCCTCGAACTGCTGCCGTGTGTCCGCCGTCATGCTGGCCGTTTGCTCCATTGCGATCCCCGTGTGTGCCATTGCCTGCTGGGAGGAGTGATTCGCAGGCAGGCGCGAATCATCACAACCGGTAGGTGGCTTGGGGCAGGCGGGCTAGTCGATGTAGTCGTAAAGGCGGTAGATCCAGCTCAGCTCGTAGACGATGGCGGCGACGACAAAGCAGCGGTGGAAGGCTTCCGAGCGCACCTTCATCGCGATCAGGCACAAGCCGATCATGGCCAGGTTGCGAATCGGGTATTCGATGCTGAAGCGACGGTAGTAGTCGTGGCCCTTGACGAGCGTGTCGCCGAAATCGATCACGTACAGCAACGCCATGATTCCGAAGAACCAGCCGCGGCGTGACTGGAAGTAGTCGCGCCAGCCGGCGTAGTCGGCGAGGTCGTCGGGGAACAGCAGCGTGCACAGCACAAACAGCACGACCACATACAGCACAAGGAACGCGTAGGCCACGAAGCTCCACGGGTGGACGCGGCTGAGGCCGAACTCCCACCACCAGAAATGCACCAGCAGGACGAACATGGAGATCGCCCAGCCCATGTGCACCCAGTAGATGTGGTCGCGGCCGGGGTGCTGGACGAAGCGGGACATGCCCTTGAGCAGCGTCGTCAGGCCCAGCCCCAGGACGATGCCGAGCACGATTCGGATGTGGGTGAACTGCGGGTCGGTGGTCATGCCACTGCGTCCAGGCAGGCCGGCAGGCCGATGGCGGCAGCATAGCCAAAGACGGGTCGGGCGCCCGTCGAGCCCTTGCTCGGCCGATAGCTGCGATCATGTCGGCATGAACGAGCAGATTTCCGACGACTTCGCCTCCCTGACCCTGGAACCGGCCCTCCTGCAGGGCGTCCAGGCGCTGGGCTATACCCGGATGACGCCGGTGCAGGCCGGCAGCCTGCCGGCCATCCTCGCCGGCCGCGACCTGATCGCACAGGCACCGACCGGAAGCGGCAAGACCGCCGCGTTCGGCCTGGGCCTGCTGCATCGCCTCGACCCCGCCCAGAGCGGCACCCAGGCGCTGGTGCTGTGCCCGACCCGCGAGCTGGCCGACCAGGTCGGCAAGCAGTTGCGCAAGCTCGCCTTCGCCATCCCCAACCTGAAGCTGTCGATCCTGTGCGGCGGCATGCCGCTGGCGCCGCAGCTGGCCTCGCTCGAGCACGCGCCGCACGTCGTCGTCGGTACGCCGGGCCGTATCCAGGAACTGCTGCGCAAGCGCGCGCTCGACCTTTCGGCCCTGCGCACGCTGGTGTTCGACGAAGCCGACCGCATGCTCGACATGGGTTTCGAGGAGCCGATCCGCGATATCGTCGGCAAGACTCCCAAATCGCGCCAGGGCCTGCTGTTCTCGGCGACCTTTCCCGAAGCGGTGCGCGAGATCAGCCGCGGGCTGTTGCGCGAACCGATGGAGGTCACGGTCGAAGGCGACGAGCAGCATGCCGCCATCGACCAGCGCTTCTACGAAGCCGAAGCGACGAAGAAGATGCCGCTGCTGGCCGCGCTGCTGCTGCAGTACAAGCCCGAATCGTGCGTGGTGTTCTGCAACATGCGTCGCGACGTCGACGAGGTTGCCGCGTCACTGGCGCATTACGGCTTTACCGCGCTGGCCCTGCACGGCGACATGGAGCAGCGCGACCGCGACGAGGTGCTGGTGCGCTTCGCCAACCGCAGCTGCACGGTGCTGGTTGCCAGCGATGTCGCTGCCCGCGGGCTCGACGTCAAGGAGCTGGCCATGGTCGTCAACTACGACATGCCGACCGACCCCGACATCTACGTGCACCGGATCGGCCGTACCGGTCGCGCCGGCAGCGAGGGCGTGGCGCTGAGCCTGTGTGGCCCGCGCGAGCAGGCGCGCGCGAGCGCTATCGAGGAACGCCAGGGGTTGCCGCTGATCTGGTACAAGGCGACCCCGCTCACGGGCAAGGCGACCGGCGTGCCGGCCGCGGCGATGGTGACGCTGCGCATCGATGCCGGCCGCACCGACAAGCTGCGCCCGGGCGACATTCTCGGAGCGCTGACCGGCGACGCCGGGTTGAAGGCCGATGCAGTCGGCAAGATCGATGTGTTTGCGACACGGTCCTACGTCGCCGTCGCGCGTGCGCAGGGCGCGCCTGCGCTGGCGCGGCTGCGCGAAGGCAAGATCAAGGGGCGGAAGTTCCGCGTCAGCCGGCTGTAGTGGTTGTTGCGCCCGTGCTTCGGGCCCGGGTGCGCTGCGCACCCGGGTCCAGGCGCCCGGACGTCAGCGCTGGTTGAACGCGTACTTGCCCGGGCCGAGCAGCGCGATCGCCGCGGCCGTGGCCAGGAACATGATCTGCAGTTCGATCGCCCAGCCGCCCTGGTCGTTGAGCCGGCCGATGTCGCCCAGGTGCACCAGATACAGCGCGAACAGCATGTTGATCACGATCAGGATCCCGCCGATGCGCGAGAAGAACCCGGTGATCACCAGCAGCGGCGCGAGCACTTCGCCGATCAGCACGCCGTAGGCGAAGACACCGGGGAACCCCTGGGCCTCCACCATTTTGGTGATGCCGTCCAGGCCGCCCTCGAGCTTGGAGATGCCGTGCAGGAATACCAGGGCGCCGAGCGCGATACGCAGGATCAACTTGCCAGTGTCTTGCTGGGTACTGCTATTCATGGCGGAACCCCTCGGTGGCTGGATCGGATGGTGACTGGTTGGGCGGGGCCGGGTGGCGCCGGAACCGGTAATGGCCCGCTGATGGTCACGCCAGCGCGGGTTCAAGCGCAACTGGGGCGCGGCGGCCGGTCAACGGATCGGCAGCGCCACGCGCTGCCCGTGCCAGTTGAGGACCACGGCGTCGGCGGCGATCTCCTCGACCACCGCATCGCCCACGCGGTCGCCCTGGCCCACCCGGGCGCCGTCGATGATGGCGAAACGCTGGGCCGGCGCCGGACCCCACATGTGCATGCTGATCTTCAGCGCTGGCAGCTGCTCGCGCTCGCCTGCGGAAAGGTCGGCCAGGCGCAGCGGGGCGGTGGTGGCCGGTGCCGTCGCGGGCGCGGGAGGGCCAGGGGCGGCGCTGGCGACCGGCTGCGGCGTCGACTGCGGCGCCTGTGAAGCGGGTTCAGGCAGGGGCGGAAGCGGCGCTGGCTTCGGCACGGGCGCGGAAGCATCGGGCACCGCGGAGCTCGACACGACGGCCTGTGCGGCTTGTGCGAGGTCGGGCTTCGACACTGACGCTGCCACGGAGGCAACGGTGTCCCGGGTTGGGTCGGGGGTGATCGGGGCGGGCACCACTGCCGCTGGCGGGGCAGCGGCGGGCGCAATAACCACGGGCGCAGGGGCAGGGGGCGCGAGCGGCGCGGATGCGGGCTGCGCGGCGATGCCGGGGCGCATCTCGTCGTTGGGTGCGCTGACCACGCCGGCGCCGGACTGGACACCCCGCAGCATCCAGAGGGCCGCAAGCAGGGCCAGGCCAGCGACCAGCCACCACGGCCATGCCGGCCGGCGAGTGGCGACGCGGGAAACCAGCGGTGGCAACTCGGCGTAAAGATCGGGCGCCTGGCCGCGACGGCGTTCGGCTTCGGACTTGCGCAGGGCATCGAGGATCAGCGACATCGTTTCATTTCCTGCCTTCGCTGATCGACGCGTCCAGGCGCGGGCCCACGCGGTCGGTCGCCGCCAGCGCCATCAGCGTTGCCGGTCCCACCACGCCATCGCTGGTGAGTCCGTGATCGCGCTGGAAACGGCGCACCGCGTCTTCCATCGCCGCATCGAACACCGGAGGTCCGATCTGCGCAGTCAGATACCGCGGCGTCAGGCGCGCGCGTACCCAGTCGGTCGCCTCGCCCTGGCGGCCGGGGCGTGGTGCATCGGCGAGGAACGCCGGCGCGCGCCACAGCGCGGCATGGTCGCCGTCCCAGAGCTGCTGCAATGCGATCCGGTCGACCGCGACACGGTCGTTGCCGAGCCTCAGGCGTACCTGACGCGCGTCGGCGCCTTCAAGCAGCGCCCAGGTCTCGCGGCTGCCGGTGCGCAGGTGCAGCAGGGCCGGGCGATCCTGCGCGATCAGCGCATCGAGCGTGGTGCGGCCACGCAGGCAATAGACACCCGCAGCCAGCACCGGCGGACACGTCGCCGCGATGGCAGATTCGGTTTCCCCCGAGGGCAACTGCCAGCGCGCCAGCAGCTGACTCCACGCGGGCGCCGGTCCAGTGCCTGCGGCGGTCGCGTCGAGGCGGGTGGCCAGGGACGCCGCATCCAGCACCGGTGGTGCGGTCGCGGCGGTGGTCGGCTTGGCCCTGGCAGGCGGCCGGGTCGGTGTTGATGCCGTTGCCGGAGACACCGTCGAAGCACGCGGCCACCACAGGGTCGCCGCGACGGCGAGCAGGGCAATGGCGGCGATCGCCAGCGGAATGGCCACGAACGGCTTCAACAGCCACCACGCGCGCGCCCGCTGAGGCAGCACTTCGGCCGCGGCGCGATCGACCAGGCGCGGATCGATGAGGCTGGCGTCGTGGACATAACCGGCGAGCAGGCTGCGGTCGGCGATGTTGTTGATCAGCCGAGGGACGCCGCCGGCAAGGCCATGGATGCGCCTGACCGCGGCGGCATTGAACGGGAAATGCTGGCCGCCGGCGACGCGGAAGCGATGGCGCAGGTACTCGCCGGTTTCGGCGGGGTCGAGCGGGGCCAGGTGGTAGCGCGCGGTGATGCGCTGGGCAAGCTGGCGCAGTTCATCGCGGGCCAGGATCGTGCGCAGTTCCGGCTGGGCCAGCAGGACGATCTGCAGCAGCTTCTGCGTTGGCGTTTCCAGGTTGGTCAGCAGGCGCACCTGCTCGAGCGCATCGACCGACAGGTTCTGTGCTTCGTCGATGATCAGCACCACGCGCAGCCCCTGCGCATAGGCTTCCAGCAGGTAGGCGTTGAGGGCGTCGACAAGCGCCTTGAGGCTGCCGCGGCGGCCTTCGAGGTCGAGGTGCAGTTCTTCGCAGATCGTCTCGAGCAGTTCGACCGGGGTCAGACGCGGATTGAGCACCAGCGCCACGCGCGTGGTGTCGGGAATCTGTTCCAGCAGCAGCCGGCACAGAGTGGTCTTGCCGGTGCCGACCTCGCCGGTGAGCTGGACGAAACCACCGCCACCGCCCTGGCCAACGCCGAACAGCAGGTGCGCGAGCGCATCGCGGTGGCGCTCGCTGAGAAACACGAAACGCGGGTCCGGCGTGATCGAGAACGGCGGCTCGGTCAGGCCGTAGTGCTCGAGATACATGCGCAACCTGCAAGGGGTGATGGCGCCAAGCCTGCCACAAATCCGGCGACAGCGGCTTCTGTCGCGGCGGGCATCGGGCTGGCTACTCCGCGGCGCCCTTGGCCTCGGCCGTGCCCAGAACTTCCGGGTGCTGCAGGCGCCTGGGCTTGCCCAGCAGCGGGTGCACGAACACCGCAGCCAGGATGATGACCACGCCGATGTAGAACAGGCGCGTGAGTTCATGCTGTTCGCCCAGCAGCAGCGCCGCCAGCACGATCGCGTAGACCGGCTCCAGGTTCACGGCCAGCTGCTGCGCGAACGCACTCATGTGGCGCAGCGCCACCAGCGACAGGGTGAACGGCAGCAGCGTGCAGGCCAGTGCCAGCCCCAGCAGCAGGACGATGTCGTGGCCGCTGGGAATGACCAGCAGCGGGCCGGCAAAGGCCGGGAACAGCAGCGGCATCAGCGGTGCCAGCAGGGTCAGGGTCAGCGTGCCGGCGCCCAGTTCCAGCGCGGTCACCGTGAGCGGGTCACCATGTTCGACCAGCCGCTTGTTGAGCGAGCCGAACAGCGCCACCAGCAATGCCGACACCGCACCGACCGCAATGCCGGCGCGCATCCCGGCCGGCACCCCGCCGACCACCAGCACCACGCCGGGCAGCACCATCACCCCGAGCGCCAGTTCACGCTTGGAGAAACGGGTGCGGGTCAGCCACGGTTCGATCATCGCCACGAAGACCGTGCCCAGCGCCATGCAGGTCGCGCCGACCGATGCGTTCGACAGCTTGATGGCGCCGTAGAAGGTCAACCAGTGCAGGGCTACCAGCGCGCCGATGCCGGAATAGGCCAGCATCAGCCGCGGCGACATCGCCCGCAGCCCGCGCCAGACCCGCGGCAACAGCGCCAGCGCCGCCACCACGATGAGCATGCGCCACCACACCAGCGGCAGCGCCGGCAGCGTGATCAGCTTGCCGAGGATCGCGGTGAAGCCCCACAGCAGCACGCAGAAATGGATTTGCAGTTGCGCCTTGCTGGTCGGGGTCATGCGGCAGGGGCGGTGGCGAGGGATGCCCATTGTCGCCGCAGTCGGGCCGGAATCGGCGAACGTCTCCGGTTATCCGGGTCGATGGGTCGAAATGGCGTCACACTGCAAAGGCGAGCCGCCGGAGCGGGAGGGCGCCGATGTCGACATCAAACCTGTGCGACCGGTGGAGCGCGCTGCCATGAGCGACGCCCTCATCGCACACCTGCACGACCTGCTCGACGGGCTGGGCAGCGTGACGACGCGCGGCATGTTCGGTGGCCACGGCGTCTATCTCGATGGCGCGCTGATCGGGGTGGTCATCGACGAGGGCCTGTACCTGAAGGTGGATGCGGAGACCCGGCTCCATTTCGAGGCCGCCGGCAGCGAGCCATACGTCTATCTTGGCCAGCGGCGCCCGATCACGATGAGCTACTGGTCGGCGCCGGACACGGCCATGGAATCGCCGCAGGCAATGAAACCCTGGGCCGAACTGGCCCGCGCCGCCGCCCTGCGCAAGACCCCGCCCAAACGCCGCAAGTAGCGCCGGGCCCGGGCAGGCGGTCTCTGCGCGGGACCTGCTGGCGATGTCGATTCCGGCCGCGCCCATTCGTCATCATGGTGAAGGCGACCATCGCGGATCGAACGCGGGCCGCCGGCACTCCACCATTTCCGGAATCCGACATGACCTTCGAACGTCCCGCAACGTCCCGTTTCGTGCTGGCTGCGTGCCTGCTCGCGATGATCGTCACCACAACCGTGGCCGCCAAGCCGGTCCGCTACGAGATCGACCCGTCCCACACCTACCCCAGCTTCGAGGCCGACCACATGGGCGTGTCGGTCTGGCGCGGAAAGTTCAACGCGAGCCATGGCGAGATCTCACTCGACAAGGCGGCCGCGACTGGCACGGTCGATGTGACGATCGATACCTCCAGCGTCGACTACGGCCTGGACGTGATGAACGACAAGGCACGCGAAGCCGACCTGCTCGACACCGGCAAGTACCCGAAGGCGACTTACAAGGGGCGCCTGGTCGACTTCCGCAACGGCGCGCCGACGCGCGTGACTGGCGAGCTGACCCTTCGCGGCGTCAGCAAGCCGCTCGACCTGCAGATCGACCGCTTCAAGTGCATCCCGCATCCGCTGCACAAGCGCGAGCTGTGCGGTGCCGATGCTGTGGGAACGTTCCGTCGCGACGCATTCGGCATCGACGCCGGCAAGGATTACGGCTTCGACATGAACGTGACGATGCGTATTCAAGTAGAAGCGGTGCAAGTAGAAGCGGTGCAAGTAGAAGCAGTGCAAGTAGAAGCGGTGCAGGCGCCGTGACGCCGCGGTTAACACCGTCCTTGCCAGCGGGCTAACGCCCCATGTCGGACCATGCGACACACCGTCGCCCATGAAGAAGGAGCAAACGATGGCTTTCTATGTTGATGGATACGTAATTCCGCTGCCGAAGAAGAACCTCGCCGCTTACCGCACCATGGCGCGCAAGGCCGGAAAGATCTGGCGCGAATACGGCGCGCTCGAGGTCAACGAGTGCATTGCCGATGACGTCAAGCCGGGCAAGCTCACCTCGTTTCCGCAGGCCGTGAAGCTCAAGCCCGATGAGGTCGTGGTGTTCTCGTGGATCACCTACAAGTCGCGCGCCCAGCGCGACAAGATCAACAAGCAGGTGATGGAGGACCCGCGCCTGGCCGACATGATGAACCCGAAGAACTCCCCGTTCGATGCCAAACGCATGTTCTGGGGCGGCTTCAAGCCGATCGTGTCGCTCTGACGCTCAGCCTTCCGCCAGGCATTCGGCGGCGCGCTGCCTGAGCAGCGTCTGTTCGCGCGCGTTGCGGGTCATGCCCGCCGCGCGCTCGAACTCGGTTCGTGCTTCGTCGAAGCGTCCCAGCTTGCGCAGGAGGTCACCGCGCACGCTCGGGAGCAGGTGGTAGTCCTTCAACAGCGGGTCGCCGGTGAGGGCATCGACCAGTGCCAGGCCGGCGGCCGGGCCGAACAGCATCGACAACGCCACGGCGCGGTTGAGTTCCACCACGGGTGAGGGCACCTGCCGTGCCAACGCACCGTACAGGCCGGTGATCTCGGCCCAGTCGGTTGCTTCCGCGGTCAGTGCCCGCGCATGGCAGGCCGCGATCGCCGCCTGCAGGGTGTAGGGGCCACGCGAGGGATTGCGTGCCGAGCCCAGCTTCTCCGCGCGCTCCAGTGCCGTCAGCCCACGGTGGATCAGCAACTGGTCCCAGCGTGCACGGTTCTGTTCGAGCAGCAGCACCGGTTCGCCGTCGCTGTCCACGCGTGCCGCCGCACGTGACGCCTGGATTTCCATCAGCGCGACCAGACCGTGCACTTCCGGTTCATTGGGCACCAGGCTGGCGAGGATGCGGCCAAGGCGCAGCGCGTCCTCGCACAGGCCAGGGCGCATCCAGTCGTCGCCGGCAGTGGCGGCGTAGCCCTCGTTGAAGATCAGGTAGACAACCGCGAGTACCGACGACAACCGCTGTGCCAGTTCTTCTCCGCGAGGGACCTCATACGGCACCTGCTTGTCTGCCAGCGTGCGCTTGGCGCGAACGATGCGCTGGGCGATGGTCGCCTCCGGCACCAGGAACGCGCGTGCGATCTCGTCGGTGCTCAGGCCGCCGAGCAGCCGCAGTGTCAGGGCGACCTGCGCCGGCGTCGACAGCACCGGGTGACAGGCGGTGAACACCAGTCGCAGCAGGTCATCGCCAAACGGGTCGTCGAGCTTGTCGAGGTGGGCGTCCTGCGCGCCCTCCTGGTCGGCCTCGAGTTCGCGCGCGAGTTCCTCGTGCTTGCGCTGCAGCAGCTTGCTGCGGCGCAGGCGGTCGATCGCGCGGTGCTTGGCGGTGGCCATCAGCCACGCACCGGGCTGGTCGGGGACGCCGGTCTCGGGCCAGCGTTCCAGTGCCGCGACCAGCGCGTCCTGGGCCAGTTCCTCGGCCAGGCCAACGTCGCGCACCATGCGCGCGAGCGTCGCGATCAGTCGTGCCGATTCGATGCGCCAGACGGCATCGATGCTGCGGTGGATGTCGGTCGCCGTCATGGCGACCGATGACACCACCGTCGTTGTGCCGTTGCAAGTGCAGGAAGCAGCATCAGCCGGCGCCCGCGCGCAGCGCCGTCGCCGGCGCCGGCGCGCCGTCCCGTTCCGATAGGCGCTTGAGATTGCCAAGTCCTTCCTCGAAGGCCTTGCCGATCATGTGGTCCATGTTCACGAACACGCTGAAGACCTTGGAGACATACGGCATGTCGCCGTTCATCGACCAGGTCACCTCACTGCCATCGCCCTGCGGGACGATCGTGAACTGCGCGCTGCTGCGTGCCCGCATAGGCCGGCTGAAGTCGAGCTGGATGTCGACACGCGACGACGGCACCGACTGCACGATCTCCATGCGGCCGGCGCCGGCCTTGCTGTTGCCATCCCAGCCATAGCTGGCGCCGATGCCCTGTGCGGGGCCGCCGATCTCACGCTGCATCTGCGGGTCGAGCTTCTCGTACGGCGACCAGGACTGCCAGCGATGGAAATCGTTGATCTGCGCGAATACCTGCTCGGGTGGTGCCTTGATGTATGTGCGGCGCTCGACGCGGAAGGTGTCCGGCCGGGTGGCCGCGTACACGAGGACGGCCGCGATCAGCACGACGACGGCAATGGCTATGAACTTGAACATTCGTGGCTCCAATGTGGGGAAATCAATCAACCGGAAGTCGATCCCGATTGCTGCATCTGCTCGAACCCGGCCGCGGCCTTGCGCACGTCGTCGGGGAAGTCGGCCATTTCCTGTACCTGGCGGACCTCGATCACTTCGTTGTCGGAGGCCGGGCAGCGCGAGGCCCAGGCAATGGCTTCCTCGCGTGATTTCACCTGGATCATCCAGTAGCCGCCCAGTACTTCTCTGGCTTCGCTGAAGGGGCCATCGGTGACGTGCGGCTTGCCATCCCTGAAGCTGACGCGCGCGCCCATCGACGGCGGGTGCAGACCGTCCAGCGCCAGCAGCACGCCGGCCTTCTGCAGCGATTCGTTGAACTTCATCATCGCCGCGACGGCATCGGCCTCGGGCATGGTTCCCGGTGCGGCCGATTCATAGCCCTTCGGGATCATCAGCATCATGAATCGCATGGTGGCATCTCCGGTGGATGGGTCAGCAGTTCGGCACGGCGCCGGGCTTCATGTGGACGAACTCCCACAGGTGGCCGTCGAGGTCCTCGAAGCCGTGCCCGTACATGAAGCCCTGGTCGCTGGCCTCGAAATGCGTCTTCGCGCCTGCGGCCACGGCCTTGGAGACGATCGCATCGACGGCGTTGCTGCTGTCCATGGACAGGCACACGATCGCCTCGGTGGCCCTGGTTGCATCGCTCACTGGCTTGCGGGTGAAGGTCTGGAAGAACGCCTGCGTGAGCAGCATGACGTAGATGCTGTCGGAGACGACCATGCAGGCGCCCTGTTCGTTGGTGAAGTCGGGATTGAACGAGTAGCCAAGCTTCTCGAAGAAGTCGACCGAGCGATCGAGGTCGCTGACCGGGAGGTTGAGGTAGATCTGGGTGCTCATGGCGATCAGGCCTCGCGCTCGCAGTTGACCATCCACGACACGCCGAACTGGTCGACGAGCATGCCGAAGCTGACCGCCCAGAACGTCTTGTCGAGCGGCATGATGACCTTGCCGTTCTCCGACAGTGCCTTGAACACGCGCCCGGCCTCGGCGACGGAGTCGACGTTGAGTGCGATCGTGGCGCCGTTGCTGCCATTGCTGTCGCTGTTTTCGCCGGGCATGTTGTCGGACGCCATCAGCACCTGGTCGCCGACGTTCAGGCGTGCGTGCATGATCTTGTCGCGGTAGTCGGCCGGCACGTGGTCGCAGGCGGGCGTGTCGCCGAAGGTGTTGATCGGGTCGATCGTGCCGCCGAGCGACTGCGCGTAGAAGCGCATGGCCGCTTCGCAGTTGCCGTTGAAGGTGAGGTACGCGTTGATCTTCATGAGCAGTCCTTGGGTGAAGAGGGGGGTTACTTGCGCGCGGCGATCTGTTCGCGCAGGCGGTCTTCCTGGGCGCGCAGTTCCGGCGTGAATTCGGCGCCGAAGTCGCAGGCCTCGAAGATCTGGCGGATCTCGACCTCGCACGGCTCATCGCCGTCGAACAGCGCCGGCGCGCGCTTGACCCATTCGGTCGCCTCGGCCAGCGAACCGGTCTGGAACAGCCAGTAACCGGCGATGAGTTCCTTGCTCTCGGCGAACGGGCCATCGATGACGGTGCGCTGCTTGCCGGCGAACCGTACGCGCGCGCCCTTGCTGCTCGGGTGCAGGCCTTCGCCGCCGACCATGACGCCGGCCTTGACCAGCTCCTCGTTGTACTTGCCCATCTGCGTGAGGATTTCTTCGCTCGGCATCACGCCGGCTTCCGATTCCGCGTTGGCGCGTACGATCACCATGAAGCGCATTGTCGTCTCCTGATATTTCGAGCCACCGGACTGGGGCTCTTGTCAGGACGACGAACGGGAGCGGGCAGGATCGACACGCCCCGGAAAGAATTTTTCTCACGGGGGCTGCCACCGGTCGCGAGGGCTTAGTCCTTCGGCAGGGCCAGCAGCCAGTCGACGAAGGTTTGCGCCGCCGCCCGCAATCGCCGATGTGACGGATACACCACGTAATAGCCCCAGCGCGCCTTCACCGTTGGCACGGGCAGGCGTTGCAGTCGGCCACTTTCGAGATAGGGGCCGACGATGCGCGATCGTGCCAGGGCAATGCCCATGCCGAATACGGCGGCGTTCATCGCACCGGTGCTGTCGGTGAATGTCAGTCGTTCCTCGAACTTGGCGCCGTGGACGCCAGCGGCACGAAACCAGTCATGCCAGCCCTGACGTGAGTGGTCGGAGATCAACGGCGCCTTGACCACGTCTGCCGGCTGGCGGATCTGCTCCAGCCCCGGATACCCCGGCGCGATCACCGGCAGCAGCCCCTCGTCCATCAGGAAGTGCGAGGTCAGCCCGGGCCAGTGCCCCGGCCCGTGGCGGATGCCGAAATCGGGGCCGGGATCGTCGAAGCGGGTCAGGGCGACTTCGGTGTCGATGCTCAGGCGCAGGTTCGGATGGGCATCCGTGAACTCGCGCAGGCGCGGTGTCAGCCAGGTGTAGGTGAGGGAGTGAAGGGTGGTGAAGCGGATGCGGTCGCTGTCCTCTCGCCCCGAGCGTAGGCTGCTCAGCACACCGTCGACGTCGGCCAGCGCACTGCCGGCGGCGTCGGCCAGCTTGCGTCCCTCGGCAGTCAGTGCCACGCCGCGCGCATGACGCTGGAACAACGCCACCCCCAGCCGCGATTCGAGCTTGCGCACGTGGTGGCTGACCGCGCTGGCGGTGAGGTGCAGCTCTTCGGCGGCGTGGGCGAAGTTCTGATGCCGGGCCGCCGATTCGAATGCCGTCAGGGCCGGCAACCAGTCCGCACGCAGTGCCATGTCGAGCCTCAAATCTGATTTGTGTCTGACAGCCAAAGTATGCGCTTGTGCAGGGCTGGCAGGCCATCAGAATAGCGTTCTGGCAAGAGCCAGATTAGTCGATGGGCGCCACCCCGGCGCCGGACCGCAGGAGCGGAAAGACGATGGGCGAGCTGCACCAAGTCATGCCGGCATCCACCATGCAGGCGCTGTCGATCGACACGATCCCGGCGATCGAGGTCGGCCCGGGCTGCCTGCGCCGTGACCTGCCTGCCGGCCCCGGCCTGCGCATGTGGGTGGTGGACATGGCGCCCGGTGCGCAGTGGCCGGTCCTGGATCACCACGAGACCGGCGAGTCCTACTACGTCATCAGCGGCGAGGTCATCGAAGGCGAGGCCCGCCACGGCGCCGGAACCTACGTGTATTTCGCCCCCGACAGCCGCCATCGGCCGCACACCGAAACCGGTGTGCGCCTGATCGGCGCCAACCTTCGCTACGCTGCCTTCCTGGCTGCGGGCGGCAGCCCCGAATCGATCACGCATTGCTACCACCCGACGCAGGGCTGAGTCCGACTGCGCGAGGTTTCCGTCTCCACACGCCTCCCCCACGAGGTCGTCCTTCCACGAGGTTTGGCATGACCAGCATTGCATCCGCTTCCAGTCTTCCCGATACACAAGAGCGCGGGTGGCTCACGCCGCTCGAGCTGGGCATCCTCGGCGCCATCTGGGGTGCCTCGTTCCTGTTCATGCGAGTGGCCGCCGGTGACTTCGGCGCCATGGCACTGGTCGAAGTCCGGCTGGGCCTGGGTTCGCTCGTGCTGTTGCCGTTCCTGTGGCGTGCCCGCGCGCAGTTCCCGGCGAAGCTGTGGCCGAAGCTGGCGATCATTGGCGCGCTGAATTCGGCGATGCCCTTCATGCTGTTCGCCTGGGCGGCCAAGACGGCACCGGCCGGCGTGGGCGCCATCACCAACGCGATGACGGTGTTGTTCACTGCGCTGGTGGGCTTCCTGTTCTTCGGCGAGAAGATCGGTGCACGACGTGCGATCGCACTGATCGCGGGCTTCGTCGGCGTGATCGTGCTGGCCAGCGACAAGACGGCCGGTGCGAGCATCGGTTGGGCGGTGGCAGCCGGTGCCGGTGCTTCGTTCCTCTATGGCGTCGGCATCAACCTGGTGCGCCGCCACCTGACCGGCCTGCCGCCGGCGGCGGTGGCTTCGGCAACGCTGGGCGCGGCGGCACTGCTGACGCTGCCGTTCGCCATCGCCAACTGGCCGACGCATGCGATTGCGGCGAAGTCCTGGCTGTCGGCGGGCATGCTCGGCGTGCTCTGCACCGGCCTGGCCTTCGTCATGTACTACCGCCTGATCGCCCGGATTGGCGCAGGCCGCGCCTCGACCGTGACTTACCTGATCCCGGTGTTCGGCGTCGCCTGGGCATGGCTGCTGCTGGACGAGCCGCTGACGATCAAGATGGGCATTGCCGGCGTGATGATCCTCGGCAGCGTGGCGCTGAGCCAGCGCACGGCGAAGTGAGGCCCAACTCCGTGACCGACAAGCGCGTGGTTTTCGACTTCGATTTCGAGTTCACCAATGGCGGCGGCATCCAGGGCCAGGACTTCCGCCTGGATATCGACGGCGAAGACATCGACGATGCCGCGCTGGTCGATTACATCGTGCGCGACCTGCGCCTGCTGATGGTCGGCCCCGCGCGCATCCTCAACAAGAAGATCATCACCGAACCGCACAAGCGCAAGGCAAATGGCGCCGGCGCCAGCGGCCGCAGGTATGTCGACCTCAGCCACGTCATCGAGGACGGCCTGGTCACCTATCCTGGCCTTCCCGCGGCGCGCATCTGCGACTACCTCAGCCGCGAACAGTCGCGCGAAAAGTACGCGGAAGGCACGCAGTTCCAGATCGGAAAGATCGAGATGGTGGCCAACACCGGCACCTACATCGATTGCCCGTCGCACCGTTACGCGCACGGACACGATCTGTCGGAAGTTGGAATCGAGGCATTCAGCGACCTAGACGGCATCGTCATCCGTGCCGACCACCGCCAGCTCCGGGCGATCGATGCGTCCTGGTTTCGCGACAGGGAACTGCGCGGCCGCGCCGTGCTCGTCCACACGGGCTGGGATGCCTTCTGGCGCGACGCCGGCTATGCCGTCGAACACCCGTACCTGACCGAAGACGCCGCGGTCTACCTGCGCGACTGCGGCGTCGCCCTGGTCGGCATCGATTCGATGAACATCGACGACACCCGCGGCGGCGAACGCCCGGTGCACTCGACCCTGCTGGGCGCCGACATCCTCATCGTCGAGCACCTGTGCAACCTGTCGGCGCTGCCGGACGAAGGCTTCAGCTTCAGCGCGATCCCGCCGAAGGTGAAGGGCATGGGGACGTTCCCGGTGCGGGCGATGGCGCGATTGTCGTAGGAGCGAGCTTGCTCGCGACCGGTCTGTCGGCAACGCATCCGCCCAAGCCGCGAGCAAGCTCGCTCCTACGGTGATGCTTCGGCGTCTTCAGGCGGCTCGGCAATCCGCGCCTGTGCCCGCGCCAGCCCGGCGCCCGTCATCGCCCACGCCAGCGCGATTGCCGCACCCACCAGCGCCGCGATCGCCGGCTGTTGCGCCAGCATGTCGACGAACGTCTTGGCCCAGCCGCTGACGGCGTCCGCACCGCGGTAGACCACCGAATCGATGAAGCTCTTGGCCTTGTACTTGGCCTCGGTCGGGACCACGGTGAACAGCATCTCGCGACCAGGCCTGACGAACGCGTACTCGCCGAAGCGGCGCACCACCATCACCACCGCCAGCACCGCGAAGGTCGGCGCCAGCGCCAGCCACAGGAAGCCGAGCACGGTCACCATCGGCACCGCCACCAGCAGCACGCCCAGGCCCAGGCGCTGCACCAGTCGGCCCGTCAGGAACAGCTGCGAAGCGATGGTCAGGCTCTGCACGATCACGTCGATCATGCCGAACACCTGGGTCTGGTCGGCGCGATCCGGGAAGCGCAACTCGATCAGGCGCGCCTGCTCGAAGTAGAGGAACGTGCTGACGCTGGCCAGCAGCAGCACGAACAGCGAGATGCCCAGCAGGTACGGCGAGCGCATAACCGTGGTGATGCCCGCAAGCGGACTTCCGCCGAGCGGCCGGGCACGGGCGTGTGCGGTGAGCTCCTCGCGCACGGGATGCGCATCGCGCCAGCGTTGCAGGTGGCGGGCAGCAAAGATCGCGGCAACCAGCAGCGAGGCGGCCAGCCACAGCAATCCGGCGTGTCCGATCACTTCCACGAGCGCGATGCCCAGCAGCGGCCCGACCAGTCCGCCCAGGCTTGCGCCCGATGCCATCAGCGCGAACACGCGCTTGGCCTGCGAAGCAGGGAACAGGTCGACGCACACGCTCCACACCACCGACACCGCGATCAGGTTGAACACCGAGATCCAGATGTAGAAGGTGCGCGCGATCCACAGGTTCTCGGGATCGAGCTGGAAGCACACCGCGAACAGCGCCAGGTTGCCGGCGAAAAAGCCGAACGTCCACGGCAGGATGTGGCGCCGTTTGACGACCGCTGCGATCCAGCCGAACAGCGGCATCACCGCCAGCGTTGCGACGAAGGTGCCGGTGAACAGCCACTGCAGGTTGTCGACGCCGCCGGCGACGCCCATCGTCTCGCGCACCGGCCGCAGCATGAAGTAGCCGGCGAACAACAGGAAAAAGACGAGCGCCCCGGACAGTACCGGTGGTGCCTCCTCTTCGGTGACACCGAAGAGGGCGGCGAGCTTGTGCGACGCGTTCGCCATCACCGGCGGTCAGGCCAGCGCCGCGACGAGCGCGTCGCGTTGCCTGGCATCGAGCAGTTCACCGGTACCTGCCTTGAGGTTGTCGGTCTGGTGACGGGCCTTGGACGTCGCCGGGATCACCACGGTCACCGCCGGATGGCTGATCACGTACTTCAGGAACAGCTGCGCCCAGGAATCGGCGCCCACCTCGGCGGCCCATGCCGGCAACGGCTTGTCGCGCATCTGCGAGATCAGCCGGCCATCCTCGAAGGCGCGGTTGATCATCACCGCGATACCGAGCTCCTGCGCGAGCGGGAAGATGGTCTTCTCGGCGCCACGCGACACCGGCGAGTAGTTGATCTGCACCCAGTCGGGCTTGTGCTGGCGCATCTCGTCGGCGAGCTGGGCCTGGCCGTCCTCGCGGTAATGGGTGAGGCCGACGTAGCGGGTCTTGCCTTGTTGCTTGAGTTCGCGCGCGAGTGCGATCTGCACCGCGGTGTCGCGCAGGTTGTGGACCTGTAGCAGTTCAACCTTGTCGGTCTTGAGCCGGCGCAGCGAATCGTTGAACTGGGCCAGGCCTTCCTCGCGACCACTCACCCCCGACAGCTTGGTCGCGATGAACAGTTCCTGCCGCGCATTGGCGCCGGCAATCAGGTCGCCCAGAACGTCTTCGGCGGTGGAGTAGGTGGGGGCGGTGTCGATCAGCGTGCCGCCGGCGGCGAGGAAGGTGTCAAGCACTTCGCGCAGCGGCGCGCGTGCGGCGGCATCGGTGCCGACCTCGAAGCTGCCCGAGGTGCCCATGCCGATCACCGGGATCTTCTCGCCGGTGGCGGGAATCGCGCGCATCAGCAGCGGGCCCTTGAACGGCTTGGGCGGTGCTGCCGGTGCCGGCGCCGCGGTGGCGCCCGGTTCCTGGCTGCAGGCCGCCAGTGGCGCCAGGGCGAGGCCCGCGGCGGTCAGGGTGGCGGTGGAGATGAACTCGCGACGGTTGGCCATGGCGTGCACGCTTCCTGCTGGGGCGGGACCCGGGATTGTGCCGTTGTTACCGACCAGGCGGTGCGCACGACAGTGCCGATGGGCATGGAGCGAGTGCTGGACGCGCCCAGTCGATGGCTAGGCGCCCAGTCGCTGCAGCAATGCCATGGCCGCCGCCGGATTGCGCTCCTTCGCGGCACTGATGAAATAAACGAACACATCACGCTTCGTTACGGTGGCATGTTGCGCTGCAAGGTATGGCAGGTCCGCCGGTTGCCCGCCCTGCGACCATTCGCGCGCACGCGCGGCCCAAGCGTCGAGCTCGTCGTCGGGATAGCCGTCGGGGATGTCGCTGCGGGTCTGCATCAAACGCGCATAAACGAAGTCGGCGGTGACGTCGGCAAACGACGGATGCTCGGATGAGTCGGTGAACACGCCGGCAAACCCGTGCTTGCGAAGCAATGCCACGTAATGAGCGTCGACGAATGCAGGGTCACGCACGTCGAGGACATGGCGGATGCGGCGGCCTTCGACTTGCGCAGGCAGCAGTTCGAGGAATTGCGCGAACGTTTCGCGCTGCAGCGGCGGCCCCTGGTCGAACTGCCACACGATCGGCCCGAGCCGGTCGCCCAGCGACGCGATCCCACCAACGAAATCCTCGACCTGCGGGCCGGTCTTCGCCAGCGTGCGCGATTGCATGATCCGCATCGGCGCCTTGGCCGAGAACAGGAAACCGTCGGGGGTTTCGGACGCCCACTTGGCATACGTCGCCGGCTTCTGCGAACCGTAGAAGGTGCCATTGACCTCGATCGCGCTGAGATGGCGGCTGGCGAATTCGAGCTCGCGCCGCTGCACCAGTCCCTTCGGAAAGAAGTTGTTGCGCCACGGCACGTAGGTCCAGCCGCCAACGCCGACGCGGATGCCGTCGACCGCTTTGGGTCCGCTGCCAAATTCGTCCATCGCTCTGGAATCCTTCCGCGTCGTGGTCCCGAGCAGGGAGGATAGACCCTGCTGGTCAAGGAAACGAAAAACCCCTCTCCGGCTGGGCCTGAGAGGGGCGTTGGTGATCAAGGGCGCGCGTTTGCGCGCCCGGTTCCCGGTCTTCGCAGAGGCCACGCGCGAGCCGCGCGTGGCGCGGCACATCACTTGATCGGTTCGTCCAGCATCATCTCGCGGACGAAGCGCACCGGCGGCGCACCATACGACAGCACCTGGTCGTGATAGGCCTTGGCGTTGAACTTGTCGCCCAGCTTGGCCTCCACCGCCTTGCGCATGTCGAAGTGCTCCTGCGCGCCGACGAAATACGTCGGCAGCTGCGCCGACGTCAGCTGCGCGCGCACCCACTTGCCGGCGGCTTCGCGCTCCTGCTGGAAGGCCTGCTTGGTCATCAGTTCCATCGCCTGCTCGCGCGTCCAGTTGTCGACATGCACGCCCTGGTCGAGGATGGCGTTGGCGATGGTGCGCAGGTAGAACTTCAGCTGCACGAGGCGGAACAGCGGGTCGTTATTCAGATAGCCCGCGTCGGCCATCATGTCCTCGGTGTAGACCGCCCAGCCCTCGGCGAACAGGCCCGAACGCAGCACCGAGCGCAGCACCGAGTACGACTTGGCCGAATGCACGCCTTCCAGGTAATGGCCCGGCATCGCCTCGTGGATCGACAGCAGGTGGATCATCCGGCTGTTGTATTCGCGCAGGAACGAGTCGACCTGCTCCTTGCTCCAGTCGTCTGGAATCGGCGAGATCGCGTAATAGGTGTCCAGCCCCTTGTCGAGCGGACCCGGCGAGTCGCAGTAGGCAACCGCGACGCCGCGCTGGAATTCCGGCATCAGGATGACCTTGACCGGATCGTTCGGCACCGTGACCAGATCGTGCTCGCGCGTGAACTTGGTCGCGTCGGCCAGGGTCTGCTTGGCGAAGTCGACCACCTTGTCGCGCGCCGGGCGATCGGCGTAGGCCAGTTCCAGCGCGGCTTCGATCGCCTTTTGCTGCTGCTCCGGCGTCGGGTTGGTCGGCATCGCCGGCGCGCCGGCCTTGTCCTTCAGCACGGTCTGCGCGATGGAGTACATCTCGCCGCGCACGCGCTTGAGTTCGCTCTCGGCGCGCTGCTTGATCTCCGCGCGCGACAGCGACGAGTTGAGCGAGTACTGGAGCTTCTCGTCGTACAGCGTCTGGCCGAGGCGGAAGTCGCCCTTGGCGTTGGGCACCAGGGTTTCGTCCAGCCACTTCTGCTGCTCGGCGACGGCCTTGCGCAACCCGGCGACGGCTTCGTCGAGCTTCTTGCGGTCCTCGCCCTGGATCTGATCGGCGTACGGAATCACCAGTCCGTCGATCAGGCTCAGCAGGCCGGCGTTCTGCTTGGCGACGGTCTCGGCATGGATCTTCGGCACGCGCGCCGGGTCGAGGTTCTCGCGCATCTGCGTGAACAGCGTCGGTATCTTCTCCATGCGCGCCGTGGCCGAACGCAGGCGTTGCGGCATTGGTGCGAAGTCGCGCGCCATCAGGTTGTAGATCGCGCCGCCGGCCAGGCCGCTGTAGACCTGCGGATCCCAGGCCCAGCTCTGCAGGGTTTCCAGGTTCCAGATGTCCGAGCGCAACTGGTTGCGCAGGATCGCCGCATCGATCTGGTTCTCGCGCGAGAGCTTGCCGGTGTCGATCGCGTCGAGTTCGGCCAGCAGCTTCTTGCTGAAGTCGACCAGCTTCTGCCGGCCCGCGGCGCTCAGGTCATCGAGCTTGGCGTCGTAGTCGTGTTTGCCGATCTGGGTGGCGGCGACGGGATTGAGCGGCATCCAGCCGTCGAGCCACTGCCGGGAGATTTCGCTCAACTTGGCATCGGTCGCGGCGTCGGACGTGGCGGCAGACTGGGCGGCTTCGGCCGCGGGCTGGCTGGGGGCCGGGGTCTGCGGCTTGCAGGCGGCAAGGCCGACACCGAGCAGGGCCAGGGCGAGCAGGGACGGACGCAACGGATGCATGGACGATCTCGGACAGGCGGCAACGCCGCGATCCGGCGAGGATATCGCTCCGGGGGGCCGGGCAACATGGGTCATTGGTTGAGGGGCGAGCGGAACGGGTCGGGCCCGCTCGGTGGGCTCTTGGAGCCACGGACGCCATCGACCGGATATCGTTGGCCTAGGGAGCACGTGTCACAGGGGGCATTGTGAAAAAAATCATCCTGCTGGCCACATGGCTGGCGTTCGCGGGCGCGGTTCGGGCGGAAGGCCCTACCCTCGACGATTTCCTGAAGCATCCGCAGTACGAATCGATGTCGCTATCGCCGGGCGGCGACTACCTGGCGGCCCGGGTTCCGATCGAGGACCGCACGCTGCTGGTGATCGTCAGGCGCAGCGACATGCAGGTCACGGCCCGGCTCGACCCGGGCAAGGATGGTTTCGTCGAGTCGGAATTCTGGGTCTCGAACACGCGGTTGTTCGCGTCGATCTCGATGAAGTTCGGCACGCTGGCGCAGCCCTACGAGCTGAACAACCTGCAATCGGTCGACGTGGATGGCCGCCATGGCCGCGCGTTCTGGGGCAATGTCATCGATCCGTTGATAGACGATCCGGAACACGTGCTGACGTCCGATTGTCGCAAGGTCACCGCGAACGATTGCTGGTCGCGCGTACGCAAGACGCGAACCGACGGACTCGGCGAGCGCGAAGAAATCGTCGATGCGCCCGTGCCCAATGCCGATTTCCTCGCCGATCGTGCCGGCACCGTCCGCTTCAGCTGGAACTGGGACCCGGACGACCGCCAGCAGGTATTCCTGCTGCGCGACGGGCGCTGGGACCCGATCAACGACGAGGACACCAGTGGTGTCGAGGTCACTCCGATCGGCACCAGCTACGACCGGCAGTTCGGTTTCCTGTGGAGCGAACGCAAGCAGGGCACCGATGTCATCGAGCGCATCGACCTTCGCAGTGGCGAGCGCACGGTTGTGGCGAACGACGAGGCGTCCGATCCCGACAGCCTGGTGTGGTCATTCGACGGCCACGAACCCATCGGTGCGGTTTACGGTGGGTTGAAGCCGCAGATACGCTTCTTCGACCCCGGGCACCAGCACGCCGTGCTGATGCGGGAATTGATGGCGGCGTTCCCCGGCGAACTGGCGCGCGTTACCAGTGCCAGCCGCGACGGGCGCAGCGCGCTGGTTACCGTCAGCAGCGCAACAGAACCCGATCGCTTCTACCTGCTTGACACCACCAGCGGCGATCTCAAGCTGCTCGCCCGGAGCCGGCCGTGGCTGCGCGGCGCGTCGATGCGTCCTACGCGGGCTGTGGAATTCAAGGCTCGCGACGGTCTCATGTTGAAAGGTTGGCTGACCTCGCCGGAAGGCGAAGGGCCCCATCCGCTGGTATTGATGCCGCACGGCGGCCCGTTCGGCGTCGCCGATGGCTGGGCCTACTCCGACGACGTGCAGATGCTGGCCACGCGCGGCTATGCCGTGCTGCGGGTCAACTTCCGCGGGTCGTCGGGACGCGGCCGCGATTTCGAGGAAGCGGGCTACCGACAATGGGGCCGCGCGATGCAGGACGACCTGACCGATGCCACGCGCTGGTCGATCGCCAGCGCCGACATCGATGCGTCGCGGATCTGCATCTGGGGCGAGAGCTACGGCGGCTATGCGGCCCTGATGGGCGCGGTGCGCGAACCCGACCTGTACCGATGCGTGATCGGCATGGCCGGTCCGTACGACCTGCCCACGATGTACCGATGGGGCGACACGCAGCGCTCACGCTGGGGCCGCCGCTTCCTCAACCGCGCGCTGGGCGAGGACATGGCGCAACTGCGCGATGCTTCACCCACGGCCCATGCCGACCGGATCAGGGCCCACGTCATGCTGGTGCAGGGCATGCGCGACCGCCGTGTTTCGCCCGAGCACCTGCGGGCGATGCAACGCGCGCTGGATGCGGTGGACAAGCCATACCAGGGCTATTTCCCGTCCGACGAGACCCATGGGTTCTACGACGATGAAACGCGCCGCAAGTACTATCAGACGGTGCTCTGGTTCCTCGACGTCGAGCTCAAGCGCTGAATCGCTCACCTCGCGCGGATGTCACTTCGCGCGGATGCGGTCGCAGTGGGTATAAACGTTGACGGATTCGCCGCGCGCGAATGCCGCCAGCGTTATCCCGGCGTCGTCGGCGGTGCGAATGGCCAGGTCGGTCGGGGCGGAGATCGCTACCACCAGGCCGATGCCGGCGGTGGCCGCCTTGTGCACGATCTCGTACGACGCGCGCGAGGTGATCACGAGGAAGCCGTCGGCGGGATCGAGCGCGGGTTCGTGCAGGGCTAATGCACCGATCAGCTTGTCGAGCGCGTTGTGCCGGCCGACGTCCTCGCGCACCAGCAACTGGCCGCCGTGGGCGAAGCCGGCGGCGTGCACGCCGCCACTGAGCGCGTTGAGCGGCTGCCGCTGAGCCAGCATCGCGAGAGCGGCGCGGATCTCGCCCAGCGCCACCGACTGCGACGCTCCGACGCGCGGCACGGGGCGCAACGCCGCCTGCAGCGATTCGACGCCGCACAGTCCACAACCGCTGCGGCCTTCCATCCCGCGACGACGTTCCTGCAACCCATCGAAGCGCGATTGCGGAATGGCCGCGTGCAGGGCGATGCCTTCTTCGTGGCGGACGACATCCACCAGGCGGAACTCCGCCGGCGTGGCGACGATGCCCTCACTGAGGGCGAAGCCGAGCGCGAAATCCTCCAGCGCATGCGGCGTGGCCATCATCACGGCGAAGGACTCGCCGTTGTAGAGCAGCGCCACCGGCGCCTCGACGATCACGCGGTCGTCGTGCGGCGTGCGGGCATCGTCGCGCAGGCGCAGCGCCTCCACCGATTGCAGGGCGTCGTTCATGTCGTCTGGCATAACTGCCGTCCCTTTGCGGTCAGCCACAGTAAAGTGCGCTCGCCGTCGCGGCGTTGCTCGACCAGGTCCAGGCCGTCGAAGCGCTGGTCGCCTCCCAGTGCCACCAGCAGCCGCTGCAGTTCGCTCAGGCCGAGCCCCAGCTGCTTGGCGACACGATGGATCGACTGGCCATCCTCCTGTGCCAGCAGGCGCAGCAGCGACAGCGCCGGATCCTCGCTCATGGTCCGTGGCCCACGGTCATTGCGCGGCGACCGCACTTCGGCTAAGTCGCACCGGGATCGATTTGGACGCCGGCGTGCGGGCGCGTTCGGCGTGATGCTCCAGCGGCACCAAGGCGTTGGTCTCGGGGAAATAGCTGGCCAGGCAGCCGGGCGGGATGTCGTATTCGACCAGGCGGAATCCGGTCACCGTGCGCTCGCCGTCGCGCCACAGCGAGGTGATGTCGACCATCTCGCCGTCGCGCAGACCCAGCCGCCGCAGGTCGTGCGTGGAAATGAAGCAGACCCGCCGCAGGCCATGCACGCCGCGATAGCGGTCATCGAAGCCGTAGACGGTGGTGTTGTACTGGTCGTGCGAGCGCACGGTCATCAGTTGCAGCGCAGTCGCGGAAGAAGCCTCCGCCAGCGGATGAACGAAGAAGCCCGCCTTCCCGCTGTCGGTCGGAAATACGCGCTCGCGGCCGGGATGGTGCAGATGGAACCCGCCGGGAAAACGCACGCGCTGGTTGAAGTGCTCGAATCCCGGAATGACCTGGGCGATGCGTTCGCGGATGCGGTCGTAGTCCTCGATCAGCCATAGCCATGGTGTGCGGCTGCGGGGCATCGTGGCCGCCGCCAGCCGCGCGACGATGGCCGGTTCCGACAGCAGGTGCTCGGAAGCCGGCGGATTCATTCCGGAAGACAGGTGCACCATGCTCATCGAATCCTCGACGGTCACGGCTTGCGGGCCATCCGCCTGCAGGTCGATCTCGGTGCGGCCCAGGCACGGCAGTATCAGCGCCTGGCGCCCGTGCACCAGGTGCGAGCGGTTGAGCTTGGTGCTGACGTGCACGGTGAGCTCGCAGCGGCGCAGCGCCTCGTGCACATGAGCGCTGTCGGGCGTGGCCGCGGCGAAATTGCCGCCCATGGCGAAGAACACCTTGGCCCGGCCATCGTGCATGGCCTCGATCGCGCCGATGGTGTCGTAGCCGTGCACGCGTGGCGGCTGGAAGTTGAAGACCTGGCCCAGGCGGTCGAGGAAGGCGGGCGCAGGCTGCTCGTAGATGCCCATCGTGCGGTCGCCCTGCACGTTGGAGTGGCCGCGCACGGGGCAGGGACCGGCGCCGGGCTTGCCGATGTTGCCGCGCAGCAGCAGCAGCGCGGCCAGCATCTGGATCGTGGCGACGCTGCGCGCGTGCTGGGTGATGCCCATGCCCCAGCACAGGATGGTCGCGTTGCTGTCGATGTAGATCCCTGCGGCCTCCTCCAGTTGGGCGCGGCTGAGGCCGGATTCACGTTCCAGATCGGCCCACGGCGTGGCCTGCAACGCTGCGGCGAAGGCATCGAAGCCGAACGTGTGCGCGGCAATGAACTCGCGATCGACGGCATCGCGTTCGACCACGACCTTGGCCAGCGCGGAAGCCACGGCCAGGTCGCCGCCGATGCGCGGCTGGTAGTACTCCGAGGCGATCCGCGTGCTGCCGCCGCCGAGCATCTCGGTCGGCGACTGCGGGTTGGCGAAGCGCTCCAGGCCGCGCTCGCGCAGCGGGTTGAACGCGACGATGCGGCAGCCGCGCTTGGACGCGTTGCGCAGTTCGCCGAGCATGCGCGGATGGTTGGTGCCGGGGTTCTGGCCGAAGATGAAGATCGCTTCGGCCAATTCGAAATCTTCCAGCGTGACCGATCCCTTGCCGCTGCCGAGCTGTTCGGTCAGCGCGACGCCCGAGGCCTCGTGGCACATGTTGGAGCAGTCGGGCAGGTTGTTGGTGCCGTATTCGCGCACGAACAACTGATAGAGGAAGGCGGCCTCGTTGGAGGTGCGGCCGGAGGTGTAGAAGATCGCTTCGTCCGGCGACGCCAGCGCGTTCAGTGCAGCGGCGATCGTCGCGAACGCCGCATCCCAGCCGATCGGCTGGTAATGGCCGCTGGCCGCGTCATAGACCATCGGCTCGGTCAGTCGGCCTTGCGCTTCGAGGAAGTGATCGTCTTGCCGCGCCAGCCACTCGACGCCGTGCTCGGCGAAGAATTCGCGGGTGACGCGCTTGGACGTCGCCTCGTTGGCCACCGCCTTGACGCCGTTCTCGCAGAACTCGAAGGTCGAGTGCGGGTTGCGGTCCGGCCAGGCGCAGCCGGGGCAGTCGAAGCCGCGCGGCTGATTGGCGCGCAGCAGCGTGCCGGCGCCCTTGAGCACCACCTGCTGCTCTCGCAGGGCATGCCAGGAGCTTTTCAGGGCATCCCAGCCGCCGGCGGGTTTGTCGTAGGAATCGATGGGTTTCTTGTCGGACATCGCAGCAATCGTTTCGGGCCGCCGGCCCATGCCGAATGATAGGCCGTTCCCCGCACTCCGGTGTGCCCGGCATGCGGGAGGCTGCGAGGGTAGGACTGCTGCGGCGGCTCCACCTGCCGCTGGTTCAACGCTTTACTCGATGCTCACTCGTCTTCGCTCTCGAACTCGACGAACACGTTCAGGTCGTAGGCCAACGACTCCACGGCATCGCGTACTCGCCTTGCCGCGGAGAGGCTGGGCGCATCGATTTCGATCTCGTGGGAATCGGCGCCGCCGATGAGGTCGCTCAGGCCTGCCGAGCTGGAATCGGCATCGTCCATGTGCGGCATCAGGTCGGCCACTTCCTCGACGTGTTCGATGCCGTCGATGCTGACCAGCAAATTGCCGATGGCGCGGACGGCGTCTTCGCTGCCGGTGACTCGCATACGCAGGAGAGGCATGACACTTTCCTTCGCGGACGTGGCGGGCGTGGGAGGGTTTTACGAGGCTATTGAGCCTCGGGATAAGACCGCGTGATGGCCGGCGGCTGGCGAGCAAGCAGGTGTCATGGCGATGGAGTAGGGTTGGTTCCATGAATACGGTCGTCCGCCATGCCACAGTCACGCTGCGTCCGCTGGAGCGCGGCGACCTGCATTTCGTCCACGTCCTCAACAACAACCGCAGCGTGATGGGCTACTGGTTCGAGGAGCCGTACGAATCGTTCGTCGAGCTGGAAGAGCTCTACCGCAAGCACATTCACGATCAGTCGGAACGCCGCTTCATCGTCGAGGACGCCTCGCATGAGCGGGTGGGACTGGTCGAGCTGGTCGAAATCGACCACCTGCACCGTCGCGCCGAGTTCCTGATCATGATCGCGCCCGAGCAGCAAGGTCGTGGCTACGCGCGTGCCGCGACCCGGCTGGCGATCAACTACGCCTTTCGCGTGCTCAACCTGTACAAGCTGTACCTGCTGGTGGACGTCGACAACGCCCGCGCGATCCGCATCTACGACGATGCGGGCTTCCAGCGCGAGGGCGTGCTGATCGACGAGTACTTCAGCGACGGCCGCTACCACGACGCGGTGCGGATGTGCCTGTTCCAGCACCAGGCACTGGGGCGCGAAGAGGATCGTGGCGGCGGGTAGCGCCGCCTCTTTCAGTTTTCCTCGCTCGTTGCCCCTGCTCCCCTCTTTTTCAACGAGGGGAGAAAAGCGATGGCTGGAGGCGCCAGATCACCCTTTCGCCGGAGGTGTCCGCGCCGGCAACGGCACGTTGCACAGGTCGATGTGGCCGGCCGGCCGCTTGTAGAAGTCGTCGCGGCGATTGCGGCGCGCCTCGACCAGTTCGTCGAACAATGGCGTGTCCGTGCGCAGCACCTCGATGGCGGAGCGCTCGCCCTGCGGCACTTCCGAGGCCAGGCGAATCGCCTTGATCGCGGTGCGCTGCTCGGGCTTCTCGTAGAAACCGAGCGGACCGGTGCCGCGCGGCAGCACCGACAACAGTTCCATGCCCTGCACGACGCGGCCGACCGTGGTGATGTTGCGGTCGAGCTGGCGCGGCGACTGGCCGATCACGACGTACAGCTCGGTACCGTTGCTGGAATCCGGGGCGATATCGCGGCCGGCGCCGACCATGCCGTAGCAATGCGCCAGCCAGGCGGTCTTCGAGGCGGGATCACGCGCGGCCGGGAAGCCGTCGGCAAAGCCGACCTGCGGCGCCCAGCCGTCGCGATCGGGCAGGGCATGGAAATCCAGCTTGTCGCTGCTGCGGCTGAACTCGGCGGGCAGCTTGCTTTTGGCGCTGCCCAGCGGCTTGCGCGCTTTCTCGTCTTCAGCACCATCGCCCCACTGCACGACGAAGTTGTCCTGCGAACGGTTGATGCTCAGTCCGTTCCAGTAGCCTTCGCGCGCCAGCGTGCGCAGGTTGGCGATGTGCGCCGGGGCGAAGTCCGGTGCCAGTTCGATCACGACACGGCCCGATGCCAGTTCGAGGTAGAGGGTGTTGGCGGGATCGAGCGCGCGCCAGTCCGAAGGCTTGGAGGCGTCGAGGATTTCCTGCATCGAGCGCGCCTTGGCCGCTGACGGCGCCTGGCCGTTGGCCTGGGCTGCGAACAGGGCAAGCATCAGGGCGGCAGGCAACAGGGCAGCAAGCAGGCGAGGCTTCGGCACGGTGCAACTCCAGGCGGATGAGCGCCTGATTCTGCACAAGCCTTGCGGTGACGGCCAGAGCGGCTCAGTGCGCGGCCGCAGAATGGTGGGCGGTTGCGCCGTTGCCGCGGTGGGGTCGCGTCGATGTCCGCTTGCGCGCGCTCTTCGCCGAGGATTTGCTGGCTGCTTTCTTCGCCGTCTTCCTGGCGGTCTTGCGCGTCGCCTTGGCGGGTGTCTTCCTTGCGGTCTTTTTCGCGGTTTTCTTCGCGGTCTTGCTGGTGGCCTTCTTCGCGGCTTTTCTGACGGTCTTTTTTGCCGCCTTCGTCGCCACCTTCTTGGCCGGTGCTTTCGCGGCCTTCCTGGCCGTCTTCCTCACCGCCTTTTTCACCGCTTTTTTGGCGACCTTCTTCGTGGCTTTCTTCGTAGCCTTCTTGGTTGCCTTCTTCGCGGTCTTCTTCGCCACCTTGCGGGTGGCTTTCTTCGCGGCCTTGCGCGGGGTCTTGGCAGCGGACTTGCTGGCTGTCTTCCTGGCTGTCTTGCGGGCGGTCTTCTTGCGGCCCGAGCCGGATTGCTTCCCGCCGCCGCTCATCTTGTTGACGGTGGCCCAAGCAATGCGTTCGGCGTCCTCTTCCGATCGCCCCTGCTCACGCTCGCTGTCCTCGATGTGTTCGGCCTGGCGCTTCTGTTTTTCCGTGTAGGCGGACTTGTCTCCACGTGGCATGGCATGCCTCCCGCGTTGCGTTGGCGGCGACAAGTCACCTCATTAGCAGGAGGACGGTCGACGCGACGGCAAGAAGAGCCCCCGGATGTGACTAATGGCATGCGCGCTATAGTGAAGTTGAGCATAGCGTTGACTCCAAGATAGCCCCGGCCTCCGCCATGCCCGACCTCGACAGCCACCTGCGCAAGTTCCAGAAGGAGCTCAGTTCCGGCACCGTGTCGCTGGCCTTGCTGGCCGTGCTGGGCGCCGCCAGCGAGCCGATGTATGGCTACCAGATCGCCAAGCGCCTGGAGCGTTTCGGCGAGGGCGTGCTCAGCGGCAAGCAGAGCGCGCTGTATCCCGTGTTGCGCAATCTCGGCGCGGCCGGCCTGCTCGACAGCCACACCGAGCCTTCGGTGGCGGGACCCCCGCGCCGCTATTACCACATCACCGACGCCGGTCGGGCCGCCCTCGACGAGTGGTCCGCAGCATGGCGCGCCACCCGCGATTCCGTCGATTCCGTCCTTGAAGGACTCAGCAAATGAACGCGTTCAATCCCGACACCGCCGCACTGCCGTCCACAATTCCGCAGTACCTCGAACAGCTGCGACGCTCGCTGGCTGGCGCCGACCCGGCGCTGGTGCAGGACGCCCTGTACGACGCCGAGGAATACCTGCGCTCGGAACTGGCCGAAAATCCCGGCAGGAGCGAGGCGGACGTCATCGCCGCCGTCGCCGGCAGCTACGGCGCGCCGGACGAGGTCGCCGACATCTACCGCGACACCGAGATCAAGGTGCAGACCGCGTTGCGTCCGCCGGCACCGCCGCCGCGCAAGTCGGCACTGGGCCGCTTCTTCGGCGTGATCGCCGAGCCGCGCACGTACGCGGCGCTGTTCTACATGCTGCTGTCGCTGGCCACCGGCCTGTTCTACTTCTTCTGGGTGGTCGTGGGCGTTTCGATGTCGCTGGGCCTGGCGGTGCTGATCATCGGCATCCCGTTCGTGATCCTGTACTTCGGCTCGGTGCGCGTGTTGTCGCTGGTGGAGGGCCGCATCGTCGAGGTGATGCTGGGCGAGCGCATGCCGCGCCGGCCGTTGTACACGACGCGTGGCCGACCGTGGGCCGAGCGGATCAAGGAGCTGTTCACCGACCCGCGCATCTGGGGCACGCAGCTGTATTTCCTGCTGATGCTGCCGTTGGGCATTCTCTACTTCACGCTTGCGGTCACCGGACTGAGCGTGTCGCTATCGCTGATCGCGTCGCCGATCGCTCTGCTGCTCGGCTTTGGCAGCGGTTTGTCCATCGATGGCAATGGTCTGATCCTGGAGAGCGAGCCCTGGGCCTGGCCCCTGGCGATGCTGGCCGGCGTGGTGATCCTCTTCGCGATGCTGCACCTGGCGCGCGCCATCGGCGTCATGCATGGCGCGTTGGCCAAGCACATGCTGGTCAAGTCGGCGCAATACAGCTGACGAGGCCATGCGTGGCCGGCTGCTTCAGATCGATTCTGTTGAAAAACTTGCTGCTGCGACTTGGCGAGCTGTAAATCGTCGACGACAGTTTGACTCTGGCCGATTGAGAGCCGAACCACCTCAGAATCGAACGATATTCGCACTCCGCGCGGTGGTCGGGATTTTTTCAGCAGAATCGGTCGGAAGCAGGCCTTGATCCAACGTTGAAATACGTGACATACCGATCCGATTTAAGCATTGAGACAGGCGTTCAAGAATAGGATTCTTACGCAGCCCAGCTTTAGCCAAGATCTCGTCAGTTGATGGTGCTCTATACGGGATGTCAAACCCTTTTGGACACGAGACTGCTGGTGATGTTGGAATCCGGCCATCTGTGGACCTCTGTCACTTGGTGAAGTTGGAGAAGCAAACTTGAGATCGCTGCTGTGTGTAGGGCTATTTGCGTTCGCTGTGGGATGTCACGAGACATCACCGGAACAGTTGATGGCTGCAACTCCTGACAAGAAGTCTGCAGCAACGCCTGCATCAAAGGCGGTCGCCTCAATGCTGGGTGGGCAGCGGGGCAAAGGGCAGCCCTACGAAATTGTCGGGAGCGAGGTCTGGAACGTGCCCGACCCCCTGTCTGGCCGAAACTAT
>DATDBK010000115.1:0-2341 GCA_036524935.1 Lysobacter sp. | reverse complement strand
CAGGACAACGGCATCGCGAAGCTCGACCGCGGCCGATCGGGCCCACTCCAGCACGACATCGACGAACCCGGTCCAGAGCTCCTCGGCAGACAAATCAAGAGGAATCGAAGCTATCGCAGCCATAGTGCAGAAGGCACCGCGGAGGGGCTGCTCGAGGGAACGAGCCGCAGGCGGATGTGTCAGAACCATTGTGCCTTCGCACGGCTTTCCGGGACCACAGCATGAGCAGCGACCTGATCCACCACACCTCCGATGCAGCCTTCGACAGCGATGTGCTGCAGGCGGACAAGCCGGTCCTCGTCGACTACTGGGCTGAATGGTGCGGCCCGTGCAAGATGATCGCCCCGGCCCTGGACGAGCTGGCCACTGCCTACGAGGGCAAGGTCAAGATCGCCAAGGTCAATGTCGACCACAACCGCAATACCGCCATGAAGTACCACGTGCGCTCGATCCCGATGCTGCTGCTGTTCAAGAACGGCCAGGTCCAGGCCACCCAGATTGGCGCGGTGGGCAAGGCCCAGCTGAGTCAGATGATCGACAAGGCGCTCTGAGGCCGGCCCCGGCCCGCTGACGAGCCCTTCCGCTGCGCCCGCCCTCCGGGCGCAGCTCCGCCGGCCTCTCCGGCGATGTGAACGCCCCCTGTCCGGACGCTTGCCGCCGCGCAGCGGCAGTGCTAGTTTCGTCCTACCCGGCGTTTCCGTAAGACCTGTCGCGTGACCTGTCGCGGCGCCGCACCCCCTCTGAAACCCATCGTCCCCGACGTCCCGCTCGCCGTCTGCGAGCGCTCGCCTAAGCGAGGAATCCCTGCTTGTCCGATAACACCCCCGACGCTGGCGACACCGCCGAAAAGCGCGTGCGCAAGCCGCGTGTGAGCAAGGCTGCTGACAACGCCGCCGCCGCACAGACCCAATTGGAAATCCCCAGCGCCCCGGCGCCGCGCGCGGAATCCCCGCCGCCGGCTGCCCCGGCTCCCAGCGCGCCCGCTCCGGCCGCCGCTCCCTCCGAACCCCGCGCCGATGGCGCCCCCGCCCAGCAGGGTGAAGGCGGCCAGGGCCAGCGTGGCCAGGGCGGTCAGCACCAGGGCCAAGGCCAGAATCAGAACCGCAGCCAGGGCCAGCAAGCCCAGCAGGGTCAAGGTCAAGGTCAAGGTCAGGGCCAGGGCCAGGGCCAGGGCCAGCAGGGCCAGGGTGGCGACGAAGGCGGCCGCAACAACCGCCGCGACCGCTTCCGCAACCGCCGTGACCGCCAGCGCGACCGCTTCCAGGGTGGCATGGACGACGACGGCGGCAATGGCGAGCAGTTCGTGCCGCGCCCGCACCCGCAGGTCCCCGAGGGCTTCCCGCAGTATTCGCTGGGTGACCTCAAGCGGATGCCGGCGAACAAACTGCTCGACATGGCCGACACGCTTCAGATCCAGGAAGGCGTTGCTCGTGCCCGCAAGCAGGACGTCATCTTCGCCCTGCTCAAGGTCCTGACCCGCCACGGCGAGGGCGTGGCCGCCGACGGCGTGCTGGAAATCCTGCCCGACGGCTTCGGCTTCCTGCGCTCGCACGAGGCCAGCTACCTGGCCGGTCCGGACGACACCTACATCTCGCCCAGCCAGATCCGCCGCTTCAACCTGCGCACCGGCGACCATTTGTCCGGCCGCATCCGCTGGCCGAAGGACGGCGAGCGTTACTTCGCCTTGGCCGTCGTCGACACGATCAACGGCGAGCCGCTGGAAGCGAGCAAGAACAAGGTCCTGTTCGAGAACCTGACGCCGCTGTTCCCGCGTCGCAAGTTCCGCCTCGAGCGCGGCGACGGTTCGACCGAGGACATCACCGGCCGCATCCTCGACCTGATGGCCCCGCAGGGCAAAGGCCAGCGCGCCCTGATCGTCTCGCCGCCCAAGGCCGGCAAGACCATGCTGATGCAGCAGGTGGCCACGGCCATCACGCACAACCACCCGGACGTGCATCTGATCGTGCTGCTGGTGGACGAACGTCCGGAAGAAGTGACCGAGATGCAGCGCACCGTGCGCGGCGAAGTGGTCTCCTCGACCTTCGACGAGCCGGCCGCGCGCCACGTGCAGGTCGCCGAAATGGTGATCGAGCGTGCCAAGCGCCTGGTCGAGCACAAGAAGGACGTCGTGATCCTGCTCGACTCGATCACCCGCCTGGCCCGCGCCTACAACAACGTCGTGCCGTCGTCGGGCAAGGTCCTGACCGGTGGTGTCGACGCCAACGCCCTGCACCGCCCGAAGCGATTCTTCGGTGCCGCGCGTAACGTCGAGGAAGGCGGCTCGCTGACCATCATCGCCACCGCGCTGATCGACACCGGCAGCAAGATGGACGAGGTGATC
>DATDBK010000114.1:0-27837 GCA_036524935.1 Lysobacter sp. | reverse complement strand
TGGTGGCTATGGGTGGACTCGAACCACCGACCCCAGCATTATGAGTGCTGTGCTCTAACCGGCTGAGCTACATAGCCACGCGGTGAACCGCGAATTATTCATGCCGAGGGGGTCCGCGTCAATCGTCTGATTGCGGCTTGTCGACCCGGCGTAGTGCGTGGCAGAGTCGGGCACAGTGAATTCAGGAGTCCGCATCGTGATCGATCCGGACGGCTACCGACCCAATGTCGGCATTGTACTGATGCACCCCGACGGACGCCTGTTCTGGGCGCGACGAGTGCATCGTGACGGCTGGCAGTTCCCGCAGGGCGGGATGAACAGCGACGAGACCCCGCTGGAGGCCATGTATCGCGAGTTGCGCGAGGAAACCGGCCTGCTTCCCGAACATGTCGAAGTCCTCGGCGCGACCCCCGGCTGGCTGCGCTACCGGCTGCCGCAGCGGGCGATCCGGCGCCACGACCGGATGGTCTGCATCGGCCAGAAGCAGGTCTGGTTCCTGCTGCGCCTGACCGGCCAGGAGTCGGACCTGCGCCTGGACCTGACCGACAAACCCGAGTTCGACAACTGGCGCTGGGTCGACTTCTGGTACCCGGTCGAGCACGTGGTCATGTTCAAGCGCGGCGTCTACGCCCGGGCCCTGAACCACCTGGCGCCGGCCGCGCGGCAGGTGGCGGGAGCCCAGGCCGTGCCCGCGCCGGCCCCGGAATCGCGTTGCATCGACCCGCGTGCCACGGCCCGTAACCGCCCGAGGGCGCGCTGGAGGGGCCCCGGCGGAGCTGAACCCGGACAGGGTTCGCGTTAATGACAATCACTGCCCCGAATTATTGACAATCATTCTCATTCGTGGCGAAATGACCCTGCAGCCGAACCGGCTGTCAGCCCGAACCTCGCCACCGTGTACGTCTGCATCTGCAATGGGGTTACCGATCACGACATCCGCCAGGCCGCCGACGCGGGCTGCAGCAGCGTGACCGAACTGACCATGCGTACCGGTGCCGGCGCCAACTGCGGCAGCTGCCTCGACATGGCCGCCTCGATGCTCGACGCTGCCCGCGCCGTCCGCGAGCTGCCGTTCGCAGTGATGCAGCAAGCCGCCTGACGCGGCACCGCGGGCCTGGGCCCGCTCCCAATCGCCACTGATTCCTGCTCGCGGATGCACTCGATTCGCGTTCCGTCACGTCTTGCGTGAACGGGGTAGAGTCCGGCCATTACAGGCACAAGGAGCCAGGCCGTGAAAGGCGACGCCAAGGTCATCGAATTTCTCAACAAGGCGCTCTACAACGAGCTGACCGCGATCAACCAGTACTTCCTGCACGCCAAGATGCTGAAGAACTGGGGCTTGAAGGAACTCGCCGAGCACGAGTACCACGAGTCGATCGACGAAATGAAGCATGCCGACAAGCTGTCGGAACGCATCCTCTTCCTCGACGGCCTGCCGAACTTCCAGGCACTGGGCAAGCTGCGCATCGGTGAAAACCCGCGCGAAGTGCTGGCCTGCGACCTCGCCCTCGAGCTCGAGGCCTTGCCGGTGCTGCGCGAGGCGATCAAGTACTGCGAGACGGTGAGCGACTACGTCAGTCGCAAGATGTTCGCCGACATCCTCGATTCCGAGGAAGAGCATGTCGACTGGATCGAGACGCAGCTGTCGCTGATCGACCGCCTCGGCGAGCAGAACTACCTGTTGACCAAGATCGAGGAGTGAGGCGGGCGCGTCACGCGCTCACCGCCCCCAACGCCGCCGGTAAAACCGGCGGCGTTTTTGTTTGCGATGACAAAAGCCGCAGACCGGGAAATGAAATGCCGAAGCGCCGTCCGCCGCGCCGGGGATTGCGCAGCAGCGGGCCATGGATGGCCCGCGCCCCGAATCGGACAAGGATGTCCGACTGAGGGGCGGAGCAATCCCCGGCGTGGCGGACGGTGCCGTCCCGCAGGCAGCAACCACCTCTGCAGGCGAGATCAAGATGGGTCCCGGCGTTCGCCGGGACGACGGTGGGGGTGCCTGGGTCCCGGCGTTCGCCGGGACGACGGGGATGGGGGTCAGGCCGCCCCGGGCCTTGGCGCGCGCCGGAACAGCGCCCGCCATACCCACCACAACAGCAGTGCCAGCACCACGCTGACCAGCACCACGAGCGACAGTGCGATCCAGGGGTGGGCGAACACCAGCGCCAGGCCGCCGACCGTGGCCACGTCCTCGGTGATCGAAGCGGTCCAGTTGCTGACCGGTTCGGGCGAGGTATTGAGGAGCGCGCGCGAGCCGGCCTTCAGGACGTGGCTGGTCAGTGCGACCCCGGCGCCCGCCGCCAGTGCGCCGGCACCGAGGTGACCGTCGGGCGACAGTGTCGCCGCGGCCAGGAACGCACCGGCAGGAACGCGGAGGAGGGTATGGAGCAGATCCCAGCCCGAATCTACCCCGGGGATCTTGTCGGCGAAGAACTCCGCCACCGCCAGCACGCCGGAAACGCCCAGGACCCACGGCGAGGCGGTGACCTCGAGGGCCTGCGGCAGGTCGAGCCAGCCGAAAAAGCCGGCCAGGCCGACTCCAAACACGGTCAGGTAGACCCGGATGCCCGCAAGCCATGCCAGGACTACACCAATTGCGAACAGGTGCGCATCCGTCATGGCTGCTACCTCGCTAGACTGTGGGCCGAGTATAGGGGCAGGGGCAGGGGATCCGGTGGCGCAGGCCATCGGCACGCATGCTGATGAACAAACCGCCGCGCAAGGCGCCACCACCGCGTTTCACCATCGTCCAGCAGCGCCCGGACCGGCGGCCGCTGGTCGTCGCCGTGCTGGCACTGGTCTGGGTGGCCTCGGTGAGCGCCGCCTGGATCGGCGCCGAGCGCCGCGCCGCGCCGAGGCTGCCGGAACTGACGGCTCAGCTCGACGCCAGCCGCGCGCAACTCGAGCACTGGCGCGAGAAGGCCGAGACGCTGGAGCAGCGCGAAGCGACGCTGGCGCGTTCCGACCAGATCAGCCGCGTCGCCAACAAGCAGGTCCAGAGCGAACTGGCCGAGCGCGAAGAAGAGATCTCCGATCTCCGTACCAACATCGCCTTCTACGAGCGCCTCGTCGGTGCCACCGGCCAGGCCAAGGGCCTGAGCGTGCATTCGGCCCAGTTCGCCCCGGAGACCGGCGGCACCTGGCGCTACCAGATCGTGCTGACGCAGAACCTCAACAAGGGCGCCATCAGCCGCGGCAAGCTGCGCTTCAACGTCGAGGGCGTGCGCGATGGCAAGCTCGCTTCGATCGGCTGGGACGAGCTGCACCAGCGTGCCGGCTGGCCTTCACAGGACTACTCGTTCCGTTATTTCCAGCAGCTCGGCGGCAGCGTCATGCTGCCGGCGGGGTTCACGCCGCAGCGGGTGCGGGTGTCGCTGCAGAACGGCGACGTCGCCATCGAGCAGAGCCTGGGATGGAGCCACGCCGGCACCATCGCCAGTCTCTGAGCAATTCTCACGTACCAGCAGCAACGGCCCGCAGGCGCGGGCCAACAACCGGAAACACTGACTGATGTTCAAGAACAAGATGGCCGCGCACGATGGCCAGGTTGACACCCTGATCGGGCCGCAGGTGGTGATCCGCGGCGACCTGATGTTCAGCGGCGGGCTGTACGTCGAAGGTCGCATCATCGGCAAGGTGATCGCGCAGGACGGCCAGAAGGCGACGCTGACGGTGGCCGAGAACGGCTGCATCGAAGGCGAAGTGCGCGCGCCGGTGGTGGTGATCAATGGCCAGCTCAGTGGCGACGTCTTCGCCAGCGAGCGCGTCGAACTGGCGGCCAAGGCCCGCGTCCAGGGCAACGTCCACTACCAGGTGGTCGAGATGCTGGCCGGCTCGGTGCTGACCGGCCGCCTCATCCATGCCGAGGCCGCCGCGCTGGCTGAAGGCCATCTGGACGCCCACGCCGCTTTGGGCTGACCGTCACAGTCAGGCGCGGTAGGCTGGTCGCCGGAACATCCCCGTAGCGACCGGCATGACCCAGCCCGATCCCGAGACGCCCGACACGCCCGACCACGCCGCGACAGCGCAGAGCCCTGACCGTCCGCAGGCGCCGGAGACGGCGGACGCGCCAGCGATGCCGCCGGCGTGGCCGGTCATGCAGGTGCAGACGCGCTGGGTCGCGATCGCCTCGACGGTGCTGGCGATGGCCCTGGTGTTCGGCGCCTGGGGCGTGTGGCGGGTGTTCTCCCCCGATCCGGGCGACCCGCGCACCCTGCTCGATGAAAGCCAGCGCACCGCGCGCGGCCAGCAGACGCAGATCGACCAGCTGCAGCAGCGTGTGTCGACCCTGACCCGTTCCGACCAGATCAGCCGCGAGGCCAATCGCGACCTGCAGAGCACGCTGGCCGAACGCGACGAGGAGGTCGCCGCGCTGCGCGCCGACGTCGCCTTCTACGAGCGCCTGGTCGGCAGCACGGCGCAGCGCCGCGGCCTGGCCGGGCACGCACGGCGGCTGCAGCCGCAGAACGACACCGCCTGGCACTTCACCACCACTCTGACCCAGAACCTCAACCGCGGCGCGGTCAGCAGCGGCGAACTGAGCCTGACCATCGAGGGCACGCGCGACGGCAAGCTGCAGAAGCTGGCCTGGGGCGACCTGCGCCAGCAACCGGGTGCGTCCGGCGTGGCGTACTCGTTCAAGTACTTCCAGCAGGTGGAGGGCGACGTGTTCCTGCCCGCCGATTTCACCCCGGTACGGGTGAGCGTGCGGCTGGCGCCGAAATCCGGCGCGGCGATCGAACAGTCGTTCACCTGGGCAGACGCGATCCGCGATGTCGCGCCGGCGACCGCGGCCGAACCGGGCTGACCGCCCGACGGAGTCCGGCCGCACCGCCGACAGCGTCTGGCGAAGGCAAAGCTTGAACCGCGCCTCCGCGCCCCCCATCCTGACCGGATGGAAACGTTCATCCCCACGCTCGCGGCGCCCGATTACCAGTCGCTCGACCGCCCCCTGCAGTTCTCCTCCGCGGCTGCCAGCAAGGTCCGCGAACTGATCGCCGAAGAGGGCAACGATGCCCTCAAGCTGCGCGTCTACATCCAGGGCGGCGGCTGTTCGGGCTTCCAGTACGGCTTCGAGTTCGACGAGCAGCAGGGCGAGGATGACCTGGCGGTGCAGACCGATGGCGTGACCCTGCTGGTCGATCCGCTGAGCCTGCAGTACCTGATGGGTGCGCAGGTCGACTACACCGAAAGCCTGCACGGCGCGCAGTTCGTGATTCGCAATCCGAACGCGAAGACCACCTGCGGCTGCGGCTCTTCGTTCGCAGTGTGAGCAGCGAACCGGCACCGTTCGCCTTCGTCGAGGCGGGCACCGATTCCGCCTGCCGCGCCGCGCTCGACCGCGCCGATCGCCTGCGCGACGATCCTGATGCACTGAAGGCATCGTGGCCGACGGCGCGCGTGATCCTGCTTGACGAGCACGGCCATGCCTACGCCGACGATGACGGGCAACTGCTTGCGCCGAATGGCGAACAGATCAGCGAAGGCCCCGGTGGCATCGGTGCCACCGTATTCCTGGGTCTCGACGCGCAGGGTGGTGCCTGGTTCGCACTGGAAGGCGCATTGAGCGCGTTCGAGGCGCCGCGCCGGGTCGACCTGCGCAGCGCCGCTTCCCTGTGGCCCGCATTCGAGGCCAGCGTGTTCGCGCAGGCGCGCGCGCTGCAGCACTGGCGCAGCCGCCATCGCCATTGCGGCGTTTGCGGCGGCGTGGTCGCGCTGTCGCGTGCGGGATGGCAAGGGCGCTGCGAGCAATGCGGTGCCGAACATTACCCGCGAACCGATCCGGCGGTGATCGTTGCCGCCAGCGATGGCGCGCGATTGCTGCTCGGCCGCCAGAAGACCTGGCCGGCGCGGCGCTACTCGGTGATCGCCGGCTTCGTCGAGCCGGGCGAATCGCTGGAGCAGACCGTCGCGCGCGAAGTTCTGGAGGAAACCGGCGTGCGCGTGCGCCGCTGCCGCTATCTCGCTTCGCAACCGTGGCCGTTCCCCGGCGCGCTGATGCTCGGATTCAGCGCCGAAGCCGAGGCCGACGAACCGGTGGTCGGCGACGAGCTCGAGGAAGCGCGCTGGTTCACGCGTGAGGAAGTCCTTGCCGCATGCGCCCGCGGCGAATGGGGCGGTACCGCCGACGATGGCCAGGGCGCGGTGCTTTCGCCCGGCATCTCGATCTCGAGATGGCTGATCGAGCAATGGCTCCAGGCCGGCGGCGGCGCGCAGGCTCGTTGACCAGCCTCCCGGAGCGCGACTGTCTTCTGTACGGGGCAGTATCGCGATGACAGCCATCGGCGGATGCTCCTAGAATCGACCCGGTAGCCGCGACGTCGCGATGCCCGGAGAGCGTGTTCCATGTCAGCAACCCTGATCGCCGTTGTCGTCGCGCTCGTGCTGGGCCATCTCGCGCAGTCACTGGCGACCTCGGTGCGCGACTACAGCTGGTACCGCAACTGGCTGCGCTGGCTCGGCGGACGCATGTCGGACAACGATTTCTGGCGCGGCCGGTGGGGCATCGTTATCGCGCTCGTGCCACCGTTGCTGGCGGTCGGCCTGTTCCAGCTGGCCCTGCTCGAGCCGCTGTGGGGCCTTGCCGGCCTGGCGTTCGCCGTCGCGGCCCTGTTCTACGCCTGGGGACCGCGCGACCTCGACCTGGACATCGAAGCGATTGCCACCGCTGGCGATCCGACGTCGCGACGGGCGGCCGCGGCACGGCTGTGGCCCGACGGCGAAATGCCGGCGACGCTCGCCGGCGCTTCCTTGATCGAAGCGATGTTCCGCAACGCGCAGCAGCGCTGGTTTGGCGTGCTGTTCTGGTTTCTCGTGCTCGGACCGGTCGGTGCGCTGCTGTACCGCCTGACGGTGCTGGCGGCGCAGGGAGAGGCGGCAAGCGAGTTGCCCGGCGAGACCCGCTCCGGCGCGCGCAAACTGCAAGCCCTGCTCGACTGGCCGGTGGCGCAGTTGATGACGCTGTCGCTGGCGCTGGTCGGCAACTTCGACACGGTGCTCGGTGCATGGCGCGAGGCCGGTGGTGCCTCGTTCGATCTCGACCGCCCGTTCCTCGGCGCGGTCGCGCGCGCCTGCGTGAAGTGCGAGCTGGCCGACGAGGCGGAGGACTATGCCCTCGATGGCGATGGCAGCGTCGACGTGGGCGAGGGCGGCCTGCCGGTGCCACCGCCGATGCCGCCGGCCTGGTCGGCCGACCTGCCGGAACTGCGCGACGCGATGAGCCTGGTCTGGCGCAGCCTGCTGGTCTGGCTGGCCGTGCTGGCCCTGTTCGTGATCGCCGGCTGGGTCAGTTAACCCGGCGCCATCCACGCAAACGCCGGCCACGGCAGGTTGCGCAGCACCCCGAAGGCGAGCAGCACCGCGATCCAGAGGCGGCCGTCGAACAGGCGCCGCGCGATTGCGCCCGGCAACGCGTGCACGCCCTGATGCCAGGCCACTGCCAGCAACGCGAGCAGCCCCGGCAGCAGCAGCGGATTCATCGCCCAGGCACCGCCGGGATCACCGTGCGACAGCGCGTGCAGCGCGCGCGTCACCCCGCAGCCCGGGCAATACAAGCCGGTGATCAAGTGGAACAGGCACGGCGGGAACAAGCTGCCGGCCGCGCCTGGATCGAAGCTGCGCAGCAGCCACGCGACGGACAAGGCGATTGCAGCCGCGCCTGCGGCAACCACGGCGGTCGCGCCCGGCTGCGACCGCTGGCTTCGCATCGGCGCGTTCATCCGTGCAGCTGCACCCGCTCGAGTTCATCCATCATCTGCTGGTACTTCTGCATGCCGCCGCTGGAGATGAAGAAGATCGTCCAGCACAGGCCGGCGATCACCAGTCCGGTGGTGATCCAGCACCAGGTCTTTGCGTTTCGCGAAGCATTGCCCGCGCCGATGTCGTCACCGGCATTGCGCTTACGGTTGACCTGCGCGGCGAACACGATCGCGACGATGCCCGGGATCGTGCCGATGATGCAGCAGAAGAACAGCGAGGCGATCGTGATCAGGATCGCCCACAGCAGGTAGTTGGGGTACGAGCGCGGCGGCAGTTCTTGTGGCGGCGGCGATTGCGGAATCACCGGTGGCGGCGTGCTCATGGACGGCCCCTCGCAGGATGCTCCGGGCCGATGCTAGGCAGTCCTCTGTCGCGGCGGTGTGGTGACGCCTCAGGCGGCGTCGCCGCGCAGCTCGCGCACCCGGGCTTCCAGCGCCGGCGCGTCGGTGACGGCGCCGTCGACCGGCGCCTGGGCGATGACCTCGACCGTCGCACGCAGGCGCCGGGGTACGCGCATGCGGCCCAGGCGCCCGTCGCGCCGGCTCCACATGCTGGTCCACATGTTGCGCAGGGCCATCGGCACGACCGGCACCGGGCGCCGCTCGAGGATGCGCTCCACGCCCGACTTGAACGGTGCGATCGCGCCATCCCGGGTCAGGCCGCCCTCCGGGAAGATGCAGACCAGCTCGCCTTCGGCCAGGACGGCATCGATCTCGTCGAAGGCGCGCCGCATCAGCTCGGGGTCTTCCCTGGCGCCAGCGATCGGGATCGCCTTGGCGGTGCGGAAGATCCAGCTCATCACCGGGATATTGAAGATCTTGTAGTACATGACGAAGCGCACCGGCCGCGGGATGCTGGCAGCCAGGATCAGCGCGTCCATGTAGCTGACGTGGTTGCACACGATCAGCGCCGCGCCCTCGTCGGGCACGTGCTTCTCCACGCCGTGCACGCGCAGCCGGTAGAGGCCGCGCACCAGCACCCAGCTGAGGAAGCGCATCAGGAACTCGGGCACGATCGTGAAGATGTAGATCGCGACCACGACATTGGCGATCGCCAGGGCCAGGAACACCTGCGGAATCGACCAGCCAAGGAATCGCTGCACCACGATGCCCAGCGCCGCGGCGAGGACGATGAAGGCCGCGTTCTGGATGTTCATGCCGGCGATGACGCGCGAGACTTCGTTGCGCGGCGTGCGGCTCTGGATCAGCGCGAATAGCGGCACCACGAAGAAGCCGGCGAACATGCCGATGCCGACCAGGTCGATCACGACGCGCCAGTTGCCCGGGTATGCCATGAAACCGGCGACACCGGCGACCGCTGCTGGCGCGGCGCCGCTGCGGGCGAAATACAGGTCGATCATGAAGGCGCTGATGCCGAACGCGCCCATCGGCACCAGGCCGATCTCCACCGTGCGCGCCGACAGCTTCTCGCACAGCACCGAGCCGACGCCGGTGCCAACCGAGAACATCGCCAGGGCAAAGATGTAGAGCGTGCCGCTGCCGCCGAGGTTGATCTCGGCGTAGGTCGGCAGCTGCGACGTCAGCACCGTGCCGATGAACCAGAACCAGGACACGCCGAGAATGGCGTTGCGCACCGCCGGCTGCTTCTTGGCCAGGCGCAGGATTGCGATCGATTCGGGAATCGGGTTCCAGTTGATTTTCAGGTCCGGCGCGCCGGCTTCGGCACGCGGGATCGCCCGGCTGACCAGGTTGCCGGCGACCGCCAGAAGGATGATCGAGGTTGCGGCCACGATCGGCCCATGGGTGCCGGCGAGGGTGAAGATCAGTCCGCCGAAGATCATGCCGACCAGGATCGAGATCGACGTGCCCATCTCGACCAGGCCGTTGCCGCCGGTGAGTTCCTCGGGCTTGAGTACCGACGGCAGGATCGAATACTTCACCGGCCCGAACAGCGTCGACTGCAGGCCGGTGCAGAACAGCGCGATCAGCAGCACGACCATGTTCTGGGTCAGGAAGCCGACCGCAGCCAGCGACATGATCACGATTTCCATGGTCGTGGTAATGCGGATCAGCCGCGACTTCTCCAGCTTCTCGGCGATCTGCCCGGCGGTGGCCGAGAACAGGAAGTAGGGCAGGATGAACAGTGCCGGCGCGATGTTGGTGTAGAGCGTGCGCTGCTCGGGGCTGACGCCCAGGTAGAACAGCAGGCCGATGATGGCCTGGCGGTAGACGTTGTCGTTGAAGGCGCCCAGTGCCTGGGTGGCGAAGAACGGAAGGAAGCGGCGCTGCCGCAGAAGTTCGAACTGGTTGTGCGCCATGCGCTGGAATGGTCCGTTCTCGGTTCGGGCGAGCCTAGCAAATGGGTGTGCCGGCCGTCAGCGCGCCCGGCCGAACGCGTGAAGGCCGCGCAAAGGCTGCCATTCCGCTCCCAGCCAGCTTCCCGCGCCTACCCTGCCCGGGCACCCTCGCGAAAGGAGGCGTCATGACCGCGGACACCAAGACCCCGCTCGAACACGTCAACGACACCGTGCTGCAGCTCAAGGAGATGCGCCACTACTCCAAGAACAACGTCGAACTGCTGACCACGCAGTGGCTGTTGTTCGACGGCGAGCTGTCGAAGCTCAAGAAGGCGCAGAAGATCGAGGACCTGATGTCGCGCCAGGCCGAATTCCACGACGCACTGGAAGCGGCGATCACCGACCTGGAAGAGGTCGCGGTAAGCCTGCAGCCGCCTCCGGAAGAGGCGGCCTGACCGCAGCGGCCTGGAGCCTCACGCCGGCTCGCAATCCGCCGTTTCGCGCTCGATCGCGCGCCAGCCGATGTCATGGCGATGGAACTCGCCATGCCAGGAAATGCCGGCGATCTCGGCGTAGGCGCGGCGCTGCGCATCGAGCACGCTGTCGCCCAGAGCGCACACGCACAGCACGCGGCCGCCGGAGGTGACCACGTGGTCACCTTCGTTCCTGGTGCCGGCGTGGAAGACCTTGGTGTCGTCCAGGTCGGGCGCGTCCCAGGCGCCGATCACGTCGCCCAGTCGCGGCGTGCCCGGGTAGCCTTCGGCCGCCATAACCACGCCCAGCGACGGCCGCGGATCCCACTTGGCGCTGACTTCATGCAGGCGCTCGTCGATTGCCGCCTCGACCAGGTCGAGCAGGTCCGATTCCAGGCGCAGCATGATCGGCTGCGTTTCCGGGTCGCCGAAGCGTACGTTGAACTCGATCACCTTCGGCGCGCCCGACGGGTCGATCATCAGGCCGGCATAGAGGAAACCGGTGAACGGCACGCCGTCAGCGGCCATGCCGCGCACGGTCGGCTCGACCACTTCGCGCATGATGCGCGCGTGCACGTCGGGGGTGACCACCGGCGCCGGTGAATACGCGCCCATGCCGCCGGTGTTGGGGCCGGTATCGCGGTCGCCGACGCGCTTGTGGTCCTGGCTGGTCGCCATCGGCAACGCCGTGGTGCCGTCGACCATCGAGATGAAGCTGGCTTCTTCGCCGTCGAGGAATTCCTCGATCACCACGCGCGCGCCGGCCGCGCCGAACGCATAGTCGGAAAGCATGTCGGTGATCGCCGCTTCGGCTTCGGCCAGGGTCATTGCCACGATCACGCCCTTGCCGGCAGCCAGGCCGTCGGCCTTGATGACGATCGGCGCTCCTTTCTCCTGGATGTAGTCGAGTGCGGCATCGGCTTCGGTGAACACCGCGTAGTGCGCGGTCGGGATGCCGTGGCGGGCGAGGAAGTGCTTGGCGTAGGCCTTGCTGCCTTCCAGCTGCGCCGCTTGGGCGCTGGGCCCGAAGATGCGCTTGCCGGCGGCACGGAAGCGATCGACGACGCCGGCCACCAGCGGGCCCTCGGGGCCGACGACGGTCACGGCCACGTCTTCGCGCTCGACCAGCGCAAGCAGGGCATCGATGTCGTTGCCGCCGACGTCGACGTTGCGGCACTTGAGCTCGGCGGCCGTGCCGGCGTTGCCGGGCGCGACCAGCACTTCGTCGATGCGGGGCGACTGCGCCAGCTTCCACGCCAGCGCGTGCTCGCGACCACCGGAACCGATTACGAGGACTTTCATGCGTGCTCCTGGCGAACCGCGACGTGGGACGGGAATTTTACGGGAGCCGCCGCGCAGCCGCGACCGCCCCCCGGTGGCAGGCCCGGCACGCCAAGCTGCTAGCATCACCGCCCTGCCTGCCCGCGGAATGCCGATTACATGGACCTGGTCCTGCAATGGATTGAAACGCTGTTGTCGCCCGTGATCGGCCTGATCAACAAGGTTCTGTGGGATTACGTGCTCGTCTATGGCCTGCTCGCGGTCGGCCTGTACTTCACGGTGCGGCTGCGGTTCGTCCAGGTCCGACGCTTCCCGCACATGCTGCACGTGATCGGTCGCGGCACCGACGGCGACACGGCGGGCATTTCGCCGTTCCAGGCCCTGTGCACCTCGCTGGCCTCGCGCGTGGGCACCGGCAACCTCGCCGGCGTCGCGATCGCGCTGAGCGTCGGCGGCCCCGGCGCGCTGTTCTGGATGTGGTGCACGGCGGTGCTGGGCATGGCCACCGCCTATGCCGAGAGCGCGCTGGCACAGCTCTACAAGGTCCGTGACGAGAATGGCCAGTACCGCGGCGGGCCTTCGTATTACATGTCGAAGGGCCTCAAGCGCCCGTGGATGGGCGTGGCCTTCGCGCTGTGCCTGCTGCTGACCTACGGCCTGGTGTTCAGCAGCGTGCACGCCAACGCCATGGCGCAGTCGCTGAGCGACGCGTTCGGCTTCAGCCGCGGCCAGATTGCCACGGCCCTGGTCGTGCTGACGGCGGTGATCATCTTTGGCGGCCTGCGCACGGTGGCCCGCTTCGCCGAGTGGGTGGTGCCGTTCATGTCGGTTGGCTACCTCGCACTGGCCGGCTGGGTGGTCGTGACCCACCTGCCGGAAGTCCCCAGCGTCCTGTCGCTGGTGGTGCGCAGCGCGTTTGGCATGGACGCGGCCGCCGGCGGCATCTTCGGTGCGATCGCCGTGGCGATGCTCCAGGGCGTCAAGCGCGGCCTGTACTCCAACGAGGCCGGCATGGGCAGCGCGCCCAACGTCGCCGCGGCGGCGACGCCGGTCCCGCACCATCCGTCGAGCCAGGGGTTCGTGCAGTCGCTGGGCGTGTTCATCGACACGCTGCTGATCTGCAGCGCGACCGGCTTCGTGATCCTGCTGTCGGGCGTGCTCGGCCAGGGCGGTGACGGCGTGCAGATCACCCAGGCGGCGATGACCGTGTTCTTCGGTGGCTGGGGTACCTATTTCGTCGCGATCGCGCTGTTCTTCTTTGCCTTCACCACGATCATCGGCAACTACTCGTATGCCGAGATGAACCTGATCTACCTCGGCGGAGGCCGCTGGAGCCTGCTGGTCCTGCGTCTTGCCGCGCTGGCGGTGATCGTCTGGGGCGTGTTCTCGAAGGTGCAGCTGGTCTGGGACGCGGCCGATGCGGCGATGGCGCTGATGGCCTCGATCAACCTGGTCGCGATCGTCATGTTGTCGGGCGTGGTCATCAAGCTGACCCGCGACTACGACCGCCAGCTGGGCGAGGGCAAGTCGCCGACGTTCCACATCGCGCAGTACCCGGAGCTGGGTGACGGCGTCGACCATGAGATCTGGAAGGAACAGGGAAAGTAGCTTCCCGGGCCTTGTCCGGGGTTACGGCGGGGCGGTGAACCCCGGGTGGTACGCAACCTCGCCCTCGGCCACGCGATCGCCAAAGGCCAGGGCCTGGAAATACTGCTGCGGCACATCGCCGAATCGCAGGCCGGGCTGGTGGCGAAAACCGAAGCGCTGGTAGTACTCCGGTTCACCGAGGACCACGCAGCCGAGTGCGCCGCGCTCGGCAAGCTCACTCAGGCCGGCGCGGATCAGCGCAGTGCCGACGCCGTTGTGCTGGTCGGCCGGTGTCACGGCCACTGGCCCGAGCCCGAACCATCGCTCGGCGCCGTCGCCGACGCGCACCGGCGAGAACGCCACATGGCCGGCAATGCGTCCGTCGATGTCGGCCACCAGCGACAGGCTCAAGGCGCCATCCGCGCGCAGGGCTTCGACGATGCGCTGTTCAGTGCGCCCCTCGCCGGGCTGGTCGACGAAGGCCGCCGCGATGACGGCGGCAATGGCCGCGTGGTCGGCCTGGGTTTCTGTTCTGATCCACATGACGGGAGCGCCTGGCGATGTCCGCGGAGTGTGCCGCAGGGACGGTTACGGCGCGGTCAGTGGCGGAAATGGCGCACGCCGGTGAAGACCATGGCGATGCCGTGTTCATCGGCGGCTGCGATGACCTCGCCGTCGCGCATCGAGCCGCCCGGCTGGATCACCGCCTTGATGCCGGCTTCGGCGGCGGCGTCGATGCCATCGCGGAACGGGAAGAATGCGTCGCTCGCCATGACCGACCCGGGCACTACCAGACCTGCGTCGGTGGCCTTGATGCCGGCGATCCGGGCCGAATACACGCGGCTCATCTGGCCGGCGCCGACGCCGATGGTGCGGTGATCCTTCGCATAGACGATGGCGTTGGATTTGACGAACTTCGCCACGCGCCAGGCGAACAGCAGGTCGGACATCTGCTCTGCCGTGGGCGCAAGCTTGCTGACCACCTTCAGCTCGCCCGGGGTGACTTCGCGGATGTCGCTGGTCTGCATCAGCAGGCCGGAGCCGACACGCTTGATGTCGAAGTTGTTGCGGCCTTCGCCGTGCGGAATGCGCAGCACGCGGACGTTGGCCTTCTTGCGCGCATAGTCGAGCGCACCGTCCTCGTAATCGGGTGCAATCAGCACCTCGACGAACTGGCGGTCGAGGATGACCTTGGCGGTGGCCGCATCGAGCGTGCGGTTGAAGGCGATGATGCCGCCGAACGCCGAGGTCGGGTCGGTGGCATAGGCCAGCTCGTAGGCGTCGCCGCAGGCAACACCTTCGGCCACGCCGCACGGATTGGCATGCTTGACGATCACGCAGGCGGTGGACTCGAACTGGCGCACGCATTCCCATGCGGCGTCGGCATCGGCGAGATTGTTGAAGCTCAGCTCCTTGCCCTGCAGCTGGGTGAACGTCGCCAGCGTGCCCGGTACTGGATACAAGTCGCGGTAGAACGCGCCATGCTGGTGCGGGTTCTCGCCGTAGCGCAGGTCCATGACCTTGACGAAGTTGCTGTTCTGCTGCGCCGGGAACAAGGCGCGGCTGCCGTCGGCCTGCAGCGCGGACAGGTAGTCGCTGATGCAGGCGTCGTACTGGGCGACGCGGTTGAACGCGGCCACCGACAGGGCGAAGCGCGTCTGCGCACCGAGCGCGCCATCGTTGCCCTGCAGTTCCGTGACGATCCCCGCGTACTGGGCCGGATCGGTAGCGACGGCGACGCGGGCGAAGTTCTTGGCTGCCGAACGCAGCATCGCCGGTCCGCCGATGTCGATGTTCTCGACCACGTCGTCCATCGAGCTGGCCGGGTCGGCCGACACTTTCTCGAACGGATACAGGTTCAGCACCAGCAGGTCGATGGCGCCAATGCCGTGCTCGGCCATCACCGCATCGTCGATGCCGGCGCGACCGAGCAGGCCGCCGTGCACCAGCGGATGCAGGGTCTTGACCCGGCCGTCCATCATCTCCGGGAAACCGGTGACGTCCGACACGTCCCTGACGTCCAGTCCGGCCTCGCGGATCGCCTTGGCGGTACCGCCGGTGGACAGCAGTTCCACACCATGGGCGGCCAGCGCCTGGGCGAGTTCGATCAGGCCGGTCTTGTCGGACACGGACAGCAGCGCGCGGCGGATCTTCACCGGCGAGGCGGGCAAACGCTCGGAAGTCATGAGGGGGAGGGGACGGCGGCGGGAGCCGGGAATTATACCGGCAGCCGGTCAGTCCCGACCCGTGGGGCGGTTTCAGCCGTGATTCCCCGGAGGATGCCCTGCGTCGCGGCCGAAGCCGCTCCCGCCCGGGCACGCGTGCTCAGTCGAGGCCGTACTCGCGCAGCTTCTTGCGCAGCGTGGCGCGATGGATGCCGAGCATCGCAGCGGCGCGGCTCTGGTTGCCGTCGCAGTGTTGCAGCACTTCGATGAAGAGCGGGATCTCGAGTTCGCGCAGGGCGACCTCGTAGAGGTTCTCGGTCTCGCAGCCATCCAGGTCGCCGAGGAAGCGGCGGATCGACGTAGCGACGTGATCGCGCAACGGTACGCGCGGTGCGCTGCGTGCGGAGTCGGTGCGGTCGGCGGCTGCGTTCAACGTGATCCCCAGGGTGTACGCGGTGTGCGCTGTGCGCGCGGTGTGGCGGTGGTATTGGTGCGTGGTGCTTTGCTGCTACGCGGGTGTTGCGGCGACACCGTCGGTCCGGGCAGGGGCGCGCGACGGGAAGCGGAGTCTAGCGCGGGCCCGTCGCAGGCCACAATGTGATGGCGGGTGCTTCATCGGAAGTCGAAGGTAAACGCGACAATACGCGGCGCCGGTTCGATGACCTCCAGCGTCACTGTCGTGCTTTGCCCGGGCAACAACACGTCATCGGCCTGATGACCGGGACGGTACTCGACAGGAGTGAACGCGCGCTGTCCGGCGAGCCGGCCGTCGACATCGGACAAGCCCAGCAGCAACGTCGGCCATGGCTGCGGCCAATGGGCGTCGTTGCGGAAACTCGCCTCCACCGCGAGCACGCCGGCGCGGCCAGGTTTTGCGCGCACGTTGCGCTGGATCATGGTGAACGCGCCGGGCTCGTGCCAGGGCGGAAGGTCGCAGCCGGCGACGCTGCACAGCGCCGAGACGTACGGACGCCAGCGTGCCTCGGCAGCCAGCTCGTGCCGCTGCGCCAGCATCAGCTGCAGAACAAGCAGCAGTACCAGTCCGGCCAGTGCCGCATACCAGCGCCAGTGCAGGCGGGTGCTTGCGGTTGCCGCATGCCGGCTGGCGAAACTGGGCTCGCCCTGGCGACGCGGGCGGGTGCCACGGCGTTGACGTCGTGGCGCGGCCGGTCGGATCGCCGCCGCCTCGATGGCCTGCTCGAATGTCGGCGGCGCTGGATCGTCGTGCGCCACGGTGTCGCCGGTCGCGCTGCTGTCGACCGTCGTGGCGACGGGTGAATCGATCGCGGTGTCGGCTGCCGTGCCGGCCAACAACTGCGCTGCGTCTTCATTGACGGCCGCGCTGGCGACCGTTGCATCGACCGCCGTGATTTCCTCGCCCGCCTGCACCAGGCCATCGCAACGCGGACAGCGCTGCGATGCGCGTTCGCCAGTGGCGATCAGCGCAACCAGGAATCCGCAATGAGGGCACGGGACGAACATGGTGTGAGTCAGGCTGCGACAGCGATGGAATGGGCGGGGCGTGGTATGGGCCGGGGCATGCACCGAACTGCAGCTGGTCGCTCCAGCCGGGCAGGTGCTGTGCATTCCCTTGCCGCACGTCATGCCGCGAGCCGGGTGCGTGGCAGGTCAACCCCGTCCCCATCCCCGTCCCGGGCAGTACCCGGTGTCGCACTTCAGTGAATCCCCGACCTATTCAAGCACGTCGGCGCGGTCAGCGGCGACGCACACCTGTGACGCGCATCCAGTCTTCGAGCCGATCGGCCTGCAGCGACTCGAAGTCGGCGGCGTAGCGCGCCATCACCTCGTCCTCCTGGCCGGCCAGGATCCCGGACATGGCGATGCGGCCACCGGGCGCGACGCGTGCAGCCAAGGTGTCTGCCAGCGTGACCAGGGCCGAGGCAAGGATGTTGGCCACCACCACGGGGTAGGTCGCTACCGGCTCTTCCTTGGGCATCCAGGCCTGGAGGCGGTCGCCGACGCCGTTGCGCTCGGCGTTGTCGGCGGTGGCGAGCAGGGCCTGGGGGTCGTTGTCGACGCCAACGGCCTGGGCTGCGCCGAGCTTGAGCGCGGCCAGGGCCAGGATGCCCGAGCCGCAGCCGAAATCGAGCACGCGGGCGCCGGCCAGGGCGCCTTCGCCGGCGAGCTGGTCGAGCCACTGCAGGCACAGCGCGGTGGTCGGGTGCGTGCCCGAGCCGAAGGCCAGGCCCGGGTCGAGGCGCACGACTGCGGCATCGGCCGCATCCGCGCCGGCGGGCAGGTCATGGTTCCAGGGCACGATCCAGGTGCGCGCACCGAACTGCAGCGGCTCGTACTGGTCCATCCAGGCCCGTTCCCAATCCTGGTCGGCGACCTCGCGGAAGCTCGCGCGCGACCAGTCCAGGTCTTCATCGGCGGCGCTGAGCGCGTACAGCAGCAGCTCCTGTGGGGTGCCGCCCTCGAACAGCGCCGTCAGCGTCAGCTCGTGCCACAGCGGTGTCTCACCGACGCCGGGTTCGAAGATCGCCTGTTCGTCGGGGGCGTCGGCGTGGGCGTCGGCCAGGGTGACGGCGAGGGCGCCGACATTCCCCAGCGCGCGCTCGTAGCGCGGCTGCTGGACTTCGGAACAGGGCAGGGTGAGCTCGAGGAACGGCATGGCGGCGGGCGCGCCGGGCAGCGCGTGCAGAAAGGGGGGCGGACATGTTGCGGGGTGGGGCGGGCGGCGTAAAGCCGACCGCAATCCGGGCCGGGCGGCGGCGAGTCCGTCCAGCCGACGCGGCCCGATCCGATCCGATCCCGTGGTCGGCTCAGGCCGTTCAGTCAGACCGCACCGTATGCGTTCGACCTCATGCCCTAGAATGGCCGCCTAGATTGCAGAGCCAGCCGTATCCGGATGTCCGACACGTTGCAAAACGGGTTCAGAGCGCGACCCCATGGGGGATCGGGCGCGCGTGCGCGCGTCTCGGCCGTCGTGATCGCGCTGGCAATCCTGGCCGTGGCCGGCACCGCCTGGGTTCGCAGCCATCGCCCCGGCAGCGTTGCCGACGGCATGGTCACCCTGGGCGCGGTGGACGCGGCGATGGCGGCGCATTCCCGCGGCAGCGACGTAGCGCCGTCGCCGGCAATCTCGGTCGCGCGCATCGCCGGGCACGTTGCGCCGATCCGCGTCGAATTCGAACGCAGCGACGACCTGTTCGCCTACATGCAGTCGCTCGAGCCGGCAGTGCGCGACGGCGACGCCGATGCGATGTGGATGGTGAGCCGCGTCTACGACTACTGCTCCGGTTATGCCGTGGCGCCAACGGCCTACACCCGCGACACGCAGGTGATCCGCGACATGGCCATGCGCGGTTCGCCGGCGATGGCCGCTGCGCGCGAGCGCGTCGGTCGTCGTTGTGCCCGGTTCGTGCCGCAGGACGATCTGTCGCCGCGCATGATCATGGTCAAGCGCACCGAAGCGGCCGCGGCCGGCAGTCTCCCCGCCGAGGCGGCGCTGATGGCCTCCGGGCAGCCGGTCAAGGAAGGCGACGCGTATGCAAGCGACCTCGTCCAGCGCGTGCAGGAATCGAAGGATCCAGACGCCTATTCGGCGCTGTCGCCAGGCATGGGCATCGCCTCCAGCGGCCGGGTTTCCATGTCGGACCAGGTCGCCGGCACCCAGTTCTCGGAACTGGCCTGGCAGTTGGCTGCATGCAGGCTCGGCCTGGATTGCGGCCCGCAGAGTTCGTTGATGACGTCCTACTGCGCCAACGGCGGGATCTGCTCGACCGATCCGGCACAGGATTTCCCGAGTTTCGTTTACGACGCCGCGATTCCGCGCCAGGGCGTCGATGTGGTCAATGCAATGGTCGACTCGCTGATGGGCGAGAAGAGGAAAAACAAATGAAAAGTCTGAAGTTTGGCGACAAGGCGCGCCGCTATTTCTGGGTGCTGTTGTTCGCGACCTACTCTGTCTCGGCGGCTGGCGTGGTGATCGATGTGCTCGGCGACGAGTACCGGCAGCTGTCGCAGGTGGCCGTGACCACGGTGGATTCGTCCGAAGCGGTACGGATGTCGGGCGCCAGCCAGGTGGCCGCGGTCTACCGCGCCAGCAGCGGCGCACCGTTCTCGACCCTGCCGCCAGGGAGCACCTTCAGGGTGGTCTGGCCGGACGGCTCGAGCGAGTACGTGATGATCGTCAGTCCGTCATCGAGTGCGGGCGTCGATCCGATCCCGGGCAGCGCGCAGGCGGCACCCGCTGCGGAGGTCGCCAGCGATGCGACCGCCGACGCATCGCCGGGCCTGGGCGCGCGCTGACGCGCACCGTCGTCCCGGCCAATGCCGGGACATGGCAGATGCCACAAAAAACGGCGCCTCGCGGCGCCGTTTCTTTTTTCCATCAACGCAACGATTACACGATCGACAGCGCCTTTTCCTTCTGTTCCTTCAGGCGCTTTTCCAGGTAGTGGATGTTCATCCCACCCTGCTGGAAACCGGCGTCCGACATGATCCGCTGCTGCAGCGGCACGTTGGTCTTGATGCCGTCGACGACCATTTCGCTCAGCGCCACGCGCATGCGCGCGATCGCGGTCTCGCGGTCGGGGCCGTGCACGATCAGCTTGCCGATCATCGAGTCGTAGTTCGGCGGGACGCGATAGCCCTCGTAGATGTGGCTGTCGACGCGCACGCCGGGGCCGCCCGGTGCGTGGAAGTGCTGGATCAGGCCCGGGAACGGCATGAACGTCTCCGGGTCCTCGGCATTGATGCGGCACTCGATCGCATGGCCTTCCAGGACCACGTCGCTCTGCTTGATCGCCAGCTTGTGGCCGGCGGCGATGTTGAGCTGCTCGCGGACCAGGTCGATGCCGGTGACCATCTCGGTGACCGGATGCTCGACCTGGATGCGCGTGTTCATCTCGATGAAGTAGAAGCGGCCGTTCTCGTACAGGAACTCGAACGTGCCGGCGCCGCGGTAGCCGATGCGCAGGCAGGCTTCGACGCAGACCTTGCCGATCTCCGCGCGCTGCTCCGGGGTGATGCCCGGTGCCGGTGCTTCCTCGACCACCTTCTGGTGGCGGCGCTGCATCGAGCAGTCGCGTTCGCCCAGGTGGATGGCGCCGCCCTGGCCGTCGGCGAGCACCTGGATCTCCACGTGGCGCGGGTTCTCCAGGAACTTCTCCATGTAGACCATGTCGTTGCCGAAGGCCGCCTTGGCCTCGGACTTGGTGGTCTGGATGGCAACGGTCAGGTGCGCTTCGGTGTGGACCACGCGCATACCGCGACCGCCGCCGCCACCGGCGGCCTTGACGATGATCGGGTAGCCGATCTCGCGCGCGATCTTGACGTTGGTCGCCGGGTCGTCGCCGAGCGGGCCGCCGCTGCCGGGCACGCACGGCACACCGGCGGCCTTCATCGCGCGGATCGCCTCGACCTTGTCGCCCATCAGGCGGATCGTGTCGGCCTTTGGTCCGATGAAGATGAAGCCCGACTGCTCCACGCGTTCGGCGAAGTCGGCGTTCTCCGACAGGAAACCGTAGCCCGGGTGGATCGCCTGGGCGTCGGTGACCTCGGCGGCGGCAATGATCTGCGCCATGTTGAGGTAGCTGTCGGTCGACGGTGCCGGGCCGATGCAGACCGATTCGTCGGCCATCGCGACGTGCTTGAGGTTGCGGTCGACGGTGGAGTGCACCGCGACCGTACGGATGCCCAGCGCGTGGCACGCGCGCAGGATGCGCAGCGCGATCTCACCGCGGTTGGCGATTACGACTTTATCGAGCATGGGCTGATCTCACCCGATGACGAAGAGCGGCTGGTCGAACTCGATCGGCTGGCCGTTCTCGACCATCACCTTGAGCACGGTGCCGGCGACGTCGGCCTCGATCGGGTTGAACATCTTCATCGCTTCAATGATGCCCAGGGTGTCGCCGGCCTTCACGGCCTGGCCCACGGTGACGAACAGCGGCTTGTCCGGCGACGGCGAGGCGTAGAACGTACCCACCATCGGCGCACGCACGACGTGGCCCTCGGGCAGGTCGGCCTGCGGCTTGGCGTGGCCGCCGGTGGCCGCTTCGGTCGGGCCGTGCATCGGCATCACCGGGGCGTGGGCGACCGGCGCGGCATGCATGACCGGTGCAGCCGCAGCCACGCCACGCGGCGTGCGGGCGAGGCGGACGGACTCTTCGCCTTCCTTGATCTCGATCTCGGCGAGGTTGGATTCCTCGAGCAGGTCGATGAGTTTCTTGATTTTGCGCAGGTCCATGGTGGGCCTCAGGGTCGTTAAGTAGGGTGTCGTCCCGGTGACGGGACTCCAGAGGAAATCAGCCCAGTCGCTTCAGCGCGGCATCGAGGGCGTAGCGGTAGCTGTCGGCGCCGAAGCCGCAGACCACGCCGATGGCCAGGTCGCTGAAGTAGCTGGTGTGGCGGAACGGTTCGCGCCGGTGCGGGTTGGACAGGTGGACTTCGAAAAAGGGGATCGCAACGGCCGCCAGCGCGTCGCGGATGGCAACGCTGGTGTGGGTGAAGGCAGCCGGGTTGATCAGCACCAGGGCCGTGCCGTCATCGCGGGCGGCCTGGATGCGATCGACCAGCGCATGCTCGGCGTTGGCCTGGAGGCTGTCGTAGGCGTGTCCGGCCGCCTCGGTGCGCTGGCGCAGGTCGCTGTCGATGTCGGCCAGGGTGGCGTGGCCATACACCTCCGGCTCGCGGCTGCCGAGCAGATTGAGGTTGGGGCCGTGCAGAACCAACAACTTCGCCATGGCAGACCCTTGACGCTCCTGACAAACACCCCGAAAGGGTGGCAGTGTGCGCGAAGCCGGCCGGGGTGTCCAGACGTTCGCTACCGTATCGACGAAGTTGTCAGGATTTAAGCAGTTGTTTGAGTGGTCGCTCTAATTTGCGACCCAGTCGTCGATTTCGCCGTGCCGGAACGGGCCGATCTTCTGCTTCAACAGGCGGCCATCGGCCGAAACCAGCACCGTGTAGGGCAATACGCCCTTGGTATTGCCCAACTGCACGCCTGCGTCGCCCGGACCTGCCTGGTCCAGCAGGATGGGGTAGCGGACTGGAATCCGCGTCAGGAAGTCCTTTACTGCGGCCGCTTCATCGAGCGCGATGCCGACCACTTGCGTGCCGTTCGGCCCCTGGCTGGCGGCGAACCGGTCCAGCTCGGGCATTTCCTCGATGCACGGGCCGCACCAGCTGGCCCACAGGTTGATCACGATCGGGCGCCCGGCATACGCGGCCGGCAGCCGCACCGGAGCGCCGTCCAGCGCGGGCAGCTGCAGCGCTGGCAGCGCTTCGCCGCGTCGCGCGACGGCCAGCCCGGCCGGAGGCGTTGGCGCACTGGCGTCCATTACCGTCTGCAGCGCGCGCTGGCCGACCTCGCTCCGCAGCAGTGGGCCGGGGCCGTTCGACAGGACCCCGGCGACCACGCCGAGGACGCCGGCGACCACGGCAACCAGCAGGATCTTCGTGGTCGCGCCCATCGCCATCAGTGGCTGGCCTTCTGGATCCGTGCGACGAACGGCCCGGTCTCCTCGAAGCCGAACAGGCGCAGCTCGCGGCGCTCGGCGCCATCGACGTAGTAAAGGGTCGCCGGCGGGCCGATGATGCCCAGTTGTTTCATCAGCGCCTGGTCGACGTCGTCGTTGGCGGTGACATCGGCCTTGAGCAGCACGAAGCCGGACAGCGCCGAATGCACCGCGGCTTCGGGGAAGGTGTACTTCTCCATCTCCTTGCACGACACGCACCAGTCGGCATAGAAGTCGAGCATCACCGGCTTGCCGGCGGTCTTGGCCGCGATCAGCTCGCGCTCGAGGTCGGCCAGCGATTTGATCGTGCGGAACGGCAGTTCAGCAACATGGGCCTGGCCACCGCGCAGTCCGGCCAGCGGCTGCAGCGGGTCGCGACTGCCGGCCATGGAACCGACCAGTTGCGCGGCGCCGACCACGCCCAGCACCAGCGCCGCGGTCCAGCCGAGCACGCGGATGCCGTGGCTTCGCACCGCCTGGAGCGCAACAGCGATCGTTGCCGCCGCCGCCAGCAGCAGCACGCCCCAAAGCGCCAGCGTCGCCGCGCCCGGAACGATGCGCGACAGCATCCACACCGCCAAGCCCAGGAAGATGAAACCGAACACGCGCTGCACCGCGACCATCCATGGGCCGCTGGTGGGCAGGCCCTTGCCGGCGGCCACGCCGAAGGCAAGCAGCGGCACGCCCATGCCCATGGCCAGCAGGAACAGCGCCGCGCCGCCGAACACCGGGTCCTGGGTCTGGCCGATGTAGAGCACACCGGCCGCCAGCGGCGGTGCCACGCATGGGCCGACGATCAGCGCTGACAGCGCGCCCATCACCGCCACGCCGGCCCAGGAGCCGCCACGCTGGTGATCGCTCATCGATCCGAGCTTATTGCGAAGGCCGGCCGGAAGCTGCAACTCGTAGAGCCCGAAGCTCGAAAGCGCCAGCGCGATAAAGAGCAGGGCGAAGGCGCTGATCACCCACGGATTCTGGAACGCGATCTGCAGGTTGGCGCCAACCAGGCCGGCGACCACGCCGGCGACGGTGAACACGAGCGCGCTGGCAAGCACATAGACAAACGAAAGCGCGAACGCACGGCGCGCGCCCAGGCCCGGGCCATGGCCGGCGATCAGGCCGGACAGGATCGGGATCATCGGCAGCACGCACGGCGTGAACGAGAGCAGCAGACCGAAGCCGAAGAAGCTCGCCAGTGCCCACCAGCGGTTCGGTCCGGCCAGGGAGGCGGCGAGGCGGCTGTCTTCGGCGAGTTCGCCGGAGCCTGCCTTTGAAGGGGAGGGCTCGACAGCAACTGCAGCGGCGACCGGAGTTGCGGATTGCTCCCTCTCCTTCGAGGGGAGGGCGGCCGGGGAGGGGGCGGGTTGGACGCCAGGCGCAGCAACGCCAACCACCCCGGCTGGCAGTGCCACCTCAACCGTGCGCGTCATCGGCGGATAGCAGATGCCATCGGTCTGGCAGCCCTGGAATCCCGCCGTCAGCCGCACCGTTGCCGCACCGGCCTTGCTGCGGGTCAGCGCAACCGGAAGTTCCACCTGGTCGAAGTAGACGACCACGTTGCCGAAATGTTCGTCGCGGTGGGCCACGCCCTGCGGCCAGCGCGGTGCACCCAGTGCGACGCCGGCCTTTGCGGCGGCCGCGTCCAGGCGAAGCGTCGTCTTGTCGCGATACAGGTAGTAGCCACGCGCCGGCGTGAAGCGCAGCAGCAACGTGTTGCCGTCGCCGGCGATGGCTTCGAAGCCAAACGCCTGTTCCGGCGGCAGCGGCACCGTGTCGGTGGCACCGCCTGCCTTGCCTGCGAGCAGGCCGCCGCCGAGCGCCGGGGCTCCGCCACGCGCCGGGCCGAAGGCCACCGCAGGTTGTTGGGTCGATGCGATGCCAGCACTCGGCAGGGTCACGCTGATGCTGCGCGTCTGCGGCGGATAACAGATGCCGGCGTCGGCGCAGCCCTGGTAGCGGATCTTCAGCGTGGCCTGGCTGCCCTGTGCCGTACCTGGTAACACCGCGGTGAGCGTCTGGCGGTAGGTCTCGACCCGGCCGAAGAACTCGTCCTCGTGCGCCTTGCCCGCCGGCAGTTGCAGTGGCTGCGCGGCAAAGCCGGCGTCGGCCTGCACGGCGATGCGGTGCTTGTAGAGGTAGTAGCCGTCGGCGATGTGCCAGCGGATCTCGATGCGGTCCGGGCTGGGCGCTTCTGCCCGCAGTGCGAATGCCTCGTCGACCGGCAGCAGGTCGTCGGGGTTGATCGCGGCCAGCGCCGGCGTGGTCGCCAGCGCGCTCGCGGCAAGCGCCAGGTTCAGCAGCGCATTGCGCAGGCGCGGCAGTCGGAGTCGTCTGGTTTCAGTCATGTTCTCGGGTCTGTTCGGCCACCCACTGCAGGTAGGGGGCAAGGCCGCCCACGGCTTCGACCACGACCGCCTCGGGCAGTTCATAGGAATGCAGGGCCTGCAGCCTGGCGATCAGCGCGTCCTGGCGATCGGCCGTGGTCTTGATCAGCAGCAGGACCTCATGGGCCTGCTCGATCGCGTCGCGCCAGCGGTAGGTCGACGACACCCCGGGCAGCACGTTGACGCAGGCCGCCAGGCGCTCGCCGACCAGGGCCCTGGCAATGGCGTCGGCGCTTTGCGGATCGGCGCAGGTACTGAGGACCAGCCGTACGGGCGAGGCGGGGGGCGGGGTCATGAGGGGCGCAAGTGTAGCTGCCGCCCCGCGGAGGGGCGAATGACCGGGGGCGGTGCCGACGGGGCGCGGGCGCTTGCGCAGGGCGGCGATGGATGACGTAGGCTGCCGGCGCCGGCACTGGTCCGGCCGCGACGGAGGAGGTTCGATGTTCCAGCGTCACTGCCTTATCGCCCTGGCTGCCAGGGCTGTCCTGATAATCGGGATGGCTGCGGCTGCGGTCGCGCCCGTGATCGCGAGCCAGTCGGCGCCCGGGTACGGCATCCACGTACGTGCCGCCTGCGAGCTGGGCGACGCATCCGCATCCCGGGTGCTGGCCGACCTCAGCTGCGAGAGCGCGATGAGCTGCTGGGGCGAGCCGGAAGCGTTGACCCTGCTCGACGCCGCCGACAACGTCGCCGTGGCCACGGCGCCGGGCGAACTGCTTTACGTGGACGCGAACAACACCGTGCTGCCCGAGCCACCCATGCAAGGCACGATCCGCGCGATCTGGGCCGCGGCCGTTGAAGCGCCGCCCGCGCCCAGGCGCCTGCAACTGGCGATCAATGGCATCGCGGTGACCGCACCGTTCGAGACGGCGGTCGACTGCGCTGCCCTGCCGGCTGCCGCAGTGAAGCGGCTCGGCGCCGACTGAGAGTTCACATCGGTGGCGTGCGGCCGCGGCCGCGGCCGGTACGCGACTGCGCCAGTTGCTCCACCACTTCAACCAGGGGCGCCCGCGACAGCGTTGGCGCTTCCCGGAACGCGGCCAGCAGCCGCAGCTCGAGCGGATCGTCGACCAGCAGCGCATCGGCTGCGGCGACCGAGTCCAGGGCCGTGTCGGCCGACAGCCCCATGTTGCCGCGGCCGGTGGCCAGCCATTCGAACTGGACGCCGGTCACCAGCGCGATTTCGCGCAGATGCGCCACGCTCGGGTACTTGCCGCGTGCCGCCTCCCAGTGCCCGACCGCGCTGCGCTGCACGCCAACGGCGGCGCCCAGCGCTGCCTGGGAGAGTCCGCAGTGCCGCCGGGCCAGTCGAATCCGTTGCTGGGGAGTCACGCGGAGCCTCCGAAGATACCGTTATTCACCAGGCGATCCAGATTCACCCAATGCTGTGCGCAATGGGTAGCCAACTGCGTGGATTGAAGCAGTCGAAGTCAACAGTTTCAAGCTTTCCGCCAAGCTCATGCTACCAGCAGTCAGCACGAGGGCGCTGGTCGCCGCCGCGCATAAGGGCGAAGATTGGCCCCTGCCGACAAGGGCGTTGGTAGTGACAAGGCGTCGGTTCGGGGCCGTGCGCAGGATGCGTCGAGCACAGGACAGCCACCTCCGTACCAGAAAGAGCGCGTTCCCTCGGGGGCGCGCTCTTTCTTTTTGCGGCCCCACCCCGTCAAAGGCCGGGCGCGGACTTTCTTTTTGCGCTCCCCGCCCCATGAAAGGTGTCGGGCGCGGGCTTTCTTTTTGCGCCCCCCGCCCTTGAAAGGACGCCCGGCCCCCCCAATCTCCCCCGCTGTCCCGGTTCGCCGGGTTTATTCGTCCCTGACATTGGCACTCTTCAGGGTCGACTGCTAAAATTCGACCACTTTTCCCGCTCGTTCAACAACTTACGTAAATCCCTCGGAGATTTGTCGCGATGAATATCAAGCCGCTCTACGACCGCGTGGTCATCAAGCGCATGGAAGAAGAAAAGATGTCCGCTGGCGGCATCGTGATTCCGGACTCGGCCACCGAGAAGCCGATCAAGGGTGAAGTCGTCGCTGTCGGCACCGGCAAGGTCCTCGACAACGGCAACGTCCGCCCGGTCTCGGTCAAGGTCGGCGACAAGGTCCTGTTCGGCAAGTACAGCGGTACCGAGGTCAAGCTCGACGGCACCGAATTCCTGGTGGTCAAGGAAGACGACATCTTCGCGGTGCTCGGCTAAGCGAAGCGCAACGGGAAGAGGGAGCAGGGAAGAGGGAATGAAGCGCAATGCGCGCGTTCCGCACCCCGCTCCATCCCGTCAGTCGTCAAAGCCTTTCGTTCCCTATTCCCCATTCCCCATTCCCGCTTTTGAGGTAACAACAAATGGCTGCCAAGGAAATTCGTTTCGGTGAGGACGCGCGCGTCAAGATGCTGCGCGGCGTCAATGTGCTCGCCAATGCCGTCAAGGCCACGCTCGGCCCGACGGGTCGC
>DATDBK010000113.1:0-82734 GCA_036524935.1 Lysobacter sp. | reverse complement strand
GTCGTACTTCTCGTAGAACAGCACCAGGTTGGCCGAATCGCTGAGGCCGACCAGGGCGAACTGTCCACCGATCAGGGCGTTGTCGTAGTTCAGGTCCGGACTGTCGACGATGGTGTAGTTCGCCGCGACGCCGAAACCGGTTTCGCCGAACACGTGCTGGATGTTGAATTCCCAGCCATCGAGGGTGGAGTCCTGCTTGTTGGCCGGCGTGGTGATCCTGAAGCTGGCGAGCGGATCGCTGGCCAGGCCCGTGATGGTGCCCGTGGCGTTGCCGTTGACATCCGTGCCGGTCGCCGTCACGCCCGGCTGGCCGTTGAAGTTGCCCAGGATGTAGTTGCGTATGCACACCACGTCCGCCTGCGCGCAGCCATTGGCCAGCGCCGCGTTCCAGTAACCGCCGCCCACCGGCGTGTGCAGGTTGAACGGCGTCTCGCCGTCGCTGCCGCCCACGTCGACGATCTGCGAGGTGCCAATGTAGTTCTCGATGTCCTTGCGGAAGTAGCCCACCGAGACGTAGCTCGACTCGGCGAAGTACCACTCGAACGACAGGTCGAAGTTGTCCGACAGCAGCGGCTTGAGGGTCGGATCACCCTGGGTGCCGGTACCGCCATCGACGCGGACGATCTGGTCGAGCGTGCGACCGCCCTGGATGTCCGCCCAGCCCGGCCGGCCGATGGTCTGGCTGTAGCTGCCGCGCAGGATGATGCTGTCGGTGATGTCGAGGCTGGCGTCGAGGTTCGGCAACCAGTAGTCGTACTCACCGCGCAGCGTTGCGAAGCCCGGGGCGCCGAAGTTGAGGTTCAGCTCGTTGGCCGCACTCCACGAGATCCCGGTGGCGTTGGGCACCAGTGCCGACGAGGTCACTTCGGTCTTCTCGTAGCGCACGCCCGCCGCGATGTTCAGCGGCATCGACCAGTTGAAGGTCGTCGTGTACTGCATGTAGCCGCCGGTGGACTTCTCTTCCGTGCGCAGGTCGCGGGTGAATGCGTCCGGCGCGCGGTACCACTCGGGGTGACCGGTCACTTCCGCCGCCCGTGCGCGCAGACGATCGAAATCGAACAGCAGGAAGCGGTCGGTGAAGGACGGGGCGTTATGCCCGGAGAAACTCTCGAAGTAGTTCCCCATGTTGTCCGGCGAGAAGATGCTGTCGTCGTAGTCCGCCGCGGTGCCGACGCCACCCCAGGTATCGCGCTGCATGAAGCCGAACGCGGTGCGGTTTTCCACGTCGGTGTATGACGCGCCAAAGTCCAGCCCGGAGTAGTCGCCGAACTCGAACCGGCCCTTGAGCTGGGTCTGTTCGATCTCGGACTTGTTGTAGGCGTTGTTGAACACCGAACCGGAAACCAGCGCCTGCGACGGCTCCACCTGCGCCACGCCAGGCGGAAGCGCGATGGTCACGACCGGGAAGTCGCGGGTGAAGTCGGCGGTGGTGTCGCCGCGAACAAAGGCCGACATGCCCAGAACGCCTGCCGAACCCCACGGGCTGTCAGGACGCGTCTCTGCCGACGAGTTGTGGTAATCCAGCGACAGGTCGAGGGCGTCGCTGACTTGCCAGTCGACGTTGAAGCCGAGCGACTTGTTCTCGTTGACGTTGGCCAGGCGCATGCCGCCCATCGAGACGTCGCTGGTGGCCGGGTTGATGATTTCCTTGTAGATCAGCGGCGCGGCCACCGGGCCATCGGTCCACGAGGAGACCGACGGGCCGTAGTTGAACCACACCGACAGCTCGTTGCGCTGCTGCTGGATCTTGTTCTCGGAGTAGGTGTAGTCCAGCGTCGTGGTGACGTTGTCGACCGGCTGCCACTGCAGTGTCAGCTGGCCGTTGGTGCGCTGGCGCTGCACGCCGTTGACGCTGTAGTTGAGGTTCTGCGGCACCGAGTAGATGTCGGTCGGACCGGGGCGGTTGGTGATGTTCTCCGAACCCGCCGTGCCCGGCTGCGGAATGGTGCCCCAGTTGTTCTCGTCGCCACGGAACGGACGCCAGCCGTTGGGCACGCCGACCTGGCTGAAGCCGAAGTCGCGTTCCTGGTAGCTGCCGGTCAGCGCGACGCCGAACTTGCCGTCGAAGTAGCGCTGGCTGAAGATGCCCGAGATCTCGGGCGTGATGTCGCTGCCCTGCAGTGAATCGGGCAGGTTGCCGTTGGACGTGTCATGCACGGCCTTCATGCCGACATTGATGACCGGCTCGGACTCCAGCGGCCTGGCGGTGCGGATGTTGATCGTCGCGCCGATGCCTCCGGGCGGGACGGTGGCGCGGCTGGTCTTGTACACCTCGACGCTGGAGATCGCTTCCGATGCCAGGTTGGCGAAGTCGAATGCGCGCGAGTTGGACACGCCCGCACCGTTGGCGTTGCTCGACGCCGGCATCTGCCGGCCATTGAGCATGACCATGTTGTAGTCCGGCCCGATGCCGCGGACGGTGACGCGTGCGCCCTCGCCAAGCGACCGGTCGATCGACACGCCGCTGATGCGCTGCAGTGACTCGGCCAGGTTGGTGTCCGGGAACTTGCCGATGTCCTCGGCCACGATCCCGTCGACCACGCCCTGCGAGTCACGCTTGAGGTTCATCGACGAGGTCAGGCTTCCGCGGATGCCCTGCACCACGACGGTGTCGAGCGTCCTGGCCTCCTCGTCGACCGTCGCCGAGCGCTGCCCGGCGTCAGACGTGGTGGTGGTTGTTGTTGTTTGTTGCGCATACAAGGGCTGGCTCAGGGCCAGCAACAGTGCAGACGTAAGAAGTGTGCGCTTGGGGGCGACACGCGACTGCTTCATCGAAACTCCTCCCCAGAATTCACGATAGAGATGCAGGCTTCGCCACCCGCATGTTGAGTGCGAGGCGATTTGACGTCCGATTGACAGCGCTGTCAACACACACCGCTCAAACGGGGCATTTCGGCACAAAAGCGGCGTTTTTCCCCGTTTTTTCGTTGTGCAGTGCAGCGATAAACAGCGTGCGCAGCGCGCACGACGCGCCAGCATCGACGAGTGTTAGCGCTAGCATTCGTGCGTACGCTGATGCGATGACGTCATTCGCATCACAGCGCACAAACCGGAATGAATCAGCGGCGCCGGACAGGCGCCTGCGTCGATTCGCGCAGCACAAGTGCGTGGTCGACGTGCAACATCCGCCCCGCTTCGGGCGACTTGATCCGCGCCAGCAGTTCGAGGGTGGCAAGGCGCCCCATCTCGGAGGTCGGCTGGCGGATGGTGGTGAGCGATGGATAGATGTGGCGCGAGATCGGCGTGTCATCGAAGCCGCACACCGACAGGTCGCCAGGCACGTTCAAGCCGCGTTCGCGCGCGACCCGGATCACGCCCGCGGCCATGTCGTCATTGGCGGCGAAGATGGCGGTCGGCGGTTTGCGCAGGTCGAGCAGGGCTTGCGCGCCGGCACAGCCGGACTCGAAGGAAAAGGCGCCCTGCACCACCAGGTCGGGCTCAAACGTGATGCCGGCGCGGCGCAGGCCTTCGCGGTAGCCGTCGAAGCGCCAGCGGCAGGCGCCATGCGCCGCGGCGCCCTTGATGTGCCCGATGCGGGTGTGGCCCAGTGCGACCAGCTTCGCCATCAGCTCCAGCACGGCGGCGGTCTCGTCCATGGCCACGCCGATGCGACCGGTCGCGTTCTTCGGCGCGATGCAGGCGAACGGCACGCCCATCTTCTCCAGCTCGTCGATGATCAGCTTGTCGTCGGTGAGCGGTGGGATCAGCAGCACGCCGTCCGGGCCGAAGTTGCGGAACAGGCCCTGGATGTCCGCAACGCGCTCGCGCCCCAGGCTGACCGCCGCCAGGAACAGGTTGTAGTTGCTGGCATGGCAGGCCTCGAGCATGCCGTTCTGCACTTCCATCATGTAGTTGCGCGACGGGTTGTTGTAGGCCAGCGCCACGCTGTACGAGCGCTGCCCCGCCAGGCTGCGCGCGGATGGATTGGGTTTGTACTGCAGCTCGGTCACCGCCTGCATGACGCGCTCGCGCATCTCTTCGCGCACGTTAGGCTCATTGTTGAGCACGCGCGAGACAGTCTTCATCGACACGCCGGCGGCGGCGGCGACATCCTCGATTCGAATACGCATTGAGCGGCGGATGCTCCAGGGGACCGAACGCGGAAGATGTTGCCAGAACCGTGCCAGTCCGCGACGACAGCAACCCGACACGGGCCTGAACGGCCAGAGTATGCATCGCAAAGGCTTGCTGCGGCGCAACAGTCCAGGTGGCATCGGCTGTCGACGAACCGCGACGGCTCGGCAGATTGACGGGCCGCATGGGCATCAACGTTGACAAGGGCGCACCCCCCTTGTATTGACAGCGCTGTCAAATCGTCGGCGCGGTCGTTGCTGAGGCACGATCACGGCCGGCTTGTCGCTGCAGTATTCAAGCCGTGGGGAGCAGAACGTGCAGGCGAGAGTCTTCGTTGGAGCAAGTCTTTTGGCGATTGGTGCGGCGCTGTATCTGTATGGTGGCGACAGTTCCGCCGCCGACCCGGCACCGGCCGCCCTGCAGGACTGGCCGCACGTGGACAGCGCCATACGCAGCGATGCGGCCCTCGAAGCGCGCGCCAGGTCGATCCTCGCCGGGATGACGCTGGCCGAGAAGATCGGGCAGATGACGCAGCCGGAGATCAAGACGATCACGCCGGAGGAAGTGCGGACCTGGCACATCGGTTCGGTCCTCAACGGCGGCGGCTCGTGGCCGGCGATGAACAAGCACGCCACGGTGGCGGACTGGCTGGCGCTGGCGGACCGCTACCACCAGGCGTCGATGAGCGCCGCGGTCAAAGCGCCGATCCCGGTGATCTGGGGCACCGATGCGGTGCACGGCCACAACAACGTGGTCGGCGCGACATTGTTCCCGCACAACATCGGCCTGGGCGCGGCGCACAACCCGCAACTGGTCGAGAAGATCGGTCGCGCGACGGCGGAAGCCACGCGTGCAACCGGCATCGACTGGGCATTCGCCCCCACCCTCGCCGTCGCCCAGAACGTCCGCTGGGGACGCAGCTACGAGAGCTTCTCGTCCGACCCGTCGGTGGTGCACGCCTACGCCGCGTCCTACATCCAGGGCCTGCAGGGCAACCTGCGTGGCGATGGCAACGTGGTGGCGACGGCCAAGCATTTCATCGGCGACGGCGCCACCGACATGGGCCGCGACCAGGGCAACGCAGTCATCCCGCGCTCGGAGATGATCAACGTCCACGGCCAGGGCTACTACGGCGCGATCGGCGCCGGCGTGCAGACCGTGATGGCCTCGTTCAACAGCTGGAACGACGTCGAAGGCGGCGTTGACTACGGCAAGATGCACGGCGCGCAGGCGCTGCTGACCGGCGCGCTGAAGGACAAGATCGGCTTCGACGGCTTCATCGTCTCGGACTGGAACGGTATCGCCCAGGTGCCCGGCTGCAGCAACGCCAGTTGCCCGCAGGCCATCAACGCCGGCATCGACATGGTGATGGTGCCGGAGGACTGGAAGGCGTTCATCGCCAACACCACCAGGCAGGTCGAGGACGGCACGATCCCGATGGCCCGCATCGACGACGCGGTCATCCGCATCCTGCGGGTCAAGCTGCGCGCCGGCCTGTTCGACCGCAAGCCGTCCGATGGCCGCTTTGCCGGCAAGACCGACGCCCTCGTGCACCGCGACCTCGCCCGCCAGGCAGTGCGCGAATCGCTGGTGCTGCTGAAGAACGAGCGCAAGGTATTGCCGCTCAAGCGTGGCCAGCGCGTGCTGGTGGTCGGCAAGAGCGCCGACAGCTACGCCAACCAGACCGGCGGCTGGACGCTGACCTGGCAGGGCACCGACAACGTCAACGCCGACTACCTCAATGCCGATACGGTGCTGGCCGGCCTGCGTGATGCACTGGGCGCGGACCGGGTGACGTTCGACCCGACCGGCACCATGACCGACCCGGGCAAGTTCGACGCAGTCGTGGCGGTGATCGGCGAGACGCCCTATGCCGAGACCAACGGCGACATCATCGGCTCCGATTCGATGGCGCACAGCCTTCGCCATCCGGAAGACCTCGCGGTGCTGAAAGCCGCGGCGGCGCATGGCAAGCCGGTCGTCACGGTGTTCATGTCGGGTCGCCCGCTCTACACGAACGATCTGATCAACCTGTCCGACGCATTCGTGGCCGCCTGGTTGCCCGGTTCGGAAGGCGCCGGCGTCGCCGATGCGCTGGTGGCGTCGTCGAAGACCAACGGCCTCGACTTCCGCGGCCGTCTGTCGTTCTCGTGGCCGGGCGTGCCCTGCCCGGCGCCGGAAAACCGCCCGGATGCCGAACGTCCGCCGCTGTTCGAGCGCGGCTATGGCCTGACGTACGCCGCCCCGACTTCGGTGAAGAAGCTCGATGAGCCTGATGTTGCGGCGTGCGGCCCGGCGACGTCGCTGCCGATCTTCAACACCAACGATGCCGTCCCGTTCCAGCTGCAGGTGGAGTCCGGCGATGCCGTACACGTGCTGGGTGCATCGCTCAACGACACGCTGTCCTGGCCGAAGGCAAAACCCGCGGTGAGCGTCAGCACCGCGCAGGTCAACACGCAGCAGGACGCCAAGCGGGTGACCTGGCTGGCTCCGGCGCGGTTGCTTGCGCGCAGCACGGGCGCCAACAACCTCAACGCGCTGGCATTCGCCGACGGCGCCCTGCAGTTCGACGTGGTGGTGCACAAGGCACCGACATCGCCGGTGCTGGTGGGCATGGCCTCGGGCAAGGTGGCGGCCAGCATCGACATCGCGCCTGCGCTGGCCGCCGCCGGTGTCGGCCAGAAGGTAACCATCAACGTGCCGCTGCGCTGCTTCGGCGATCAGAAGGTCGACATCGGCGGCGTGGATGTCCCCTTCAGTGTGTCGGCACAGGCACCGTTCTCGGCTGCGTTCACGCGCATCGCGATCGTTGCCGGCGCCGCGAAGGAAGCCAATGCGATCGACTGTGGCAAGACCAGATAGCGCGGCCAGGCCCCGCGTCGCGTCAGCGGCGCTGGCCCTGATGGTCGCCCTTTTCGGGTCGCCCGCCGCGTGGGCTGCCGACAGGTTCGTCTGGCCGCAGGGCCAGCAGGCGGCAGTCAGCCTCGGCTACGACGATGCGCTCGATTCGCAGCTGGACATCGCCATCCCTGCGCTGGACAAGCATGGGTTCAAGGGCTCGTTCTACCTGGTCATGGCCAACCCGCCGGTCGCCGCGCGACTGGCCGACTGGCGCGCTGCCGCTGCCAACGGACACGAGCTTGGCAACCACACCCTGTTCCACCAGTGCACGCGCTCGGCCAAGGGACACGAATGGGTCGAGCCGCAACGCGACCTCGGGACGACCTCGGCCCTGCAGATGAAGGAGCAGGTGCTGCTCGCCAGCACGATGCTCAATGCCATCGACGGCAAGACGCGGCGCACGCTCGCCCTGCCCTGCAACGAGGCCATCGCGCAGGACGGCAACTACCTCGCCCTGGTCGCTGATGCCTTCGTTGGCGTCCGCGTCGGCGGCAATGCCGTCACCGCCGATGTCGCCGGCATGGATCCGGCAGCCGTTACCGTCGTATCGACAGATGGGATGTCGGGCAAGGACATGATCAAGCTGGTCAAGGAAGCCAGGCGCAAGCACGGCCTGGTGAGTTTCACCTTCCACGGTGTCGGCGGCGACTACCTCACCACGTCGGCGAAGGCGCACGAGGAACTGCTCGATTATCTGGCCCTGCACCGCGATGCGTACTGGGTCGACACCTTCATCAACATCATGAGCCATGTCCGGCAGCAGCAGGCCGCGGCCGGCAACTCGCCGGGCGGCCACTGATGCCCGCATTCCCTTTTGTCAGCGGAGCCCACATGAAGCAACGCCAGCTGTCCCACCCGGTCACCATCGCGATCATCAGCCTGATCTTCTTCGCGTGGGGCGGTATGACCAGCCTCAACGATGTGCTGATCCCGCATCTGAAAGCCGTGTTCGCGATGAACTACGCGCAGACGATGCTGATCCAGTTCACCTTCTTCGGCGCCTACTTCCTGATGTCGCTGCCCTCGGGCGCGATCGTGTCGAGGATCGGCTACAAGCCGAGCATCGTCATTGGCCTGGTCACGGCGGCGGTCGGTGCGGCGATGTTCTATCCGGCGGCGCGACTGCCCTCGTACGCGGTGTTCCTGGCGGCGCTGTTCGTGCTGGCCAGCGGCATCACCCTGCTGCAGGTCGCCGCCAATCCGTACATCAGCCTGCTGGGCAACCCGGCCACCTCGCACAGCCGCCTCAACCTGGCGCAGGCGCTGAACTCGCTGGGCACCACGGTCTTCCCGTTCTTCATCGGCCCGCTGATCCTGTCAGGCGCGGTGCTGGGCGCGGACCAGCTGGCGGCCATGGCGCCCGACGCGCTGGCTGCATACAAGACGTCGCAGGCGCAATCGGTGCAGGTGCCGTACCTGCTGCTGGCCGGCGGCCTGCTGGTGATGGCGGCACTGTTGCTGCTGCTGCGCATCCCGTCGCTGCGCGAAGCCACCGACGCCGGCGACACGCTCCACCACCACACCTACCGCGAAACGCTGCGCTTCGCGCACCTGCGCTGGGGCGTGCTGGCGATCTTCCTCTACGTCGGTGCCGAGGTCTCGATCGGCAGCTTCCTGATCAATTACATGGCCCAGCCCGACATCGGCGGCCTGAGCGAGGCCACGGCCAGTCGCTACCTCGTCTACTACTGGGGCGGCGCCATGGTCGGCCGGTTCATCGGTGCGGCGCTGATGACCGTGATTGATGCGCGCAAGCTGCTGGCGCTGTTCGCCGTGGTCGCCGCGGCACTGCTGGCGACGACGATGGGCACGCACGGCCACCTGGCGATGTGGAGCGTACTGGCGATCGGCCTGTTCAACTCGATCATGTTCCCGACCATCTTCGCTTCCGCGATCGAAGGCATGGGCCCGATGACCGGCAAGGCCTCCAGCCTGCTGGTCATGGCGATCGTCGGGGGCGCACTGGTGCCGATGCTGCAGGGCACGCTGGCCGACACCATCGGCATCCAGGCGGCGTTCGCGGTGCCGCTGGCGTGCTACGCGTACATCGCGTGGTACGGCATGCGTGGCTCGCGAGTGGCCGAGCACGTGGGACCGGCAGAGGGGGCGGCGTTGCTGCACCCGCGCCATTGAGGCAGACACGTAGCCCGGGAAACCGGGCTACGTCCCGCAATCAGGCCATCTCGCGGCCGGGAGACTCGGCTGGGCGATCGCGCACCAGCCAGCGGAACGCAGGACCGGTGAGCAGCGTCGACAGCACCGCCAGCGTTACCAGCGCCGCGAACGCGTGCTCCGACAGCAGGCCTTTATCGCGCAGGATCGTGGCCGCCACGATTTCCATCAGACCCTTGCATTGCAGCAGCGCGCCGACGGCCAGGGCTTCGCGGCGCGGCAGGCTCGGCGCGGGTGGATAGATGAGCACTGCAGCCAACTTGGCGGCGACCGCCAGCAGCAGCAAGGCGATGGATGCCTGCAGCGACGCCCAGCCCAACACCTCACCGTCGATCCTCAGGCCGCTGTGACCAAAGAACAGCGGCGCCAGTCCGACCAGTGCGAACTGGCCGATGCGCTCGACCGGCACCTGCCGTGCCCATGACCTGGGCACCATCGCGCCGGCGAAGTAGGCACCCAGCAGCGCATGCAGGCCCAGTTGCGATGTCGACCAGGAGCCGGCGGCAAGGAACACCGGCAGCACCAGCCATACCAGCCATTTCGGCGGCGATGCATCGCGGCGCTTGACCGCGCTGCCGGTGATGGCCAGTGCCACGACCAGCATCAATGCCAGAACCTGCGTCCCGCTCGCCCCGTCCTGCAGCGAGCCACCGTCGGCGACGAGCAGCACCAGGGCGAGCCCGATCCACAGCACCGCGTCGTCGATCACCGCGATGCCCAGCGCCAGTTGCGACAGCGGGCGATGCAGCGGACCGAGTTCGCGCACGATCCCGATCAGCACCGGCAGCGCGCTGACTGCCAGGCACAAACCAATGGCGACCGACCCCAGCCACTCGCCGCCGCGGGGCGCCGCCCAGCCGGGCAAAGCGGTGAAATAGAAGTGGGCCGCGCCGGTTCCGACGCAGAAAGGCAGCAGCAGCGCGACCGCCGCGCTGATCAGGAACCGGAGCGTGCGCGCGTGTTTGTCGGAGGCGACACGCGCATTCGCCGGAAGGTGCGCAGCCTCGCGCGTCTCCAGTCCCGCCGTGAAAGCCAGCAGCAGCACGCCGATCCATCCGACGTTGTCGCCGATAACCGACGGAAGACCCAGCGCGCGGGGCATCGTGCCCGTAGCGGCCAACACCAGTCCGATGACGATCGGGATCACCGCGATCGGAATGGATCGGCCCAGCGCACGCCACACGCACCATGCGAGGACGACGAACACCAGGACATCCAGGGCGGCAGCAATCAGGGTAGTCACGTCTGGATCATAACTGCCATGCGCGGCGCCGCGACACCTGAATCCGGGGTCGACCCTTTTCGACCTGACCGTCCGGCTGTGGTCCAATCGCAACCGGATCAGGTCGGTCTGTGCCCGGCACGGTGGAGTTTGTGGATCGCATCGAGGCCATGAAGATCTTCATTGCGGCGCTGGACGAGGGCAGCCTCGCCGGTGCCAGCCGCAAGACCGGCCGCTCGCCAGCGGCAGTCAGCCGGGCGGTCGCCAATCTCGAGGCGCATGTCGGCGTGCCACTGCTGCACCGGACCACGCGCTCGATCAAGCTCAGCGAGGCGGGCGAGCGTTACGCGCTGGCCTGCCGCAAGGTGCTCAACGACCTTGAAGAAGCCGATCGGCAGGCCGCAGGTGAGCGCTCCGTCCCGCGCGGCACGTTGACCATCACCTCGACGATGTTCTCCGGCGTGGAACTGCTGCGCCCGGTGGTCGATGCCTTCATGGATGAATACCCGACCGTCAACGTGCGCATGCACCTGCTCGAACGCCCGGTCAATCTCATCGACGAGGGCATGGACCTGGCGCTGCGCATAACGCACCTGGCCGACTCGACACTGGTCGCGCATCGCGTGGGTGACGTCCGGCGTGTCGTCGTCGCATCGCCTCGCTACCTGGCGACGCACCCGCGCATCGAAGACATCCCGGACCTCGCCAGGCATCAGATCATCGCATTGACGCATTCAGGGCTTGAGTCGTGGAGCTTCCCGCCCGGGGAAGGGTCCACCATCGCCCGCTCTGTGTCGTTCACGCCGCGGCTGGTCGTCAACAATGTCCGCGCCGCGATCGCGTCTGCCGTGGATGGCCATGGCGTCACGCGCCTGCTGTCCTACCACGTTGCTCCGGAGATCGAGGCCGAGGCGCTTCGCGTGGTCCTGGCCGATGTGGAGCCCGCTCCCATTCCGGTGCACCTGGTGTCGCCGCAGGGTCGCCTGTCCGTTCCGAAGGTCCGGGCCTTTGTCGATTTCGCCCTTCCGCGCCTGCGGGCGAGCTTTGCGCGGCTGTTGCCAAAGGCATAGGCACCCGCCGGCACGCCGGGATTGCATCGTTTTGCGGAAGGGTGAACGCCGGACGCCGTGGATTCGCAGGCGGGTGTTTCGCTCCTAGATTGGGCCCCGACGGAAACGCCAACGCCTGTTGGCTCCTCCGCCCTCCCCCCAACTTCGAGACACCACCATGAGCACCTCACGCAAAGTCGTCGCCATCACCGGCGCATCCCAGGGCATCGGCGCAGGCCTGGTCCAGGCCTTCCGCGATCGCGGTTACAGCGTCATCGCCAATTCGCGTTCGATCAAGCCGTCGAATGATCCGGACATCCTCACCATTGCCGGCGACATCGCCGACCGCGACGTGGCCGAGCGCATCATCAGCGAAGGCCTGGCCAGGTTCGGCCGCATCGACACCGTCATCAACAATGCCGGCGTGTTCGTTGCCAAGCCCTTCACCGACTACACCGCCGATGACTATTCGAAGGTGCTCTCGATCAACGTCGATGGCTTCTTCAACCTCACCCAGGCAGCGGTAAAGGTGATGGAAAAGCAGGGCAGCGGCCATGTCGTCAGCATCACGACCAGCCTGGTCGACCATGCGATCGACGGTGTGCCGTCCGTGCTGGCGTCGCTGAGCAAGGGCGGCCTCAATGCCGCCACCAAGTCGCTGGCCATCGAGTATGCGAAGCGCGGCATCCGCGTCAATGCGGTCTCGCCTGGCATCATCAAGACGCCGCTGCACGCCGCCGAAACGCACGAGTGGCTGGCCGCGCTGCATCCGGTCGCCCGCATGGGCGAGGTCAGCGACGTCGTCCAGGCGGTGCTGTACCTGGAATCGGCGGGCTTCGTCACCGGTGAGATCCTGCACGTCGATGGCGGCCAGAGCGCTGGCCACTGACGGCCCGCGCAATCGGTGAGCGACGGGGCCGGATCGCGCAGTCGACCGGCCCCTGAAACGACATCGCCCCCGGCGCAATCCGGGGGCGATGCCGTTTGGGCGTTGCCGCGGTTTTGTATCCCAGCGTATCCCCGCCCGCTCCGGCCAACCTCGCAGACAAAAGCAGGGGTCTGGCGACAACTGCGCGATACCTCGAAACCTCGAAATGGCGGCATCGAAAACAACCGCCCATCCCGAGGAACGACGATGTCAACAGCCATCCTGAAAGCACCGCCCGCCCTGATGTCCCGAGTGGAAGGGGTGGGCCAGTGGCTCTCGCCGCTCGGCCTGCGTGTTGTGCTGGCCTGGGAGTTCTTTGAGGCGGGGCGCGAGAAGCTGCAGGGCGACAACTGGTTCGCCGATCTGGGCGATAAGTTCCCGCTGCCGTTCTCGCTGCTCAGTGCCAACGTCAACTGGACGCTGGCGACCTGGTTCGAGCTGGTCGGCAGCATCGCATTGCTGCTCGGCATCGGCACCCGTTACGCCGCTGCCACGCTCTGGGTGCTGACCGTTGTCGCCATCCATGCGGTGCACTGGCCGTCCGACTGGTCGAGCCTGTCCGAGCTGTGGCATGGCTACGCCATCAGCAACGACGGTTATGGCAACTACAAGCTGCCGCTGATCTACCTGGTGATGCTGTTGCCACTGATGCTCAACGGCGCCGGACGCTTCAGCATCGACCGGTTGATCAACGCCGCCCGCGTCACGCCGACCATCGCCGCCGCGCCCGACAAATCCGCTTGGGGCCTGGTGCTGTTCGCCGTCGGCGTGACCGTATCGCTGCTTTTGCCGTGGTTCGGTGGCGTCACTGCCGCTTCCGGCGTCGCCCTGATGGTCTGGTCGCATCGCAAGGCACGGTCTGCCGGCCGTTTCGCCCTCGCCTGATCGCCTCGCCCCCACTCATTTTGAATTCGCCGCGTCACGCGGTGTCTGCCCCGCACGTCAACGCCGTGCACCCCACCCCTGGAGAAATGCAATGTCCCGTATCAACAACCGCAACACCGCCGGCATGCTCGGCGTCGCCCTGGCCGGTCTGGTCCTGAGTGGTTCCGCGTTCGCCATGCAGCCGCTGTCGCAGGGTTACATGCTCGGCGCAAGCCATGCTGCTGCCGAAGGCAAGTGTGGCGAGGGCAAGTGCGGCGCCACCGAAGGCAAGGCCGAGAAGACCACGACGGCGAGCAAGACCGCCGAAGGAAAGTGCGGCGAAGGCCAGTGCGGCGATTCCCGCTTCAACAAGACCGACACCGACGACGACGGCCAGGTATCGAAGGCCGAGTACCTCAAGGTGGTCCCGAACGGACAGGGCTGGTCGGACAAGGACAGCAACCGCGACGGTTTCATCTCCGAGCGTGAGGCGTACGACTACACCAAGGCCCGTTACGAGGCCAACGGCAAGAAGCTGCCGATCGGCCGTTTCGCGGCTTTCCCGGAGTAACACCGTCTCCGCTGCCCGTCCCTGCGGCACCCTCGCCGCGGGGACTCCTACACGGATCACCACCATGCGCACCATCGATTCCACCACTTCCGCCGGCCTGGGTCTGCGCCGCGGATTGATTCCCGAGCTGCTTGCCATGGACGATGGCGCCGTGGATTTCCTCGAAGTCGCTCCGGACAACTGGATCGGCGTGGGCGGCAAGTACGGGGAAGCACTGGAGCGGCTGTCGTCGCGCTTCCCGATCAGCGCCCACGGCCTGTCGCTGTCGCTGGGCGGCACCGAACCGTTGGACTTGGAGCTGCTCAGGCGCACCCGTGAGTTCAACGACCGCCATGACGTCATCCTGTACAGCGAGCACCTCAGCTACACCTCCGATGACGGACACCTCTACGACCTGATGCCAATACCCTTCACCGACGAGGCGGTCCGTCACGTCGCCTCGCGCATCCGCCAGGTGCAGGACGTGCTGGGCAGGAGAATCGCGGTGGAGAACGTCTCGTACTACGCGGCGCCCTACCAGGCGCTGGCGGAGATCGACTTCATCAATGCCGTCCTGACGGAGGCCGACACCGACCTGCTGCTGGACGTCAACAATCTATACGTCAACTCGATCAACCACGGCTACGACCCGAAGGATTTCCTGGCGCGGTTGCCGCGCGAGCGCATCGCTTCGTACCACATCGCCGGCCACTACGACGAGGACATCGACCTTAAGGTCGACACCCACGGCGCACCGGTCAAGGGTGACGTGTGGGCGTTGCTGGACAGCGCCTATCGCCGCTTCGGCGTGCGCCCGACGCTGCTGGAGCGCGACTTCAACTTTCCGCCACTGCCGGAGCTGCTGGCCGAAACCTGGCGGATCAGCATGATGCAGACGGTACACAGCGACCGCCAGCGCCTGCTGGAGCAGATCCATGCGTGACACCCTCCGCGAGCAACAGTTCACGCTAGCCGCTCACCTGCGCGACCCGGGCGTCAATCCGCCGCCGCCCGGTATCGAGGCGCGTCGTCTGCGCGTGTACCAGGAACTGTTCTTCGACTCGATTGAAAGCTTGCTGGCGGCCGGCTTCCCGGTGATCCGCCAGACGCTGGGCGTCGCCAGGTGGAAGGCGCTGGTGCGTGAGTTCTACGCTGGCCATCGCAGCACGACCCCGCTGTTTACCCAGGTCGCCGGCGAGTTCGTTGCCTTTCTCGAGGAGCGCGACAACCCCGAGCCGTGGCTGGCCGAGCTGTCGCACTACGAATGGGTGGAGCAGGCACTGTTCACCAGCGACGCGCAGCCACCCCCGCACGATCCCGACGGCGACCTGCTGGAAGGGATACCCGTGCTGTCACCGCTTGCGTTGCCGCTGGCCTACCGCTGGCCGGTCGCGGAGATTGGCCCGGGCCACGTGCCACTCGTGGCGCCGGACGAGGCGACGCTGCTGCTGGTTCAGCGCGATGTCGACCATGAAGTGCGCTTCACGCGGCTCGCTCCGCTGGCGTTCGGCTTGCTCGATTCGTTGCAGGCCAATGCCTGGACCGGTCGCGAGCACCTGGCCGCACTCGCCGCGCAGGCGGGGGCCGATCCGGCGTCCATGCAGGTGCATGGTCAGCGGCTGCTGCAAACGCTGCGGGCGCAGGGCGTCGTAATCGGTACCGCCGCGTGATGGTTCGCCGCACTAGCCGGCGTGGTGACGGTCGGCAACCGCCAGCGCTTCGTCGATGATCGCCAGCCCATCACGCAGGTTCTGGTCGTCGATGATCAGCGGCGGCGCGACGTGGATCCGGTTGGACACGACAAAGGGCCACAAACCCTGTTTCTTGCACGCGGCGACAAGCTCGGCCATGGGCGCATTGTCCTTTCCCGAGGCATTGAACGGCACCAGCGGTTCGCGGGTGTTGCGGTCGCGCACCAGCTCGATCGCCCAGAACGCGCCCAGTCCGCGCACGTCGCCAACGCAAGGATGCCGCTGCTGCATCGCATGCAGTGCCGGTGCGATGACGTCCTCGCCCAACTTGCGTGTGCGGACGATGAGATCGTCGTCCTTGTAGATGCCGATGCACGCCACCGCGGCGGCGCAGGCCAACGGATGGCCGCTGTAGGTCAAGCCGCCCGGGTAGGCGCGTGATTCGAAGCTGGCCGAGATCGCATCGCTCATGATCACGCCGCCCAGCGGTACATAACCGGAGTTGACCCCTTTGGCTAAGGTGATCAGATCGGGCACCACGTTCCAGCGATCGACCGCGAACCACTCGCCGCAGCGACCGAAGCCGACCATCACCTCGTCGGCGATCATCATGATGCCGTGCTTGTCGCACAACGCGCGCACGCCCTGCAGGTAGCCGTCCGGCGGCACCAGTATTCCGTTGGCGCCGACCACCGATTCCAGCAGGATCGCGGCAATGCCTTGACCGCCCTCGACCATGATGGTGTCGGCCAGATGGGCCAGTGCGCGCTCGCACTCTTCCTCGATGCTGCCGGCATGGAATGCGGAGCGGTAGGGGTATGGCCCCCAGAACCGCGCGATGCCCGGCGCGCCTGGCTCGGATGGCCAGCGCCTGGGGTCGCCGCTTGCGGCAATCGCACCGGCGGTAGCACCGTGATAGCTGCGGTACGCCGTCAGGACCTTGTGCCGTCCGGTATGCAGGCGCGCCATGCGGATCGCGTTCTCGATCGCTTCGGCGCCGCCGTTGGTGAAGAAAACACGATTCAGGTCACCGGGAGCCACCTCGGCAATCAGACGCGCTGCTTCGCTGGTGGCTTCGTTGGCGTGGTACGGCGCCACGGTGCACAACGTCTCGGCCTGGGCCTTGATCGCGGCGATCAGCCTGGGGTGCTGGTGACCGACGTTGACGTTGACCAGCTGGCTGGAGAAGTCGAGCCAGCGGCGCCCGGTCTCGTCCTGGAAATGCACACCTGCGGCGCCGGTGACGACGAGCGGATCGAGCGCGCCGTGTGACGACCAGGAGTGCAACACGTGCAGGCGGTCGTTGCGGGCTGCAGGAGAACGCGTGTCGCCCGTGCCGGCAACGCCATCAATGCTCACTTCGCGCATCGCCGGTAGCCCTCAGGGAATGAAGGTCTGTTCCGGGTCGTCGAACGACTTGAACTCCAGCGCATTGCCGGACGGATCGAACAGGAACATCGTCACATGCTGCCCCGGTTTGCCCTTCAGCCGCAAATGCGGCTCCTCGGCGAAGGCGACGCCGGCCGCCTTGAGGCGCTTTGCGAGCGTTTCCCACGCCTCGCGCTCGAGGTTCATGCCGAAGTGCGGCACCGGCACTGTTTCGCCGTCGAAGCGGCTCTCGTGCAGCGGCCTGTCGTCGCCCCCGAGGTGGGCCACCAGGTGATGGCCGAAGAAGTCGAAGTCCTGGTACTGGGTGTCAGTCCGCCCCTGTGGGCAGCCGATCACGCCCCCGTAGAAATGCCGCGCCTCGTCGAGGTCGCGTACGGGAAAAGCAAGGTGGAACTGCGTCGCCTTGCTCATGACGCCCTGGCCGTACGCGGGCGGTCCTGGAACGAGCACGCCTTGAAGATGTTCTCCCAGAACAGGTTCCACGCGGTGATGCTGCACTCGTAGCCCTGGGCCAGCTCCGACAGCGACTCGGGTTCGCGGCGGATGTAGTCGTCGATGGCCTGCCGCGTCAGCTCGCCGTGGATGATGTCCTGCTCGCCGGTATGGATGGTCCAGAACTCCCAGTCGATGCGGTCCGCGTGCTCGCGCATGTAGGGATGGGTCTGCAGGTGCTCGAACATCACTGACAGATAGGTCTGGCACAGGCATTCGCCGCCCATGCCGCGCAGCCCGATCCCGAATGCCGGACCGCGGACCGAAAGTTGCCGCGTCAGGCCATCCAGATTGGTCCGGTTCGCGGGCAGGCACCGCTCGAGCTGCTCGTGTTCGACGCCGATCGTCGCCAGGAAGCGATCGTAGATCGCCGGATGCGCCTTGTCCGCATCACCCTCGCCGAGCTCTTCGGCGAGGATCTCGCTCAGCAGGCTGCGCAGCCCTCCGAATGGCAGCTTCGCCAGCAACAGCGCCAGGTCGCTGATGTAGTCGACCGTGAAGAAGCGGTACTGCGTACAGACCAGACGCAGATCATCCACGGACAAATGCGGAAGAATCTTCATCTTCTGCTCGGCCAGCGCTTCAGTCGCTTCCTTGGCTTTGTCGGCGAACTGCCAGAAGGACTCACGGTCCAACGCGCCCGATTGCATGGCGCGGGCCTCGATGGAGGAAGGTGCCCGCGCGCTCAGGTTCTTCAGCAGTGTCATGCGTCCAACCTTTGAATTGTTCGCACGCAGGGTACTGCGCGTTACGCAGCTGTGCCCTTCACTGTGCGTTGACCTGCTCGTCGCAGTTCCGCGCATTGGTTAGCTCAGCATCGCTGCACGCGTCCTTCAACGCGGCTGCGCCGCATTCACGATCGCAATCCGGTGTCTTGTGATTCATGTTCGCGCTGGAAAGCCGGAATTTCCGTGCAGCGTTCGTTCACGGCGCAGCGTGCGATATTGCACAGCGACGCAGAAGCGCATCGGAGAACATCCACTTGATGGACGCGTCACCCGACACGACTCGCCATTCCACGGTCAATCTGCTCTGGACGGGCGGCTGGGATTCCACATACCGGCTGTTGCAGCTGTTGCTGCAGCATCGTGTTCCGGTCGCACCCTATTACCTGGAGGACCCGACGCGGGCGTCGACGCAGGTTGAGCTGCAGACCATGGCGCGGATCGGCCACCACCTGCGCGAGGCATACCCGCACACGCGCGAGCTGTTGCAGCCCATCCGCATCGCATCCGTCGATGACGTCACCGTCGACAGCGAGGTCGCTGCCGCGCTGCGGGAGGTTCGCAGCCGCACGTTCATCGGCAGCCAGTACGCGTGGCTTCCCTCGTTCTGCAAGCACAACGCGATTGGCGACATGGAGCTAGGCGTGCATGTCGACGACAAGGTGCAGGCGCTTGTGCGTCCCTATGCGCTGGAGTTCGACCACCCCGACGGCTTCCGCAGCGTCCGCGTCGATCCCCGCCATGCCGGCACGGCGGAGTACCGGCTGTTCCACTACTTCAGCTTCCCCCTCTTCCATATCGACAAGGTCGGGATAGACCGGCAGTCGGCAGCCCAGGGCTGGAGCAACATCATGGACATGACCTGGTTCTGCCACACGCCTCTGCGTGGCCGGCCCTGTGGCATCTGCGCGCCGTGTGTCTACACCATCGAGGAGGGACTGGCGCGGCGCGTGCCCGTATCACGTCGTGTCGTGTCGTACTTCTACCGTCACCTGGCACTGCCCCTGAAGGGGCCTATGCGACGGATGCGCGCGTCGTTGCTGCGTCGCCACCGCGAGAGCGGGCATCCACCCGCTCCTGGTGTCGGTCACCCCTGAGGCCACTGCGCTCAGGGAGCGGTAGCAGTTGCTGCTGGCAGCTGGGCGAGGGTCTTTCCGGCGACTGTATCGAGGTTCACCGACGCACCCTTCTTAGCGCGAACGGATCCGCGGTAGAGGGCACGCCACAGCACGCGGATGTCGCCCGGCTGGAGGACTTCCACCAGCAGGCCGCCTTCGACCATCTCCTTGGTGTCGAGCTTCACCGCTGCGACGCCATTTGCGCCCTGGGTGACGATCTGCGAGCAGCCGCCTGCCTTGCACTCGACACCCGCCTCGTTGGCGCTGGCCAATCCGGTGTCGCGCACGGTCGTTTCCTCGGTGTTGCGCACGCCTACCCGGTACGCCACCGCGATGTCGGCCTGGCGCAGGTCGTCCGTGCGCCGGTAACCCTTCGCCTGGAGCGCCTTGTCCAGTGCCGCCTGCAGGCGCTGGCGCAGTTTTGGATCCTGCACGCGCTTGTCGAACTCCGCTGCGAGCTGCGGCGGCATGTCGACCCAGGCGTAGCGACTTCCCGGCAGGGACGTCGCAGGCTTGGACACCTGGACATCGGCAGCGGGTTCGCTCGCACCGCGCGCCATGCCTTCGACGGGGGCCAGGAAGGTGGTCAGCGCGAGGCAAAGCAGGCAGGACTGCAGTCGATTCATGGGTGGCTCCGGTTGCGGGGACGTGATGCCAGTGCGTTGTTGTGCCCCGAACCAGTGGCAGGAATCCGGCTCGAACGCGCTACAGCCGGTCAATCGTCCAGTCAGCAGGCGTGAAACAGACGTGATGACAACCGGCGCATTCACGGTGCCATCACCTTTCAGGGAGACGCTAGCCGGCAGGCGGCAGCGGTTTTGTCACGGGACGGTCCGTTGATGGGTTTTCCAATCGAGGCTGGCATGAGCATGAAACTCACAATCACCGCGCTGATCGTCGGGACGTTGATCGTGGCCGCGCCGGGTTGCGGGGACAAATGCAGGAACGAGACAGTGGCGGTCGTGCCGTCGCCCTCCGGCAAGGCCCGGGCCATCGTGTTCCATCGCAAGTGCGGAGCGACAACCGACGCCAATACGCAGGTGGCGGTGCTTCCGCTTTCTGCCAGTCACGCCAATATTCCGGGCAATGCGTTGATCGTTGCTGGCGACGTGCCGCTGCAGGTCCGCTGGGACTCGGATGCGTCGCTGCAGATCTCGGGGCTGGGTGACGCGCGGGTGTTCAAGCAGAACGATGCGGCAGCGGACGTGTCAATCGCCTACGCCAGGTAGGCGGCTCACAGAAGGATGTTCATCCGGTTTTTCACGAAGCGTGATCCACGCTTTCACGTCCATGTGCCGGGTTGGATGCAAGTATGAATGCCATGGCGGCCGCCTTGGCCCCCCGGACTCCCGATGCCAAACTCATGGGCGATATTCAGTCGTTGGTTGCGCCTGCGCAGGCGTTTGTGGCGCTGGCGACGCGCGGCTACCAAGCGGCCGCTGCAGGCTGAGGAGCCGCTGCGCTCGCAGTTGTTCAATGCCGACCAGATGGAACTGCATGGCCGGGCCTTGGCGCGTGCACACCGCGTGCACTTGCGTCCTGGCCCCGAGCGATTGCTGGACCGCCTTGAGGAAAACGAGGGATTGCTGGACGACGCCAGCACCCTGCTGACCCGGATGGTCCAGGACGGCATGCGGATCACCCCTGCCGGTGAGTGGCTGCTCGACAACTACTACCTGGTGGAAGAGCAGATCCACACCGCACGGCGGCACTTTCCCAAAGGCTACAGCCGCGAGCTGCCGTCACTGAGCCACGGGCCGTCGTCCGGCCTGCCGCGGGTGTACGACCTGTCGCTGGAAGCCATCGCGCACGGCGATGGCCGCATCGATGCCGAAACGATCAGCCGCTTCGTCGCTGCCTACCAGACCATCACACCGCTGAAACTGGGCGAACTGTGGGCGGTTCCGATCATGCTGCGCCTGGCATTGATCGACAACCTGCGGCGCATGGCGGTACGGGTCATGCGCGATGGCGTAGATCACCGACTGGCGAACGAGTGGGCAGAGCTGCTCAACCAGACCGCCGCGGAGAATCCCAAGAACGTCGTGCTGATCATCGCCGACATGGCGCGGTCCGGGCCGCCATTGTCGGGCGCCTTCGTCGCCGAGCTGACGCGCAGCCTGCAGGGCCGCGGCGCGGTGTTCTCGATGCCGATCACCTGGCTGGAACAGTCGGTAGCAGACGGCGGCGCCAGCATCGCCGAGCTGGTGCACCTGGAAAGCCAGCAACAGGCCGCCGACCAGGTGTCGATCAGCAACAGCATTGGCAGCCTGCGGTTCCTGGCCAACATGGACTGGCGGGAATTCGTCGAGAGCATGAGCGTGGTCGAGCACCGCCTGCGCGAAGACCCTGCCCGCACGTATGCGCTGATGGATTTCAGCACCCGCGACAGCTACCGCCATGTCGTGGAGAAGATCGCCCGGCTCAGCGGCGCAAGCGAACTGGATGTCGCCGACATCGTGCTGCAACTGGCACAGGCGGATTCTGTTTCGGCATCGAAATCTGTTCCCGATTCGGATGCCGCGACTGCAGGCGGCAACGCACACGTGGGCTATTACCTGGTCGACGACGGCGTGGCGCAGACCCAGGCCGCCGTGGCGGCGTCCGGGCAGGCACGCCGGCCCGCGCGCCTGCGCCCGCGCCGCATTCCACTGCCCGTCTATCTGGCACCGATCGCCGCGATCACGGGGCTGTTTGCGTGGTGGTTGCTGGCCGAGGGCCAGGATATGCCCCGGCACGGCATACCGCTGTGGTTGTTGGCGCTGCTGGCGGTGGTGGCCTTCAGCGAGATGGGCATCGCCCTGGTCAACTGGGCCGCGACCGTGCTGGTGTCGCCACGGCCGTTGCCGCGCATGGACTTCTCCAAGGGCATTCCGGCCGAGTCGCGCACGCTGGTGGTGGTTCCCAGCATGCTGGCCAGCAACGACGGCGTCGACAGCCTGGTGGAGGGACTGGAAGTCCGCTTCCTGGCCAATCGCGATCGCCATCTGCACTTCGCCCTGTTGACCGACTTCCTCGACGCCGACCAGCAGACGCTGCCCGCGGACGAGGGCCTGCTGGCGCGCGCCGCGCAGCAGATCGAACTGCTCAACACCCGCTATGCCCCCGAAAGCGGTGACCTGTTCTTCCTGTTCCACCGCTCGCGCCAGTGGAATCCACGCGAAGGCTGCTGGATGGGCCACGAGCGCAAGCGCGGCAAGCTGGCGGCAATGAACCAGCTGCTCCGCGGCAAGCGCCATGATGATTTCCTCCAGATCACCGGCAACGTCGCGGTGCTGGGCAATGTGCGCTACGTCATCACCCTCGATACGGACACGCGCCTGCCACGCGATGCCGCCCGCGAGTTCGTTGCCACCCTCGCCCATCCGCTGAACCGCGCGCGGTTCGATCAGCGCAAGCGGCGGGTCACGCGCGGCTACGGCATCCTGCAACCCAGCGTTGGCACCAGCCTCAGCGGTCGCCGCAGTTCGCGCTATGCCCGCATGTTCGGCAGCGAGCCCGGCATCGACCCGTATACGCGCACGGTGTCCGACGTTTACCAGGACCTGTTCGGCGAAGGCTCCTTCGTCGGCAAGGGCATCTATGAAGTGGATGCGTTCGAGTCTGCGCTGGCCGATCGCTTCCCGGACAACCGCGTCCTCAGCCACGACCTGCTGGAAGGCTGTTACGCACGGGCCGGCCTGGTCAGCGACGTAAGCCTGTTCGAGGACTATCCGTCGCGCTACGCCGCCGACGTCAAGCGGCGCTATCGCTGGATCCGCGGCGACTGGCAGCTGCTGCCGTGGCTGCTGCCGTGGGTGCCACGGGCAGCCGGAGGCTTCGAACGCAACCGACTGTCGTGGTTGTCGCGCGGCAAACTGCTCGACAACCTGCGCCGCAGCCTGGTGCCGGTCGCCGCGACCGCGTTGCTGCTGCTGGGCTGGTTGTTCTCGTCCAATCCGCTGGCCTGGACCGGATGGCTGCTAAGCCTGTGGCTGTTGCCGGTACTGATGCCGGCGCTGCGCGATGTCTTCGTCGTTCCGGTGGACATGCCGCTGGAAACCCATCTGGTGCGGATAGGCAACTCCACCCTGCGCCAGCTGCAGCGGGCGGCGGTCAACCTGGCCTGCCTGCCGTACGAAGCGTTCCTGAGCCTGGGAGCTATAGGGCGCACCTTGTGGCGGCTCGTGATCACTCGCCGCCATCTGTTGCAGTGGAACCCCTCCAGTGAAGTGGAGCGCAGCCTCGGCAGCGGCATGAGCGCGGAGTTGCGCGGCATGGCCCTGGCGCCGTTGTTCGCCGTGGCAGTCGCGGCGTTGCTGGCCTTCGCCCAACCTGCATCGCTGTGGGTGGCGACTCCCCTGCTCGGCCTGTGGCTGCTGTCGCCGGCGATCATGGCCTGGCTCGGCCAGGCGCCGGCGCAACGCGACGCAAACCTGTCCGAAGCGCAACTGGCATTCCTGGGCAAGCTCGCGCGCCGCACCTGGGGTTTCTTCGAAACCTACGTCCGCGCCGAGGACCACTGGCTGCCGCCTGACAATGTGCAGGAACATCCGGCCCTGGTGGTGGCGCGGCGCACATCGCCAACCAACATTGGACTGTCGCTGCTCGCCAACCTGTCGGCGTACGACTTTGGGTACCTGCAGGTTGGCGCGGCGATGGAGCGCACGCGCCTGGCATTCGCCACACTCGACACCTTGCCGCGCTACCGCGGGCACTTCTACAACTGGTACGACACCGAAACGCTGCAACCCCTGCATCCGCGCTACATCTCCACGGTCGACAGCGGCAACCTCGGCGGCCATCTGCTGACGCTTCGGCAGGGCCTGCTGGCGCTCATACAGGCGCCGGTGCTGGCGCCTTCGACCTTCAATGGGCTGGTCGACACGCTGGGCGTGCTTGAAGAGTCGCGCGGCAGTGCCGACAACGACGACAAGTTGCTGGCCACGGCATTGGCCGCGTTCCGCACCACGCTCGACCTCGCGCTGGAGCAACCACCCGAAACCATCGGCGACGCGGACCGCTTGCTGGTGCAGTTGGCAGCCCATGCCGGCGAGATCAACGCCGCCTCGCCACTCGCGGCAGCCGAAGAAACCAATGCACCGCACTGGCCCACGGTGCTGGCAGAGACCTGCAAGTCCGCGCTCGCGGAGCTGCGCTACTTCGCCCCGGAACTCGACTCGGGAGACGCAGCGGCAGCCAGCGCCCCCATCCCCACCCTGCGCCAGCTGCAGGAACAGGCGTCGAACCCGCTGGCGCAGGGACGCGCGCGCGAGCGCATCCACCAGCTCGAACGGCTGGCACATGTGGCCGGTCAGTTCTCGCTGATGGAGTACGAGTTCCTCTACGACCGTGCGCGCCACCTGCTGTCGATCGGCTACAACCTGGACGAACACCGCCTCGACGCCGGCTTCTACGACCTGCTGGCGTCGGAGGCACGGCTGTGCAGCTTCGTCGCCATCGCCCAGGGCAAGCTGCCTCAGGAAAGCTGGTTTGCCCTCGGTCGACTCCTGACCGAGGTCAACGGCGATGCCACGTTGCTGTCGTGGAGCGGCTCGATGTTCGAGTACCTGATGCCGCAACTGGTGATGCCGAGCTATCCCGATACCCTCATCGACCAGACGTCACGCAATGCGGTGGACGCGCAGATCGCGCACGGCGCGCAGCGGTCGGTGCCGTGGGGCGTGTCCGAGTGCGGCTACAACACCGTCGACGCGCGCATGAACTACCAGTACCGCGCCTTCGGCGTGCCTGGACTGGGACTCAAGCGTGGCCTTGGCCAGGACCTGGTGATTGCACCGTACGCCAGCATGATGGCGCTGATGGTCGCGCCCGAAGCCGCATGCCAGAACCTGCAGCGGCTGACCGCGCAGGGTTTCGGCGGTCACTTCGGCCTTTACGAAGCCATCGACTACACGCCTGCGCGCGTGCCGCACGGCCAGGAATACGTGGTGGTGCGTTCGTTCATGGCCCACCACCAGGGCATGGGCCTGCTGTCGCTGGACCACCTGCTGCGCCACCAGCCAATGCAGCGCCGCTTCACCGCCGATGCCGAGTTCCAGGCGACGTTGCTGCTGCTGCAGGAGCGCATCCCGCATACCGGCGTGTTCCATCCGCACGAGGCCGAGACCCTGGGCACCCGCGCCACGCCCGGCGAGTCGGAAACGCAGCTGCGCGTCTTCCGCAACCCGGACACCGCGCGACCGGCCGTGCAACTGCTTTCCAACGGGCGCTATCACGGCATGCTGACCAGCGCCGGCGGTGGCTACAGCCGGCACCGCGACATGGCGGTCACGCGCTGGCGCGAAGACGGTACCCGCGACCATTGGGGCGGGTTCTGCTATCTGCGCGACGTCGACAGTGGCGAGTTCTGGTCGGCCGCCCGCCAGCCGACCGGGGTTCCGGTGGAACAGTACGAGGCGATCTTCTCCGACGCCAAGGCCGAGTTCCGTGGGCGCAAGCGCGGCTACGACAGCCATCTGGAAATCGCCATCTCGGCCGAAGACGACATCGAACTGCGCCGGCTGCGCCTGAGCAACCGCAGCCGCCGACCGCGCACGATCGAGATCACCACCTACGCCGAAGTCGTGCTGGCGCCGGCGATCTCCGATGAACTGCATCCGGCCTTCAGCAATCTGTTCGTGCAGACCGAGATCGCACGTGAGAGACAGGCGCTGATATGCACGCGGCGGCCGCGCGCGCACGACGAGGTCCCGCCCTGGATGTTCCACCTGATCGCGGTGCATGACGCCGACATCAGCGCGATCTCGTACGAAACCGACCGTGCCCGTTTCCTCGGCCGTGGCAACACGCCGCGCACGCCACGCGCGCTGTCGATCGACGAAGCATTGTCCGATACCGACGGATCGGTGCTCGACCCGATCGTGGCGATCCGCTGCCGCATCGAACTCGAGCCCGGGCAGACCGCGATGATCGACATGGTCTACGGCGTGGGCGCGGATCGCGAAGCCTGCACGCAGCTGATCGACAAGTACCGCGACCGCCGCCTGGCCGACCGCGTGTTCGACCTGGCCTGGACCCACAGCCAGGTCGTCAGGCGCCAGATCAACGCCTCGCAGGCCGATGCCCAGCTCTACGAGCGCCTCGCCGGGCTGATGGTCTACGCGCACCCGTTGCTGCGCGCCGATGCCGACGTGCTGCTGCAGAACCAGCGTGGCCAGTCGGGGTTGTGGGGCCATGCGATTTCCGGCGACCTGCCCATCGTACTGCTGCAGATTTCCGATGCCGACAACATCGAGCTGGTCCGGCAGATGGTGCGGGCCCATGCCTACTGGCGCCTGAAAGGGTTGCGCGCCGACCTCGTCATCTGGAACGAAAGCCAGGCCGGTTATCGCCAGCAACTGCAGGACCAGATCCTGGGCATGGTCTCGGCCGATCCGGAAGCCAATGTCCTCGACCGGCCCGGTGGCATCTTCGTGCGCCCCGGCCAGCAGATCTCGCAGGAAGACCGCATCCTGCTGCAGTCGGTGGCGCGCGTGATCGTCAGCGACCAGAAGGGAACACTGGCGGCGCAGATCGGCCGCCATGTGCCGCCGGAGAGAACCATCGCCGCGCTGGTTGCGGAAGCCCCAGCGGAAAGCGCGACCGACCTGGCGGACGTGACCGTGGCCGACCCTTCGGCGGGGTTGCCCGCGCCATTGCGCGGCATCGAAGCGGACGACGCCTGGCCGTTCGACGCGGTGGCGGACGAACTGCTCTTCGACAACGGCACCGGCGCCTTCTCCGCCGATGGCCGCGAGTACGTGATCGTCATGCGCGAGGGCGCGCCGACCCCGGCGCCCTGGTCGAACGTGATGGCCAACGACAAGTTCGGGACCGTGGTCAGCGAGAGCACTCCGGGCTACACCTGGTTCGAGAACGCGCATGAGTACCGCCTGACGCCATGGCACAACGACCCGGTTGCCGACAGCTGCGGTGAGGCGTTCTACCTGCGCGACGAAGAGACCGGCAATGTCTGGTCACCCATGCCGCTGCCGCGTCGTGGACGCGGCGCGTATCGCACCCGCCATGGTTTCGGCTACAGCGTCTACGAACACGTCGAGGACGGCATCGCCAGTGAGCTGTGGGTGTACGTGGCCGTCGAGGATGCGCTGAAGTTCTCGGTGCTGAAGGTCCGCAACGTTTCAGACAGGCCACGCCGGCTGTCCGCCACCGGGTACGTGGAATGGGTGCTGGGCGACCTGCGGGTCAAGTCGCAGATGCACGTTGTCAGCGAACTGAACACCGACCGGGGCGTACTGACGGCGCGCAATCCCTACAACACCGAGTTCAACGGCCGCGTCGCCTTCTTCGATACCGACGCCAATGGCTGCAGCTACACCGCCGACCGCACCGAGTTCCTGGGCCGCAACGGCAGCATGGCCGATCCGGCGGCGTTGCGTCGCGAGCGACTGTCGGGCCGCCTCGGTGTCGGCCTGGATCCGTGCGCCGCCATCCAGGTGCCGCTCACGCTGGCCGCCGGAGAGGAAGTGGAGACGGTGTTCCGCCTGGGCATCGGCAAGGACCACGGCGATGCGCTGCAGCTTGCGACGAGGATGCGAGGCTCGCAGAAGGCACACGATGCGCTCGACGCAGTGCGCATCCAGTGGCGCAACCTGCTGTCGACCGTACAGGTGAAGACGCCCGACCCCAGCGTCGACGCGTTGGCCAACGGCTGGCTGCTGTACCAGACGCTGGCCTGCCGCTACGTGGCGCGCAGCGGCTACTACCAGTCCGGCGGCGCGTTTGGTTTCCGCGACCAGCTGCAGGACACGATGGCGACCGTCCATGCCAGGCCGGCGCTGACCCGCGAACACCTGCTGCTGTGCGCGGCGCATCAGTTCCCGCAGGGCGACGTGCTGCACTGGTGGCATCCGCCGCAGGGTCGCGGCGTGCGCACGCGCTGTTCGGACGACTACCTGTGGCTGCCGCTGGCCGCCTGCCGCTACCTGGAGGTCACCGCGGACGCCAGCGTGCTGGACGAGAACGTGCGCTTCATCGACGGCCGTCCGGTCAATCCCGACGAAGAGTCCTACTACGACATGCCGGTGGTGTCGTACCTGCAACAGCCGTTCTACGACCACTGCGTGCTGGCGCTGCAGCGCGGCTGCAGCCTGCTGGGCGATCGCGGCTTGCCGCTGATCGGCACTGGCGACTGGAACGATGGCATGAACCGCGTCGGCGAAGCCGGCCGTGGCGAAAGCGTGTGGCTGGGGTTCTTCCTGTTCGACACGTTGCAGCGTTTCGCGCCGGTGGCCGAGGCGCATGGCGACGACACCTTCGCCACCTGGTGCCGCGAGCAGTCGCAGCGGCTGCGCGAGAACCTGGAAGCACACGCCTGGGACGGGCAGTGGTACCGCCGCGCCTGGTTCGACGATGGCACGCCGCTGGGCTCGACCCAGAGCGATGAATGCCGGATCGATTCCATTTCGCAGAGCTGGTCGGTGCTGTCCGGCGCCGCCGATCCCGCGCGCGCGGATCAGGCGATGGCGTCGCTCGACCGGTATCTCGTACGTCGCGATGCAGGATTGATCCAGTTGCTCGATCCACCGTTCGACAAGACCGCCAAGGATCCCGGCTACATCCGCGGTTATGTCCCGGGCGTGCGCGAGAACGGCGGGCAGTACACGCATGCCGCGGTTTGGGCAGCGATGGCGTTCGCGCACAAGGGCGAGGCGGCGCGGGCCTGGGAGCTTGCTCGCATGATCAATCCCATCCACCACGCCCACGACGCCGAGGGTGCCGCGCGCTACAAGGCGGAGCCCTATGTGCTGGCTGCCGACGTCTATGGCGTCGCGCCGCACGTCGGCCGCGGCGGCTGGACCTGGTACACCGGTTCGGCCGGCTGGATGTACCGCCTGCTGACCGAATCACTGCTGGGCCTGCATCGCACGGGCAACCAGATGTCGTTGCGCCCGTGCCTGCCCGCCGACTGGCCGGAGTACGAACTGCAGTACCGTTTCGGGGCCAGCCTGTACCTCATCAAGGTGACGCAATCCGATGCCGGACCGCCGTTGCTGCTGCTGGATGGCGTGGCCCAGGCGGGCTACCAGTTCCCGCTGATCGACGATGTCAGCGTTCACCACGTCGAAGTGCATTGGCTGAGGCCGACGGCATAGCCAGCTCGCGCCGTTCGCGGCGCGACTTCCACGAACCCTTCATGCCCCACTAACACCGCATGCCACAAGGTGGTTTTGTTGCAGTGCAGCAACGGCCATCTGACGGGGACATCACTTGTCGCTTTTCACCAGACTGCTGTCGCGGATGGCGACGGCCTCCGCGCGCCCCAAGGCGACCGCCTCGCTTCAGTCGCAGATCGGAAAGACGATCAACGATGCACTGGTCGCCGCGGGCCTGTCGCTGAAGTCGCCATCGCCCTCTGCAGACGTAGCGGGCGTGGCACCAGCGGAAGTCGAGCAGAAGGGAAACACTGTTCCACCCGGGCGCACGGCGACTCCCGTGTCGCTGCCGGGCACTTTCGTCGAGCATTCATTCGCCCATGCCGCCGGCAAGCGTCGCTACAAACTCTATGTCCCTGCGCGGTACCGCGCGGACGCCGCAACGCCCTGGCCATTGCTGCTGATGCTGCACGGCTGCACGCAGTCGCCGGACGACTTCGCTGCGGGAACGCGAATGAACGAACTTGCCGAGCAGCACGGATTCCTGGTGGCTTACCCGGCGCAGTCTGCGAATGCCAATGGTTCCAGATGCTGGAACTGGTTCCGGCCCGGGGACCAGACGCGTGCGCGTGGCGAACCCGCGCTGCTGGCTGCCCTGACCCGGGAGGTTGTCCAGAGGCATGCGATCGATCCCCGGCGCGTGTACGTGGCCGGACTCTCGGCGGGCGCCGCAATGGCGGTGATCCTCGGCGCCACCCATCCCGATGTGTTCGCCGCCGTCGGCTCGCACTCCGGTCTCCCGTATCGCGCCGCCCACGATGTGCCCTCGGCCTTCGCGGCGATGGCGGGCAACTATCCCCCTCCCGCCGGTCACGACAAGCCGGCACAGGCGCCGCACCCTGGCGCGCCGCCACATGCGACGCCTGTAGTTCCGCTGATCGCCTTCCAGGGCGATGGCGACAGGACCGTTGCTGCGAGCAACGCCGACGCACTCGTGAGGCAGGCCCTCGGTGCCGCGGCGGGGATCGAGCAGGACAAGCAGGTGAGCAACGGCGAGGACAACGGGCGGAGCTACACGCGGACCGTCTATCGCACGCGCCTGGGTGATCCACTGGTGGAGTTCTGGCAGCTGCACGGTGCAGGCCACGCCTGGTCGGGCGGCAGCGCCGAAGGCAGTTACACCGATGCCCAGGGCCCCGATGCGTCCTCTGAAATGATGCGGTTCTTCCTGCAGTTGCCGGGTCGACGCCACCAGGGCGACTGAGACATTTTCTCGGTTCCCGTCCCCGACCCGACCTGCGGCGGCAGATCCCCAGCCGCTAAGATCCGGCCACCGGGGACCGTCCGGCCGCGGGAAGGAAGCATTCCATCCGGGGGGATGACATGGAACGTGCACTACAGATCGTGGGGATGCTTTTCCTGATCGCATGCCTGAGCGCGTGCGGCAACCTGGGGAAGCCGGCTGAAGACCGCATCACCGATGCAATGCCTCCGGGCAGCGCCGTTCTCGCGAGCAAGGACGGGCTGGATGCCGGAGCGCGGAAGCTGTCGCTGGATGTGGACAAGACGGAACAGGACTACCAGGAACGACTGCGACTGCGCGCACGCGAGTGCGCCGGTACGTATGCGCCCTCGATCTTCGCCAGCGCCGAAGACATCCGCGAAGCGCTCACCGACAAAGCCTGTTTCGCGCGTGCGGACGAAGCGCTCAATTCTTGGCTGGGCATGCGCCGGATCGCGATGTTGCTGAAGGCGCCGCCACTGCGTGCGGTGCCGAAGACACCGCTGCACGTCATTCCTGCCCTGAACTACATCCAGCGGGCCACCTTCGCCGAGCGCGCAGGCGTGGTGCTGCTGGAAACCACGGGCAAGCGGCAGATCGTCGACATCGGCAACGGCGAGGTCGTGGCAGAGGGCAGCGGCCGATGGATCACCGGCTCGTTCTCGCCCAACGGCCGCTTGCTGGTGGGCAGCTCGGAAGGGGAAGGCTCGCAGGTGACCGAAACCGAAACCGGTGACGTGCTGGCGACCTTCCAGGTCCAGCCTTACCAGTTCCACTGGATCGGCGACGTCGCCGCCATCTATCGGCCCGTTGACCGCACCGGCAACAACCAGGCACCGCCCAGACCCGTCCTGATCGACTTTGCCTCGGGCAAGGAAACCGGCATCCCGATGAGCGCCTACCAGGTTGACCTGGTGGTTCCGGTCCCCGGCAACCCGCGCCGCTACACGTTGTTTGCCAACAACCGTGCCGGCCACATCGAACTGCTTCAGGAGTCGGGAAGCTGGACTGCCCGGCTGCTGTCCGAGCACGCCCTCCAGGACATGTCCTGGAGCCGGGAGGCAGGAGTTTCACCTGACGGCAGGAGCGCCTTCAACGTTCGCGGCGCACTCAACCTGGTTGCGCTGCCATCGTTGCAGCAGCGATCGGTAACCCTGAAGCCGATGAACGTGTCCAGTGCGACCGCCACCCCTGATCCGGACCAGCTGGTTCTGAGTGGTTATCTGCAGAACGACAAGCAGGGCACGCAGCTGTACCTCTACTCGCTGAGCAGGCGGACCCTGGCCAAGGTGGATACCACGCAGCTCCTCGCCAACCGGGTGATCTACATCCGCTCGCTCAATCGCAACGCCGTACTCGACGCCACGAAGATCAACCTGGTTGATCGCTTCCCCACGCAGGCGCCGGTGGATGCGAACCAGTACCTGGAGCAGCGCGCCCAGCAAGTGGCGGCGAGCACCGCAGCCAGTACGGCGATGACGCGCGAACTGCTCGAGACGTACCGCAGCGGCTACAGACCGACACCGGAACAGATCGCGCTCATGCAACGTGCCAGGCCCAACGGCTCGTCGGCCACACCCTATTCCGGTCCGGTGACGGAGCTTGGCCGCAACGCCAGCATCGAAGCCGTCGGCGTTTACGAGGGAGGCGACATCGGCCAGGCGCGGGGAGCGTCCCATCGCACCGGGACCGTGCAGGTACTGGTGCGTCGCTCGGCGAAGCCGATCATCCTCTCGCTCAGTTCCTACGAGCCCGTGCGCTGGGTGTTGACCGTGGAACCCGGGGCGAAACTGGCAGCGGTGCTCAGCGGCGGCTATTACGAATCGCAGGTGATCGGCGCCGGCAATGCGCGCGTCTACCAGATCGGGCGCACCTATGCGTACAAGCGCGGCGGAGCCGAATACAGCCAGCTCGATGCCGAAGTGGCGCGCTGGACGGGCAAGCCCATCCAGGTCTTCCAGGGCCGCTATACCGGCAGCACGTTCGTCGTTGGCATGTAACGCAGGTGAGGCGTCACGTGGGGCGCCTGACCTGAGCCACCGGTCGTTCACCAGCTGATGCCGGCACCCGCGGAAACGCTCCTCTCACCGGCACCAAAGGCCGCGCCCAACGACACGCTTCCGCGGTTGCCGATGAGGCGCTGGTAACCCGCCGCGATCGCCTGTTCGCCACCCTGCGCACCAATGCCCACGCCGATCCGGTTCCTTCCGGCCAGGCCGGCGGTGTTCATGGCCATTCCCGCATAGGCGCCGCTCATCGCCGCCATCTTATCGATGCGACGATCCATTCGGGTGAAGCGGTCGTCCACGTCATCCTTGAAAGCATCGAAGTTGTCGGACAGGCCTGTGAGTTCGGTGAATCGCTGGTCCGAGTATGCATTGGCCGCTGAGAGCGTGGCCGCATCGCCGGCATCGGCGTACTCGTTGGCGTCGCTCAGGGTCGCGGCGTCGCCAGCGTCCGCATGGGCGCGGGCCGAGTTCAGCGCGGCGGCGTTGCCGTTGACCATGTCGCTGCGGATCACCGCTTCCCGCGTGTCGGTGTGGCCGTTGGCGGACGACAGTGTTGCCGCGTCGCCTGCATCAGCACGTGCGTTTGCCAAAGTCAGCGTGGTGGCATTGGCAGCCGCCATGTCGCTGCGGACCGCGGCCTCGCGCGTGTCGGTATAGCCCTGGGCGGAAGCCAGCGTCGCTGCATCGGCCGCATCGGCATGTGCATTTGCCGAAACCAACGTCGTCGCGTCGCCGCTTCTCATCTGATCCACATTGACCGCATCGGTGTTCGCCGTGCCGGCAGCCACGTTGATGATGCGGCGCTGCGAGGTCACCGAACCCACCGATATCACGTTGGCCACACCACCGTCAGTGCTGCCCGCACCGAGGGCCACCGAGTTTCCGCCGTTGGCGGTAGCCCCCTGGCCCAGTGCCGTGTTGCCGCTGGTACCAGCTGCACCGCCCGCACCCGCACCACCGCAGCATCCTGCTCCGCCTTGCCCGCCGATGCCGGCTGCGCTGTTGTTGCCCAGCGCGATGTTGTTGTTGCCGCCCGCGCCGCCAGCACCACCGGTGCCGCCCGCCTCCCCCAGGCCGCCCTGGCCACCGCTGCCGGCGCGACTGTCGATGCCGATGGCGAAATTTCCGCCACCGCCCTGGCCGCCCTGGCCACCGGTGCCGCCGGCGGTGCCATCGCCACCGTCGCCACCGCTGCCTGCCTGACTGTTCTCGCCAAGCGCGGTGTTTTCCGAGCCGCCTGCCCCGGCAGCGCCGCCCGTTCCAGAAGAAGTACCGGACCCTGCGGAGCCCGCGCCACTGGCCGCGCTGCCCGTACCGCAAGCGATGTCCTGGGTGGCTGCATTCTGGTTGCAGGGGGCTACACCCGTGCCGCCCGCGACCTGCGCAATCGCGGCAGGACCAGGCAGCATGAGGAGGACGGCGAGCGCCGCGAGGCCGGCGATCGACGCCCTGGTGAATGGCGCTCGGGAAATGCAGGACGGGCTACGACTGGAACGCATGGCGATCTCCGGGCAAAGGACAGGCCGCGGAACATGCAGACACCGCCCCCACGGCAAGGCGTGAGGATGCGTTTCCTCCGCCGTGCCGGACATCCCCGAGATCAGGTAGTCGTCTCTTTACGCGAGAACGACCGCCCTCAAGCCAGCAGGGGGAACTCCAGCTGCAGGCCGGTTCCGCTGGCGCTGGAGTGGACCCGCAGTTGTCCACCCAGCCTGCTGGCGCGCAAGCGCATGCTCGCCAGTCCGGCGCCACCCGTCCCGGTCGGCACCAGCGTCGTCATACCCTGCCCATCGTCGTCGATGCGCAGTTGCAGAACGCCTTCCACGTGCTCCAGCCGCACGTCCACGCGGCGCGCACCGCTGTGCTTGAAGACATTGGTGAGCGCTTCCTGCAACAGGCGCAGGAGGTCCAGGCTTCGCGCCGTGCCGAGCTCGACGCCATCCAGTCCGTCCAGCTGCCAGCGGCTGTCGATGTCGGCCATTTCCATCAGGCGGGCGAGGCGGTGGCGCAGGGGCGCAAGCTGCGCGGTCAGGTCGGTATGTTCGCGCGCGGTCGAGTCGACCACCAGGCGAAGGTCATCGCGCATTTCCTTCAGCACGTCCACGACCTTTTGCCTGGGCATGTCCTCCGGCGCCTGCTCCAGCTGCGTGATCGCCCCGACCAGCGTGCCGCCGAAACCGTCGTGCAGGTCGCGCACCAGTTGCAGGCGCTCGCCGGCGCGACTGTGCGCCAGTTCGGTGGCGTGCTGGCGCGAGAGGGTGTCGGCCAGTTCCGAAGTCGCGGCCTCGACCTCCCGCTGCAGCTCGGCATTGAAGCCTTCCGTCCTGCGCATGGCGATGACGAAGCGGTAGGCCAGCACGAAACCGACGCCGATAAGGGTCAGCACCGACGTCAGGCTGAGCAGGTAGGTATCGCCACGCACCCAGCCGAAATAGAGCGCGAAGTCGTAGAACGACACCAGCACCGGTGCGATCACGCATGCCGCCAGCACCAAGTAGTCGACGCGGCGCACGCGCCACGCCTGGACCAGGAACCAGCCGATGGCAAGGTAGAAGAACGCACCTCCCAGCAGGATCCAGGGCGTCCGGTGCGGGCCCATCCAGCCGGGGGCCAGCAATGCCGCCGCCATCGCGAGCAGACACAGCGCGCCCATGGTGCGCTCCAGGCGCGGAAACCGGCGTTCGGCGTAACGCAGCAGGAACATGGCGTAGCTGGCGCCGGCTGCCATGTACATGACAGCGATGAACGCCTGCCAGCCATCGGTGCTGGGAAACGGCCAGGTGCTACTGGCGATGAAGTTGGATCCGTACAGGGAACCGGCCACCTCGGTCAGCGCAAACCATCCGTAGACGGTTTCCTGCCGTCGCAACATCCAGATCAGCAGGAACATCCCGCCCAGGACCACGCTCATCGCCAGATTGATCAGCTTGATGTCGTAACGGCGGAAGCGATCGCTGCGGTACTGCGCGTTCAACACCGTCGGGTCGCCGACGCTGACCGTGCCGAAACCGGGCTGGTACGCCGTAAGGCCGGACACCCGCACCAGCACGGTGTTGTCGCCCTGCCGCAGCAGCGGCGCCGACAGCAGGTAGTACTGCGGGGAGTTCCAGCTGCGGGACAACGGCTCGACCAGGCTCGGGTCACGTCCGACCAGGCTGCCGTTGACGTACACCGCGCCGGTCATGCACATGTAGTCGATCAGCAATGCGGTCGGCCGGTTGGCGTCATCCTGCCGCCAGTGCAGCCGATACCAGACCACGCCGTCGTGATCGGGCCAGCGCGCGTCCCAGTAATCCATCAACTTCACCGGCGTCCAACCCGTGGCGGGCGGCTCGGTGGCGTCCCAGGCCGAGCGCACGGCCTCGGCACGGTCGATCTTCAGCGGCGCCACCGGTGCGGGGGCCTGGGCGAACGCCGTCGCCTGCCACAGCACGCAGAGCGAAAGCAGCCACCACCATCGGAGCCGCCGGATCAACTGAGCAATCCGATCGAACGCGCCTCGAACACCGCTTCGGTGCGCGAACTGACCGCCAGCTTGCGGTAGATGTTGCGGGTGTGGCTTTCGATGGTCAGCCGGGACAGGCTGGTTGCCTCTGCGATCTCACGATTGCTCAGCCCGCGCGCGACCAGGCTCAGGACCTCGCCCTCGCGCGGCGTCAGGCGGGCGTCGCTCTCTTCGGGTAGTGCTGCCGCTGCCGCTGTCGCTGGCGGCAGCAGCGTCAGGATCCGACGCGCAATCACCGGATCGATCGCCGCACCGCCGCGCTGAAGAATGCGCAGGAACATGGACAGCTCGGCATCCTCGCTGCTCTTGAGCAGGTAACCGATTGCCCCGGCGCGGATGGCCGCGAGGATGGCGTTCTCCTCGGCCCACGCCGACACGATCACCGCTTGCGTTTGCGGACTGTGCCGCTGCATCCAGGAGATCAGCTCCACGCCGTTGCCATCCGGCAATTGCATGTCCACCAGCGCCAGGACGAATGGCAGCGTCGGCAATCGCGAGCGCGCCGCTTGCAGATCGGATACCGCCTCGACATGCGCAGCCACTCCGGCAACCTCCGAAGTGAGACGAAATAGGCGGCGCTGGGCGCTGTCATCGTCCTCGACGATCAACACCGAGGACAGCACCATCGACTGCGGTTCCATGATTCCCCTTGTCACTGGACTCGCTCAATGCACGCGAGTTTAGCCCGGCCGAATGACCGCGCCCGCCTTTCACCTGGGCCGCTGGCGGGTCCCCCGGGGAGTTGACACACTTCCATATTTCCATGATTATCGAATCATGAAGACCGACACCGCACTGAAGGCCCTGGGCGCGCTGGGCCACGAGTCCCGCCTCGCTGCGTTCCGGGAACTGGTCCAGGCCGGCCCGGACGGCTTGTCCGTCGGCGACCTGCGCGACCGGCTCGACCTCCCGGCCGCGACACTGACGGCACAGCTCAACATCCTGCGCAACGCGGCGCTGGTGCATGACCAGCGCGAAGGTCGCGTCATCCGCGTGCGTGCCAACTATCTGCAGATGAACGACCTGATCGCCTACCTCACCGAAAACTGCTGCGGCGGCAATGCCGTCTGCGAACCCACCGTCGGCTGCAAGCCACAAAAGAAAGGAGCTTCGAAGTGAACCGTTTCCACGTGCACCTCAACGTTTCCAACCTCGACGACAGCATCCGCTTCTACTCGCAACTCTTCGCCGTCGCACCGGCAGTCGTGAAGAGCGACTACGCAAAGTGGATGCTGGAAGATCCGCGCGTGAACTTCGCCATCTCCACGACCGGCCGCACACCGGGCATCGACCACCTGGGTATCCAGGTCGATAGTGGTGACGAACTTGCCGCGCTTGGAAAGCGCCTGGATGCGGCTGGCAGCGCGGTGCTTCCCGAGCCCGACGCCACCTGCTGCTATGCGCGCTCGGACAAGATGTGGACGGAAGACCCGCAGGGGACGCGCTGGGAAACGTTCCACACTTTCGGCGATGCAGTCACGTATCACGCGGCCAGCAATGACTGTGCCACGGATGGCGCTGCATGCAGCCCGGAACCGCGCGCCACGGACGCGGCGTGCTGCAGTCCGAAGTCGGCCTGCTGCTGAGGCGCGACGTGACTCTTCGTCCCCTTCTCATCGGCGAAATGCCGCAAGTGCGGGCGCTGCTGACCAGCGCCTCCCTGCCTGTCGACGACCTCGATGAGGCATCCATACATTTCATCGTCGCCGGCGAAGGCGACGAGGCCATCGGCGCGATCGGGCTGGAATCCTTCGGCAGCGTCGGCCTGCTGCGATCGATGGTCGTGCGGCCCGACGCGCGCGGCAGCGGTATCGGCGGGCAACTGGTCGAAGCGCTTGAGCGGCATGCGCGCGAGATCGGCATGGACCAGCTGGTGCTGCTGACCCAGACGGCCGAGCCGTTCTTCGCCACCCGCGGCTACGCCGTGATCGCCCGCGAAGCCGCGCCTGCGGCAGTCCGGCGCAGCGCCGAGTTCCGCTCGATCTGCCCGGCCTCCGCCATCTGCATGACCAGGCAACTGCGGGCCATGCCATGACCACGTCTGCTGCCCACCAGCCAACCGAGCCAACCATGAAGCGCGTCTTGTTCGTCTGTGTGGAAAACGCCAATCGCAGCCAGATGGCCGAGGCCTTCGCGCGCATCCACGGTGGCGATGCAGTCGAAGCGCTCAGTGCGGGCTCGCGACCGTCGGGGGTGATCAATCCCAAGGCCATTCGCTTCATGTCCGAACTGGGCTACGACCTGGGCGGACACGACTCCAAGTCGCTCGACCAGGTCGGTGGCGAGTTCGATGCGGTCATCACCATGGGCTGCGGCGACGACTGCCCGTGGATCCAGGCCAGGCGCCGCGAGGACTGGGCATTGCCGGATCCCAAGCACATGGACGATGACGGCTACCGTGCGGTCCGCGATGAAATCTCGCGGCGGGTGAAAGCGCTGCTGGCCGATCTGTGATGTTGCTGCGCAGGTTGCTGGCCGAGTTCATCGGCACCGCTATGCTGCTGGCGACGGTGGTCGGGTCCGGGATCATGGGGGTCGCGCTGTCCGGCGGCAACGACGGTGTCGCCCTGCTGGCCAATGCTGCAGCAACGGCCGGGGCACTGTACGTGCTGATCGTGGTGTTCGGGCCGATCTCGGGCGCGCATTTCAATCCGGTGGTCACGCTGGCCATGCGCATGCGCGGCGAGTCGACGACCGCCGAAGCTGCCGCCTACATCGCGGTCCAGGTGGTGGCGGCCGTCGCGGGCGTGATGCTGGCGCACGCGATGTTCGACATGCCCCTGATCCAGCCCGGCACGCACGCGCGCACCGGATTGGCGCAATGGCTCAGCGAGGGCGTGGCAACGTTTGGCCTGCTGCTGACCATCGTGCTGGGCGTTCGTCATCGGCCTGGCGCAGTGCCGGCCCTGGTGGCCAGCTACATCTTCGCGGCCTACTGGTTCACCGCCAGCACGTCGTTCGCCAATCCAGCCGTCACGATCGCGCGGTCGTTGACGCAGACGTTTGCGGGCATCCGGATCCTTGATGTTCCCGGATTCGTGATTGCACAGAGCGCTGGCGCGCTGCTCGCGCTGGTCGCGGCGAAGGTATTGCTCGATCCCGTGCGCAACTAGGGCCGGACGCGAACGCCGAATCCCTTCTTCATTTCGCTCATGTCGAGGTTACCGTCGCTGTTGCGATCGAGCCAGCCAAATCGCATGTCGAGGGCGCGACGAAGCTCGGCGTCATTGAGTTCACCGTCGCTGTCGAGGTCGGCAATGATGAGGCGGTCCGCCACGGTGGGCACTCCTTCCACCGGCGGTCCGAGGACGTCCTGCAGTTCGCTGGTGGACAGGAGCTGGTTGTGGTCGCGATCCGCGGTTTCGAAGGCAACGTCAGCGTCGTACTCGTACTTGCTCAGCACGCCGTCGCGATTCGCATCGAGGAACTCGAATCGCGCCTCCGCGCTGTCCGGAAGCACCGGCGTGGAAGTACCGGGCGTGTCGCACAGGCCTGGCCCCGCGAATCCAAGACCGACGAGCAGAACGGACAAGCGGAGGCGATCGGCCACGGCGGTTCCCCTGAGAGTGATGAGCACAAGCTCAGGCAACGGCGGCCGGGGGGCGAAGCGGACAACCGGGTGCTGCGGCTGGACAGGCAGCCGCCACCGAGGCGCACCCCAAGCCTATCGTTGCGGCAGGCCAATACCGCACCGACCACCCCGCCAACGTCGATGTCGCCGGAGAGTGGGCTCGTTGACTGTTGCACTCGAGGCAACATCACGTCTCCGCGAGCGGACCTTCCGCCTGGGAAGGTACCGCCTTACCGTTTGCCCACGGAGCAAGCGTCTTGCTGCGTATCCGATGCACGGGTCAAGTGGCATCGGAGTGGTCATGGCTTCCTGTCCGTCGTAACGAAGATGACGGATGTCAGTTCGTCGCGGAGGCTGTAACGGGCGTGCACTTTCCATCCGTTCGTGCACGACAAACACCCCAAGTCGGCGCGGTCTCCCCGCGGAATTCCGATCAGCTACACGACGAGACGGCGGATTCGAAGCCACACTGATTGCTCAGTGCGATACCGAGGGTGCGCATCGGCATGAACCCGACTCCGTCGACCGCCACGTCATCCGGCTCCCTGAAGGCTTCGGCGGCGCGTTCGCTCGAGGCGGCACGGGCCTGGGCCGGGCGGGCCGAGCAGGCCGCTCACAGTTCGTTGTTGTCCTTGCTGCATTGCGCGGTGGACGCGTACCGCGCGCTGGATACTGACGACGCGGTGCAGGCCGATGCAGCAAAGGACTTGGCGACGCAGGCTACCGCAGAGCTGCTGTCGCGGGTGCTGCAGCGCCATCCGAATGGATGGTCCCCGGGCCCCCTGCAAGTGGGCGACGTCAGCCTGCACGTCGAGTTTCGCGAGGTTTCGCTGCAGATGCGACCTCCCCTGCGGATCAGGCGCGCCCAGGACGTATCGATGGACGCGTTCGACGGCGAACGGCATCAGCGTCCGGGTTTCGGCGTGCCGTTGGCGGCCCTGTCTCCTCCGGGCGAAGATGCGCCATTGTCCAGGCTGCAACCGCGATCAGGCGCATTCCGCAACCTGACGGCCTGGATCGAACCCGCGGATGCGCCGGACGCACTGCCGCGCCTGGTGCTGGCCGACCCGCAGAGGATCGATGCGATTGCTGCCGGCCCTCATCGTCTCGAACTCGCGCGCGATACATCGGCCGGCTATGCCTGGGCCATGGAGGATTCCAGGCTCGAGCGCGCGGGCCTGTGGGCCCTTCTGGGCGGACAACAGATCGGGCGTCGTGCAGGCGTGTATCTGCTGGAGGACTACGATCCGGACAAACGTCCGCTCGTCATGATCCACGGGCTCGGCAGCATTCCGCTGATCTGGGCGCATCTGTCCAACGCCGTCTGGGGGGCGGACGACCTCCACCGCCGGTTCCAGATCTGGCAGGTGGTCTATCAGACCGACGAGCCGCTGCTGGTTGCGCGTGCACGTGTCCAGGGTTACCTGGACTCGGCATGGCAGGTGCTCGATCCGCGCGGCGACGCACCGGCGCGCACGGGTGCGGTACTGGTCGGCCATAGCCTGGGTGGCGTCGTGGCGCGACTGCTGTGTGTCGATAGCGGCGACGCACTATGGAATGCGGCGTTTGCGGTTCCGCCCGGGGCGCTCGATGCCAGCGACGAAGACAAGGCCGTGGTTGAACGGATCTTCAGTTTCCGCGCGTACCCCGGCATCGCCCGCGCCGTGTTCATGGCTGCGCCGCACCGCGGCAGTCCTGGCGCAGGCACGTTCGCGGTCTGGCTGACCCGTAGTCTCATCGGCCGACGCACGCCCGAAGTGCACGCACTGCGTCGCATCGCGCTGTCCAATCCGGACGCAGTCAGGCCGGAGTTGCGGCAGGTCTTCCAGCAGGGCTGGATCAACAGTATCAGCACTCTGCAGTCGGAGCAGCCGGTGCGGCGGGCGACCGAATCGCTGCTGCCGCCGCAGACCCTCCCGTACCACACGATCGCCGGCGTGCAACCGTGGCTTCGGAACAAGACCGACGGTGTCGTGCCACTCGACAGCGCGCTGATCGCCGGCGCCGCGTCGAACCTCGTGATTGCTTCCGGGCACCGCATCCATGACAACCCGCTGGCGGTTGCGGAGGTCCTGCGAATCCTTCGCGAGCGATGACCACGCCCATGAGCAGCGTCGCAACACGCCAATGGCTGCCGCATGAGCGGCCGATGTTTCCGGGCTCGCCATCGACCCCGATGCACCCGTTGGCGCGGCGCGTCGGCTTCGCGCTGGTGGGCTTCACCGTCGCGATCACCGGCAGCCTGGGCAGCGCCCTGGTGCCTGCGAACCTTGCCGACCTCCAGGGTGCCATTGGTGCCACGCCCGCCGAAGCGGCGTGGCTGCCCGCCGCCTACGTCATGACGACGGTGTGGGCCAATCTGGTGCTGATCAAGTTCCGCCAGCAGTTTGGCTTGCGTCTGTTCACCGAGATCGCGCTGGTGCTGTTCGTGCTGGTGACCTTTGCGCACCTGTTCGTGCACTCGCTGTCGTCGGCGATCACCGTGCGTGCGATCAACGGCATCGCCGGGGCCGCGCTGATTGCACTGGGCCTGTTCTACATGATCCAGGCGTTCCCGGCGAAGCATCGCCTGCGCGCGATCGCGGTAGGCATCGGGCTTAGCCAGCTCGGCCCGCCGCTGGCACGCGTGATCTCGTCCGAGCTTCTCGGCGCCAGCGAATGGCGCGGCCTCTACATGTTCGAACTCGGATTGGCGCTGCTGTCGCTGGCCGGGGTGCTGTTGCTGCGGCTGCCACCGGGCGACCGGATGCAGGCCTTCGAGCGCCAGGACCTGGTTTCGATCACCCTGCTGTCGACCGGGTTCGCGCTCTTGTGCGCGGTGCTGTCGCTGGGCCGGGTCGAGTGGTGGTTCGAGGCCCCGTGGATAGGATGGGCCCTGGCAAGCTCCATCGCCCTGCTGGCCAGCGGACTGACCTACGAGCACTTCCGCCAGAACCCCCTCGTCAATACACGCTGGCTCAGCAGCGGCCTGATGCTGCGCATGGGCATCGCCGTCGTGCTGATCCGGATGGTGTTGTCCGAACAGAGCGTGGGCGCAGTCGGATTCCTGCAGGCGATGGGCCTGACCAATGACCAGATGCAGGGACTGTTCGGCTTCGTGTTGCTGGGTTGCGTGCTCGGCATCGTCGCCAGTGCAATGACGGTAAAGCCGGTGCAGACGCGCGTTCCGGCGATCACCGCGCTGCTGTGCGTTGCGGTCGGAGCGTGGATGGACGCGCATTCCAGCAACCTGACCCGGCCTGCGCAGATGATGCTCAGCCAGTTCCTGATCGGCTTTGGCAGCACCTTCTTCCTCGCACCGGTGCTGATCGCGGGCGTCGGCAGCGTGATCGCGCAACCGCGCAACCTGATCAGCTTCTTCGTGATGTTCAGCATTGCCCAGAACCTCGGCAGCCTGTTCGGAAGCGCCTTCCTCGGCACGTTCCAGGTGGTGCGCCAGAAGTTCCACTTGAGCCAGCTTGTCGAGAACCTGACCCTGCTCGATCCTCAGGTGGCGGCCCGCATCCATGCGAGCGCGGCCACCTACGGGCAGGTCGTCACCGACCCTGCGCTGCGCCAGGCCATGGGGGTACGCGCGATTGGCGCGGCGGCGACGCGTGAAGCCAATGTGCTCGCCTACAACGATGTGTATTTCGCCATCGCCGTCGTCGCCCTGCTGACGATTGCGTGGCTGCTCTGGGTCGTCGTCCATCTGCGGCTGAAGGCGCGACGCCCACAACGCCTGTCCGGAGCCACGCCATGAACGCATCGCAATCCGCCCCGACCGCAGGATCCGCCACGGCTGGACCCTTGCCGACCTCCGCACCTGCGCCGCGAACGCGACCGCGATGGCAGCTCGCGGTCTTCGCGGTAGTGGCGCTGGCCGGGATGCTGGTAGTGCTCTACGCATGGCGCCTGCCGCCATTCCGCACGCCGATCCAGAGCACCGAGAACGCCTACGTCCGCGGCCTTGTCACCTTGATCAGTCCTCAGGTCAGTGGCTACGTGATGCACGTGCCGGTGCGGGATTTCCAGCACGTACGCAAAGGCGAGCTGCTGGTGCAGATCGACAATCGCATCCACCGCCAGCAGGTCGACCAGGCCAGTGCGCAGTTGCAGGCCGCACGGGCGAACCTCGCGAACTGGACGCAGCAGTTGCGAGCCGCGCAGGCGGCCGTCGCGCAGACTCGCGCCACCGTATCCAGCAACAACGCCCTGCACGTGCGCACCTCGGCGACGTTGAAGCGGACCGACAACCTGGCCGGCCAGCAGCTATTGTCGGCGCAGGATCTCGATAACGCTTATGCCGCCAACGCCCAGGCCATCGCGGGTCTCAGCCAGTCCCGTGCGGCGGTCGAGGCGGCGGAGCAGAGCGTGCGCAGCGTCGGAGTCAACCGTGCCGCACTGGAGGCGGCTGTGGCCGGCGCGGAGGCCGCGGTGAAACTGGCGCGAATCAACCTCGCCCACACCCGCATCGAGGCGCCACGCGACGGCCAGCTCGGCCAGGTCAGCGTGCGCGAGGGCGCCTATGTCACCAACGGCACGCAATTGATGGCGCTGGTGCCAGGCACGTACTGGGTCGTGGCGAACCTCAAGGAAACGCAGATGGCCCGCGTCGCTGTCGGGCAACCGGCACGCATCACGGTCGACGCTCTCGGCGGCGAGCGTCTCGAAGGTCGCGTGCAGGAGATCTCACCGGCCGCCGGTTCGGAGTTCAGCATCCTGCCGGCCGACAACGCCACCGGCAATTTCGTCAAGATCGCGCAGCGAATCCCGGTCAGGATTGCGCTGTCCCCCGGGCAGGAGGCGATTGGCCGGTTACGTCCTGGCATGTCGGTGGTGGTGGATGTCGACACGGCCGATGCCGGAGATCGGCAAGCACGGGCGCAGGCGGTGGCGCTGAACAACGCCGGGCGATGACTGTCGCAGTCTATCGCGCGCGACCCGGGGCCCTCGTGCCATCAAGGAAGATGTCCACTACCTGCGTCACCCGTGCATTCCATTCCTGCTCGTTGAGTGGAGGCCTGACACCGAGCACCACCTCGAGATGTGAATCGTCGCGCAGCATGCCGATGAAGTGCTCGGCCGCCTGCATCGGATTGGCGACCTTCAGCACTCCGGTATCGACGTAGCGTTGCAGTACCTGGGCCAGTGCCGAAGCCGCACGGCCCGAGCCGTTCTTCAGGAACGTCGCTGCCAGGCCCGGCATGCGCGCACTTTCCGAAACGACGACCCGGTACACCGCGACCGTTCGTGGATCCATCAGGACCTGCATGACAGCGCGAGCGAACCGCAGCAGCGAGGTCCGGACGTCCTTGCCCGCGACCTCGTCGGCGTCGGGTATGGCTTGCAGCGCCGCTTCGGACAGGCTCGTCACCATCGCCGCGAACAGGTCGTCCTTGCCGCCGAAGTGGCTGTAGATCGCGCGTTTGGAGCCGCCCACTTTCTCGATCACCGCGTCAATGCTGGTGTTGGCGTAGCCATCCCGGAGGAAGAGCTCGCTTGCCGCCGCAAGTATCTGATTCCTCAGGTCATCCGAGGTCCGGCGGGTCCGGCGGGGGGATGAATCGTCTGACATGGGCTCGGGGCGCTCCTGCGTGGGCACGTTCTTGACACGCAAGGTACTTGTCATTACCTTTCTTCGCAATGGTACCGGCAAGTACCCAATCTGCCGGTATCACCCAAGTTCGCCGCGACCGCCGCCACCAGGTGCCCCATGGACATCCCCTCACCTCCCCAGGCAGGAGCGTTCCCCTCGCCCCTGCTTTTCCATGGGCCCTGCTGCGCGGCGGTGGCGGCGACACCTCGCCGCCGCCGGCCCGCCTGCGCAGCGATGGCCGTTGCCGTGCTGCTTTCCGGTTGCATGGTGGGCCCGGACTTCGTGAAGCCGGAGAGTGGCCTCCAGGACGTCACGCTGATACCGCGGACCGATCATGTCGACGCGGCCCTGCCCTCCGCTTCCGCCGTGCCCTCTGCCTGGTGGACGCTGTTCAACGACGCACTGCTGTCCGACCTGCAGCTGCGGGCGCAGTCGACCAATCTCGATCTGCAAACCGCGTCAGCCCGGATCGAGCAGAGCCGTGCGCAGCTGGGCATCGCGTCGTCGTCGCTGATGCCCAGCGTTGCGGCGGGCGCCAGTTACTCGCGTGAAGCGCTCAGTGAGCACGGCAAGCTCGCCGCGCTCGGCGCGCCATCCACGCCGAGTGACTTCTGGCAGCTGGGCTTCGACGCCAGTTGGGAAATCGATCTGTGGGGCCGCGCGCGCCGTGTGCGCGAAGGCGCGGAGGCAAGCCTGGACGCGGTGGTGTACGAGCGCGAGGCGACGCGCGTGGCGCTGGCGGCCGAAGTCGCCAGGACCTACCTGCAATTGCGTGGAATCCAGGCGCAACTGGCCATTGCAGAGCAGAACCGCGAGATCGCCGAACGCACGCTGGTGCTGGCAGAGAGCCGCGAACGCAACGGCGTTGCCACCCGCTTTGAGACCTCGTCCTCCCGAGCGCAGCTGGCGACGATCAAGGCGCTGGTGCCCGAACTGGTGCAGCGCCGAAACGCGCAGATGAACGCCCTCGCCCTTCTTCTTGGCGAACCGCCGCGCGCACTGGACGCACGACTGCGCAACGCGATGCCCTTGCCGACGTTGCCGGTCAACGTTCCGGTGGGCGTGTCCTCCGAACTCGCGAGCAGGCGGCCGGACATCCTTCGCGCCGAAGCCCAGCTTCACGCGGCCACGGCTGCCATCGGCGTGGCCAAGGCTGACTTCTATCCGCGCATCGGCCTGAAGGGTCGCGTCGGCGTCGAAGCATTCGAAACCGGGGACCTGGACAGCTGGGATTCGCGGTTCTTTTCCGTCGGCCCGACGGTCTACCTTCCCGTCTTCCAGGGCGGCAGGCTGACCCAGCGACTGGCCTTGAACGAGGCACGGCAGAAGGCGTCCGCCCTCGCCTACCGGCAAACCGTCCTGCGTGCCTGGCACGAAGTGGACAACGCCCTCGATGCCTGGGCGGCCCAGCAACGCCAGCACGCCGAACTGCTGATTGCCTGCGAGCAGAGCACGGAAGCGCTGCGGGTTGCCGAGCGCGGCTATCGCGAGGGCGCCGCCGACTACCTGAGCGTACTCACCGCGCAGCGCAATGTTCTGGCCAGCCAGACCAGCCTCAATGCCAGCATGACCGGTGCATCGTTGACACTGGTGAACCTCTACAAGGCATTGGGCGGCGGCTGGAACCCGGACGGGTCTGAAGTCGCTTCCGCACCGATCGTGTCCGACCAATGACCCGCATGATGTCGCCAGCACAGGCGGGGGTTGCGCTTGCCCCGGCTGCGACCGACCGTTCGGCGATGCGCCCGATGGCCGCGCTGCTCGGCATATTCCTTGCCGCGATGATGGCGGGGCTGAACAACCGCGTCGGTTCGCTGGCACTCGCCGACGTGCGTGGTGCGCTCGGCTTCGGCCTGGACGATGCGTCCTGGATTTCCACCGCCTACACCGCCGGCGAACTGATCGCGATGCCGTACGCGGCCTGGTTCGCCATCACCTTGTCCGTCCGCCGCATGCACCTGTGGATGGTCGGCACCTGCGCCGTGCTGGCGCTGTTGCTTCCCTTCGTCGGCAACCTCGGACTGCTGGTGTGCCTGCGATTCCTGCAGGGCATCTGCAGCGGCACCCTGATCCCGATCCTGATGATGGCGGCCCTGAAGTTCCTGCCCCCGCACATTCGCCTGCATGGCTTGGCGCTGTATGCGATGACCGCCACGTTCGCACCCAACCTCGCCATCTGGCTGGCCGGGCAATGGACCGACGGCATCTCCGACTGGCGCTGGGTCTACTGGCAGATCGTGCCGCTGGCGGCCGTTGCCGGGATGCTCGTACGCTGGGGTCTTCCGGTCGACGCGATCCAGACGGCGCGGTTCAGGCATGCCAACTGGCCCGGCATGGCTGTCGGCGTGCCGGCACTGGTGCTGCTGACGATTGCCCTCGACCAGGGCGTGCGCCTGGACTGGTTCAACTCGCCATTGGTCGCATGCGCGTTGATGGCCGGGTCGGCGCTGCTGTTCGTCTATCTGCTGACCGAGTGGTACCACCCGTCACCCTTCATCAAGTTGCAGATCCTGGGGCGCCGCAACCTGGCACTGGGTTGCATCCTCTTCGTGCTGCTGCTGGTGGTGCTGCTGTCTGGCTCGGTGTTGCCCGCCAACTATCTGGGGCAGATCCAGAACTACCGGTCCCTGCAGACCGCACCGATCGGCCTGATCGTCGCGTTGCCGCAGCTGGTGCTTGGTTCGCTCGTAGCCCTGTTGCTGTACCAGAAGTGGCTCGACGCTCGCCACGTGTTCATCGCCGGGCTGGTCCTGATTTCGCTCGCCTGCTTTTCGGCAGCGCAGCTCGACGCCGACTGGAACTGGAAGCAGTTCATCGTCGCGCAGACGCTGCAGGCATTCGGTCAACCAATGGCCGTGGTGTCGATGCTCTTCCTGATCACCAGCGTCGTGCAGCCCGCCGAGGGGCCTTTCATCTCCGGCACGATCAATACGCTGCGCGCCTTCGGCTCGTTGCTGGGCGTCGCCGTGGTCGGGCAGCTCACCACGGTACGTGCCCGCTTTCACGCTGAAATGCTGTTGGATCGCGCCGCCATCGCCGGCAGCTCGACGCCGGACGCGCCGGAGCCATCGCAACTGATGGGCCTGATCGCGCAGCAGTCACTTGTCTTGTCTACCGCCGATGCCTGGCGCGTGCTCGGTGTCCTTGCATTGCTGATGATTCCGCTGGTGTTGCGGTTGAAGCGAATTCCAGCACCCGACATGCGCGCCCCGTTGGCAGTTCCTTCCGCACCCTCTCCTCCTCACGGATAACCCGCCATGGCATTACCGAAGACAGCCAGGATCACCAGCGCCGCACTGCTCCTGGCAGTGACCATCGGTGGCGTGCTCCTTCTCAATCGTCACGAGTCCAGCGCATCGACGCAGTCGACCGATGATGCCTATGTACAGGCCGACTTCACGACCATCGCGCCGCAGGTCTCCGGAACGGTGAACCGGGTCTTCATCGAGGACAATCAGTTCGTCAAGGCAGGCGACTTGCTGGCGACCATCGACGACGGTGATTTCGTTGTCGCAGTGGACGCTGCCCGGGCCCAGGTGGACGGCGCCAGGGCGAACATCGCCGGCCTGCTGGCGCGCCTGGTCCTGCAGGAGACCGCGATCCGCCAGGCGCAGGCAGCCGTCGCGGCTGACCACGCCTCGCTCAAGCTGGCCCGGACCAACCGCGCGCGCTACGGCAACCTGGCCGCGGATGGATCAGGCACCTTGCAGGCGCTGCAACAGGCCGAAGCGCAGTTGAGCATCCAGCTGGCGGCAGAGGAAAGGAACCTGGCCGGGCTGCAAGCCGCGCGCGAACAGATTGGCATCCTCAAGGCCGACCTCGAGAAGGCCAGGGCCGCGCTTTCCCAGGCCGAGGCCGGCCGGGCCGCTTCCGAGCTGAAACTGTCCTACACCCGCATCAAGGCACCGGTGGCCGGGACGATCGGCCAGAAGGCGGTCCGCGTGGGAGCTTTCGTCAATGCCGGAAAGCCGTTGCTTGCGATCGTCCCGCTCGATGCCGTCTACATCACCGCCAATTTCCGCGAGACGCAGCTTGCGCGAGTGCAGGCCGGACATCCCGTGGACATCGCAGTCGATGCACTCCCGGACGCGATCCTCAGAGGCAGGGTGGAAAGCCTCGGCCCCGCCAGTGGTGTCAGCTTCTCCGCGGTTCCACCGCACAATGCCACGGGCAACTTCACCAAGATCGTGCAGCGCCTTCCCGTTCGCATCAGCATCGACCCCGGCCAGCCCGCAGCGGCCATGCTGCGCGTGGGGATGTCGGTGTCGCCGCGGATCCGTGTCAACGAGCCGCGCGGATGACATCGCGCGCGGGGCGGCGCGGCGCCGTGGCCAGTGTTCACAATTCGATGATGCCTCGTCGTGCAGCCACCGTGACCGCGTGGGTCCGGTCTGCCACGTCCAGCTTGAGGAAGATGCTCTTCAGGTGTCCCTTGATCGTTTCCTCGGACAGCCCCAGCTGCGAAGCCACCTGCTTGTTCGCCATTCCGATCGACACGAGCCGGAGGATCGCGACTTCGCGTTCCGTCAGGGTCTCATCCACGACGTGCATCGCGATCTCGTCGGCGACGTCGCGGTGGACATGACGCTGGCCGCGATGAACGTCGCGGATCGCATCGACCAGCTCCGTCCGCAGGCTGCTCTTGAGCAGGTACCCGGTGGCACCGGCCTTCAATGCGCGCACTGCCTGCACGTCGCCGGAGTACGTGGTGAAGACGACGATGCGGGCGCCCGGGTGCTCGGCGCGGATCGCGGTGATCGCATCGACACCGTTCATGCCCGGCATCTGCAAGTCCATCAGGGTCACATCCGGGCGCGATGCGCGGAACAACTCGACGGCCTCGTGTCCGTCGCGCGCCATGCCCACCGTCACCATGTCGGTCTGGTTCTCCAGGATTGCGGCAATGCCGTCGCGGAAAACGGGATGGTCATCAACCACGAGAACACGGATCTTCGGATCACTCATGAATCACCACCTTTTGCAGGAACCGCGGCAGCCAGGCCCGGCGGCGCGGATTCGGCCGGGCGAACGCCAGCTTGGCCGGCAGGGTCAGCATGACCTCGGAGCCGCTGCCGGGACTGCTGCTGATCGTCATTGCACCGCCTATCTTCTCGGCGCGCTCGCGCATGCCAACCAGGCCGAAATGGCCATCCTTGTGGCCGTGCAGCAGCACGTCCCCGGGAATGCCGACGCCACGATCGCGCACGCGTATGGCCAGGTAACGTCGCTCGAAGCCTATCGCAATCTCGGCGGACGAGGCGTGTGCATGATGGGCGATGTTGAGCATCGCCTCGCGCACGATCCGGGTGACTTCCGCGACGACCAGCGGATTCATGGGCCGCTGCCTGCCTTCCACGACGACGCGCACCGGAATGGGTGGATCGAATGGCGTGTCAGCCACGAGCCGTTCGATGATCGCGCAGAGGTCTTGTGTGCCTTCGTCGCCGCGCAGGCCACGGACGCGGTTGCGGGCATCCACCACGACATCGTCGGCGGCCGCCAGCGCGGCCTCCAGCTGTCCTTTCGCCTTCTCTTCATGCGGCAGGCGGTCGGCGACCGCGTGGAAGCGCAGGATCAACCCCTGGACACCCTGCAGCAAGGTGTCATGCAGTTCACGCGCAATGCGCTCCCGCTCGGCGATGCGCTCCTCGAGCCGGCCGCGGATGCGGCTGGATATCTGCGCCACGCGCAGGCGGTACAGGCCCCACAGGCCAGCAATCACGAGCACGGTGCACAAGAGCAGAAACCACAGCGATTGAAAGAACGTGGGCGGGATCTCGAACCCCAGCGTCGCGCCTTTCCGGTTCCACACGCCGTCGTTGTTGGCGGCGATCACGCGAAACCGGTACTTGCCCGGCGCCAGGTTCGTGTAGAACGCCTGCCGCCTCGTGCCGGGATCGACCCAGTTCTGGTCAAAACCTTCGAGCATGTAGAGGACGCGCACGCGGCTCGGGTCGGCGAAACTCAGCGCCGCAAAGTCGATCTCGATCTTGGCCGTCGCCGCCGCCAGCCTCAATGCAGTCGGGTCACGATGGAGCTGGCCATCGACATCCAACGCCTTTATCGCGAGACCCGGCGGCAAGTGGTTGCGGACAATGCGCGCGGGATCCATCCAGAACGTTCCGGTTTCGGTGGCGATCCACAGCCGTCCGTCGCCACCGCGCACCATCGACCGTTGCGAATGCGAATGTGGCCGGCTACCGAGTCCGTCGCCCGGTCCGAGCGAGAGGCTGGGGAGTGGAAACGCCATGTCGTTGAACGCGCGTTCAAGCTCCGGCATGCGCAACCGCACCAGCGACCTTGGATACGCGAGCCAGGTATCGCCGTCCGGTGTCTGCACGACGCCGTTGATACGACTGACCTGGGACGCGTCCGTCGTCCATGCGGTGTCTACCCGCCCCGACCGGTATCGCGACAGGCCGAACGCACCGGCGGCGAACACATCCTTGCCCGTCGAGTAGAGCGTGAGCACTTTCAGGTCGCCTGCGCCGAAGTCGAGCGGCATCGTTACCTGCCCGGATTCCGTCAGCCACACCAGCCGGTTGCCCGCCTGGACGACCACATCCCCCGCCGGCGTCCGGACCATCGTGGTCGGGTAGAAATCGGGCCGATCGCCTGGCTCCAGGACCGTCTGCCACTGCCCGCGCCGGTACCGGTGCACGCCGCTCCCGGCCGCGGAAATCCAGTAGTCGCCACGCGAGTCGAAGGTGCAGTCGTAGATGACGTTGTGATTGGCGCCCTTGTCGGGCCGTTCGATCGTCTGGCGGACACTGCCTCGCGCCCAGACCAGTATCTGCATTGGCAAGCCAATCCATAGCGCACCATCCGGCGCTTCGCACAGGCTTTGCGGTTCGACGACGTCGTGCACGATCGCTTCCGGCACTCCGCCCGGCCGGACCCGGAAGATCGTCCGCGACTGGCCGATGTACACACTTCCGTCGGACGCATCCAGCAGCTTGTCACCATAGACGGCCGGAGAGGACAGGACGGGCTCGGCGATCAACGTTGCCCGCCGGAACTTGTCGAGTCCCCGCTCGGTGCCGACCCAGATGTTGCCTTCGCGGTCCTCCAGCATCTGGATGGTCACGTCGGAGGACAGGCCATCGCGGCTCGTGAACGTTTCCGCGACGGCGCCGCCGGCGGGTGACGCGGCTGGCATCGCGAAACGGGCGACACCGCCGTAGCGCGTCGCGAGCCACAGGTTCCCCTCGTGGTCGAACATCGGCGCGCCGCGGATTTCCACGCTGTCGGTTGCGAGGTGCGCGCGTGGGGAAGTTGGCGAACCGGTTCCGCCAGGGCCGGTGACGGGATGGCTGCCATCGCTTCCGGAGACCCATATCCGGCCTACCGGATCCTGGGACAGGCGCGCGTTGTCGGTCCGGGTATGGATCTCGAAGCGCACGCCGCCCGGCGGCAGGCGCGCGACCCCGGCACCGGTGGCGATCCATATCGCGCCATCGGCTGCCACCAGCATGTTCACGGCATTGCTTTCCGGCAGACCATCGGCGGCGTTGAACGCCCGCCAGTGCCCGTCGCGCAATTGAAGCACCTCGGCGTCGTAGTTCGCCGTCAGCGCCCAGATCGAACCGTCGGCGGCTTCGACCATCTGGGTGATGCGGGTTGGTGCAGCCGGTGTGTCGAGGATTCGCAGCGCGCCCCGGCTGTACACCGCGAACCGGCGCGAGGACTCGAAGTTGGTCCAGACGTCGCCGCTCCTTGTCACCAGCAGCGCGCTGGGAAGGTCGTGCTTTCTGTTTCCGTCGTCTGAAGCCCTGATCGATTCGAACTGACTGCCATCGAACCGGAACAGTCCGTCACCCGTCGCAAGCCACAGATAGCCGTCCCGGCCTTGCGCCATCGCGATCACCGGCACCGGTGCTTCGCTGCCCTCGATCCAGCGTTGATGCACGTAGTCGACAAGGCGGCGCGACTCTTGGGCGGATGCCACCAGGGGCGGAGCCGCGAGGATGACCCACAGGAGGATCCTGAGTAGCCACATGGTCGCTGTCCCGCTTCCTGGCATTACGTGGAAGCGTAGCGTGTTGTCATGCGATCCGGACGTCGGCCCTTGCCCCCGACACGGGCGACCCGAAGCCCCCCGATCGGGGCATCGCCCCGCTGCCATCGGGGGATATGGTCTGCGAATGACCAATTATGTATGCCGCTATCCCGATGGCAGTGCCGGGCTCGGCCTGCTGATCGTCCGCACCTGTTATGCGACGGTGGCCTTCGGCGTCGCAACCCTGCTGCCCGATGTCCCGGTAAGCACCGGCGTTCTGTATGCGACCGCGGGACTGGTCGCCCTGCTCCTGGCCATCGGCCTGGCTACCCGATGGGTGGCCCTGATCCTGGGCGTGGCGGTGGTTGCCGCACTGTCCGCGTCCGGTCCGGTCCAGCAACTGCTCCTCGCCGGACATGTCGGTGGATGCCTGGCCATCGCCCTGCTCGGACCCGGAGCGTTCTCGCTCGATGCCCGGCATCACGGCCGGCGCGTGATTCTCCTGCAAACCCACACCCCGGATCCGGGGGACGACGACTGACCTGTCCGGGGCTGCCGCCCACTCATCGCCTCTGGCAACGTCAGCAGGTCGCAGCAACGACTCGAGGGTGTCATGTCCAGCAGAGCATTACCCGCAGATTCGTCCGACCACCACGACTCGCTGACCGCGAGTCTTTCGGCCAGTTATGCAGGGCTTGTCGCCTTCATCGCCGTGGCCGACGAGGGCAGCTTCTCGAAAGCCGCCGAACGGCTGGGACTGGGCCGCTCCGCCGTCAGCCGCAGCGTGCAGAAGCTGGAGGGGCAGCTCGGTGCGCGCCTGTTCCGGCGCACGACGCGCAGCACGACCATCACCGGCGAAGGCGAACAGTTCTACGAGAACTGCCGCCCGGGCGTGGAAAAGCTCCTGCAGGCGCTGGAAGACATGCGCGACCTGCGCGAAGGGCCGCCGCAAGGACCGCTGAAGGTCAGCGCTCCGCATGGGATTGGCCGCAAAGTGGTCGCGCCGCTGCTGGTGGAGTTTTGCGCGCAGTATCCGGCCGTGGCCCTGGAACTGCTGCTGGAGGAGCGAACGGTCGACCTCGCGGCGGAACGCATCGATGTCGCGTTTCGCGACGGTCGCCTGGAAGACAGCCAGGTCGTCGCCAAGCAACTGATCCCGATGCGGATGATGGTTTGCGCATCGCCCGGCTACGCCCGCCGGCACGGGCTTCCGAAGTCGGTTGAAGAGCTCGCCGACCACGCATGCATCAACCAGCGCCTCGCCAATGGACGTCTGCAGTCATGGGACTTCAAGGTCGAGGGCAAGCCGCGAAGCATCACTCCCGGCTCTGCATTCATCGTCAACGATCCGTCCCTGGCATTGCAGGCCGTCATTGATGGACAGGGCCTGGCGCAACTGCCGGCCTACCAGGTCTGCGACGCGCTGCGCGCAAACCTGGTGGTGAGCTGTCTCGGCGACGTCGCGCCCGACGACCGCGGGCACTACCTGTGCTACCTGAGTCGACACCAGTTGCCCAAGCGCATCCGGGTATTCATCGACTTCATGACGAGCCGCATCCGTGCCCTGGATCTCGACTGCCCGCTGATGGGCCCTGGCGCGCGCCTGCCTGCCGCGAAGCCGGCGCTGGAAACGGAGATCGGCGTCGCTGCCTGAGCGGGTCGCTATACAGGCGTCGCCTTCAGTCGGTTGCGAGCGTGCCGTACCCGCGCGTCGAGCTTGCTTTCCATGCTTCATGGATCCGTCCTGATGCCTGCTCCCAGGAGATCCCGGTGCTGGCCGAATAGCTGTCCCACACAGCCTCGGCCCACGGCGACGCCGCTTGCCAGTCGTCTGCGCCTACGACCTCGTTGATCGACTCACCGATCTCGCGGATCAAGCCGCAAGCAGTCAGAGCTTGTGTTGTTCCGAAGTCCAGCGAAAAGGCCGCCGCGTCGACCGCTCGCCCGGCGTCAGCGCCGATCACTGGTGCCGATCCACGGGCCCCGCGCAGGAACACCTCGACCACGGATCGCACGTGGGCGCGTACTTCTCCCGGGTCTGCCGACGCCCGCAACCCGAAGATGATCTCCAGATGCAGATCGCCGCGGAGCATCGCGACGAACTGGCGAGCGGCGGTTTCGCAATCGCGGGCGTCAATCTCGCCGCGCTGTCGCGCATCCTCCAACACATTGCGTATGCACCCGATCGCACGCTTCGGCCCCAGCGTCCAGAACGCGTCCGCTGCGTCCCTGAATCGGGTGGACTCGGAAACGGCAGCCTTGTACAGGGCGACCGCCGCCGGCGATGTCATGCTTGCCATGACGTCGGACCCGAGGTTCAACAGCGCCTCGTCCAGCGATTCTTCCTGTCGCCTGGGAAGGCCCCTCAGTGCTGCACTGGCGCTCCTGTTTGTCTCGACCTGGAAATGCCTGCCGAGGAATTGCGACAGATCGATCTCCACCGTGCCGCGCTCGCGCAGCAACCGTCGATACAGACCGTTCGGTGTCCACGTCCAGTACGACCGGCCGAGGAGGAAGGCGATCAGCACGCTGCAGTTGGACCACCCACGCATCTGGCTGGCCTTCCCCGGGATCGACTCGCGCACCTGCAGAATGTTGCCGGCGCTACCCCAGCGCAGGAACCTGATGGCTTCATCGAGCGTCAGGACGTTCACCATCAACCGCGTCCACCATGGCTCCACCAGCAGCCAGGTGCCGTCGCCAACGGGCCGCAAGGCAAACACGTGTTTGTGCCTGGCGTCGGCAAATCGGTGCCACCATTGCCGCCGCAGCCCGGGCACGAAGCAGATCAGCCAGCTGGCCTCGTGGAAGGTGACTGGGGAACCATTGGCGTCGATTGCGATCGTCGCCTCGTCCCTCATCGCCGCAGCCTGCCGGCCACCTGCGGGACGCTCGTGTGCCCGCCTGGGCTGGCCGGAACCTCTCCACCGGAGCCTAGAGAACACGGTTGCCAATCTTCGGCTCTCCTTCAATACCGGAGCAGAACAGATCGACGATGGCAGCCACCCCGGATGGCGGCAGGGAGCATCGATCATCGCCGGACGCGGTTCCAGAAAAGTCCCAACTGGCCCGCAGGAGCGACATCAGGTGACTGGCCAGGCGATGGCTGTCCCCCGACAGGCCGATGCCGGACGCGCGGGCGCTGCTGAAGAAGCGCGACAACTCATCCCTCACCAGGCTCGGCCCGTGCCTGTAGAACGTGCGACCGATGTCGGCGTCGCCGACGGCGTCGCTGAGCGCGATCCGGTAAAGGTGCTTGAGCTGCGCTCCCGAGTCCCGGTCGGTCACCCGGTTGCCGAACGCAAGCAGGCTGTTGCGAAAGCCGGCTTCCGTCGTGCAGTCGTCCAGGGCTTCCAGCGTTGTCAGGACGGCGGCATCGGTCAATGCCATGACCAGCCCGGTTTCACTGCCGAACTCGTCGGCGATGTCATCGGCGCAGACGCTGCTGGCTGCGAGAACGGTTTCGATGTTGGTGATGTCGCCACTCGCAGATCTCAGCGTGGCGGCAACCTCCTGCAGGATGCAGTCTCGGGGGCCGCCCGTGGGCAGGAGCGGGTGCATTGGAACGTGAGCGTTCATCTGATGGGTTTGCCCGGCGGTGCGCGGTTCCGTTGGTGGCGTGGATGCTAGGAGCGCGCGACCGGATCCGGTAGCCATCGGCGGGTCAGCAACGTGTTTCCCGGCGAGATCCAATGCCCGCGCGCCCACCGTTACTGCCCTGCAGGCGTTGGTGCCGTATGCTCAACAGCGAATTTCCGCGCGGCGCTCTATCGGCTGGCGGCGGCGTTGCCTAGATTGGTTGCATTCGACTCACCAACGGCCAGACAACCGCTGGCCTGGAGCAAGCAGATGAATGCCGAAGCACCGGTTCAGATCGAGTTCCACCATCCAGTCCGCAATCTGTCCGACCGGGTAGCCTATGGCACGACCCGGGCCCTCCGCTTCTTCGCCGACACGCTGTTCGCCAAGCGCTACGGCAACCGCGCCATCGTCCTGGAGACGGTCGCCGCGGTGCCGGGCATGGTCGGTGGCGCCCTGCTGCATCTGCGCTGCCTGCGCTGGATGCAGCACGACGAGGGCTGGATCCGCACGTTGCTGGACGAGGCCGACAACGAGCGGATGCACCTGATGACGTTCATGCAGATCGCCCGGCCGAGCTGGTTCGAACGCATGATGGTGCTGCTTGCGCAGGCGCTGTTCCTGACCTTTTACCTGCTCCTGTACCTGGTGTCGTCGCGCACGGCGCACCGCCTCGTTGGCTACTTCGAGGAAGAGGCCGTCGTCAGCTACACGCGCTACCTGGAGGAAATCGACGCCGGGCGCATCGACAACGTGCCGGCGCCGGCGATCGCCATCGAGTACTGGAAGTTGCAGCCCGATGCCCGGCTGCGCGAAGTGGTCATCGCGGTTCGACAGGACGAGGCCGGCCATCGCGACGTCAACCACGCCATTGCCGGACAGCAGGCCAGCCCGGTGCCTGCCACCCGCGCGTTGTAGCCGGGTGGCTCCGGTCTAGCAGCTCCGGTCTAGACGAAGGCACTGAATCCCGTGATCGCCTTGCCGACGATCAGCGAGTTCATTTCGCGCGTTCCTTCGTACGAGTAGAGCGCCTCCGCGTCCGCCACGAAACGCCCGACCTGCTGGTCGAGCAGGATGCCGTTGGCCCCGAGAAGCTCCCGGGCCCAGCCCACGGTCTCGCGCATGCGCACCGTGCAGACGCCCTTGGCCAGGGAGGCATGCTCATCGCGCATCAGGCCCTGGTCCTGCAGCTGGGACAGGCGCACGCACAGCGCCTGGGTCGAGGTGATGTTGCAAAGCATGCGGAACAGCAGGTCCTGCACCAGCTGGAAACTACCGATGGGTTTGCCGAACTGCATCCGCCGCTGCGCGTACCGCAGGGCGTGCTCGTAGGCACCCCTTGCGCACCCCACAGACTCCCACGCCACGCCTGCGCGGGTCATGGCCAGCACGCGCGCGGTGTCCTTGAAGGAGTTCGCGCCCTGGAGCCGGTCGGACTCGTCGACCCGGCAGTCAGTGAGGGTGATCAGTCCGTTCTGGACCACGCGCAGCGCCATCTTGTGCAGGATCTTGTCGACATGGAAGCCGGCCGTCCTGTTCTCGACAACGAAGCCCTTGACCTGTCCATCGTCCAGGTCCCGCGCCCAGACGACGGTCAGGTCGCACCAGGTGGCATTGCCGATCCATTTCTTCTGGCCGTTGAGTATCCAGGTGTTTCCTTCGCGCCTGGCGGTCGTGGTCAGGCCACCGGCCGCGCCCGAGCCGACGTCGGGTTCGGTCAGGGCGAATGCGCCCACTTTGTCGAGCGCCGCCATCGACGGCAGCCATCTCTGCTTCTGCTCCTCCGATCCACAGTGGTAGATCGAGCCCATCGCAAGCCCGGTGTGGACGCCGAAGAAGGTGGAGATCGAAGCGTCGACCCGCGCCATCTCCATCATGACGAACCCGAGCAGGGTCGAACTCGATCCCGGGCAACCGTAACCCTGGTAGGGCAAGCCGCCGATGCTCAGCGCCTTGAACGCGGGCAGCAGCTCGAAGGGGAACTCGTCCCGCTCCCAGTACCCGCTGATGATTGGCGCGACCTCCTGCTCCATGAAGGCACGCACTTTCAGGCGGACGGAGTTCTCCTCGTCCGACAGCGTCTGCGAGAACAGATAGAAGTCACCATCGACTTCGGGAAGGGGTTTGCGTGCGTCCTTGATGGAGGCGTCGGCAGGGCTCATGGTTGCGCTCCTCGAGTGCCGGGCTGCGCGCCGGCTGCGCAGCAACGATGCTAGGGACCAGCGACCCCGCCAGGTAGCCGTGGAAGCGTCAACAGGATGTTTCCTGGCAGGCGCCAAAACCGGGGCTGGACTGAACAGGCCCCGGATGCACGGTCGATTTTCACGTCCGCGCCATGCGATGGCGCGTCTGCTGGCCATTGGTGAGCGATCGTCAACAACGCATTGCCGAAGAGGGGGCTACCTCGACGCGGCCGGCATGGCTAGAACTGGCCCACAGGAAGCCTGGCCGCCAGGCTCGCGCTGCCCATGCCGCACTCTTCCAAAGTCCCGGAGATACCGATGTGGCACTGGTTTGCCATTGCCCTGCTGGTCCTGGCAATAGCGCTTGTCGGCACCCTGCTGCTGGTCAACCATCTCGCGCCGCCGGCGACCGGAAGGCCCAGCCACTCCCTGCCGTTGCAGCCCGCGCAAAGCGAGATCGACCGCGAACTGTCGCCCCTGCTTGCGGCCCACCCCGGCAAGACCGGCGCGATCGTCCTGACCGAGGGAATCGATGCATTCGCCGCGCGCGCCATCTCCGCGCGCAAGGCCGGGCGCAGCCTCGACCTGCAGTACTTCATCTGGCACAACGACCTGACCGGCCGCCTGCTCGCAAGCGAAGCCTACGACGCGGCGGAGCGCGGCGTGCGCGTGCGGATACTGCTCGATGACATGAACGCCGTCGGACTGGACCCGCACCTGCTTGCGATGGATGCACATCCAGGGGTCGAGCTGCGCGTGTACAACCCGTTCCGCAACCGCGGCGGCCCCGGGCGCGCCTTCGAGTTGCTGCGACGGTTGTTCTCCATGAACCACCGCATGCACAACAAGGCCTGGATCGCCGACGGCCGGGTTGCGATCATCGGAGGGCGCAACATCGGCGAGCAGTACTTCAGCGCCGATTCGGAGGTGAACTTCCGCGACCTCGACCTGTTGCTGCTCGGGCCGGCGGTACAGCAGGCCAGCACCATCTTCGACAGCTACTGGAACAGCAGCGCCGCCGTGCCGATCTCGACGCTTGGCACGAAGGACCGGCAGTCACCGCACGGCCTGATGGACCATGTCCGCCGCGACGCGCGTGGCGCGGGCGCCCGTCGCTATCTGGATCGCGTGGCCGAGTCACAGTTGGTGCGGGACTACTATCGGCACGCGCTGACACCCCACTGGAGTGCGGGCATCGAGATTGCCGCCGACCCGCCCGTGAAATGGACGGGAGACAATCGCAACCAATGGCTGGTCGGCCGCCTCACCTCGATGATCTCCGCCGCGAGCACGAAGGTGCTGGTCATCTCGCCCTACTTCGTTCCGGGCGAGGACGGCACGGAACGGCTCGCTTCGTTGACCGGGCGCGGCACCTACGTCGGCGTCGTCACCAACTCACTTGCCGCGACGGACGTCTACCCGGTGCATGCGGGCTACGCGGATTACCGGGGGCGCCTGGTTCGACACGGTGTCGATCTGTATGAGTTGCGTGCGCACGCACATGCGCACGGGGCCACTCGAATCGTCCGGCCGGGTGCCAGCCTGCACACCAAGGCCTTCGTGCTGGACGACGAGCGCGGCTTCGTCGGGTCATTCAACGTCGACCCGCGCTCGAAGAATCTCAACACGGAGATGGGCGTGTTGTTCGACGACCCGGTCATCGCAGCGCAAGTGCGGGATGAGTATCTGCGCCTGACCGATCCGGCCACGAGCTACTGGGTGTACGAGAACAGCGAGGGCGAACTGCGCTGGCTCGACCGCGCGCAGGCAAGCCCGGTCGTCATCGACAGCGAGCCCGATGCCGGCATCTGGAGCCGCACCCTCGCCCGCGTCTCCGGCTGGCTGCCGATCGAGTCCCAGCTATAGCGGTGGCGTCAGTCACTCGCAATCGACGTGGCAACGATAAGCTGTGCCCTCCGCGGATCGATCGCGTCACGCAGCGTTTGCAGCGACCACGATGAACCCCGTCTCCATCGTCCTGCTCGGCCTGGCCATGTCCACCGACGCCTTCGCAGCCGCGCTTGGCAAGGGCGCGGGCATGCTCAAGCCACGTTGGCCCGAAGCGCTGCGCATCGGCCTGATCTTCGGCGTGGTCGAAGGCCTCACGCCGATCATCGGCTGGCTGGTCGGCTCCGCCGCTTCGCGCCACATTGAACAGTGGGACCACTGGATCGTCTTCGGCATGCTCGGCGTCCTCGGCCTGCACATGATCTACAAGGCGGCGACCGACCAGGACGCGACCGAAGAGGCGATATCGCAACGCAAGTGCGGCCTGTGGTCGATCGCGCTCACGGGCCTGGCGACCAGCATCGATGCCATGGCCGTCGGCGTTGGCCTGGCCTTCGTCGATGTGAACATCCTCGTCGTTGCGGTGGTCATCGCACTTTGCACTTTCACGATGGTCACGCTCGGGATCATGGCGGGGCGGGCGCTGGGCGCGCTGATCGGCAAGCGCGCGGAGATGGCCGGCGGCGTGATCCTGATACTGGTCGGCGCGACGATCCTCTACGAGCATCTGCACGCTGCCGCGCCGGCGTCCTGACCGGGTTGTTCATGCGGCCACGCCGCGTTCACGCGCGCCTCCATAGAACAGTCTGCCCAGACCGCGAAGGAGTAGCCGTGATCCATTCGTCTGAACCTGCAACCGTTCCGTCCGTCGACCTCACCCGATACCTCGGCACGTGGTACGAGATTGCACGGCTGCCGATGCGTTACGAGCCGGAGGACTACCACAACATCACGGCGACCTACTCGCTGAACCCCGATGGCACCGTCAAGGTCGACAACCGCGCCGTCAATGGCAAGGGCGAGAACGAGCAGTCGATCGGCGAGGCTACCGTGGTGGAAAGCAGCGGCAACGCCAAGCTGGAAGTGAGCTTCATGCCCGAAGGCCTGAAGTGGATCCCGTTCACCAAGGGCGACTACTGGATCCTGCGCGTGGACGATGCCTACCGCACAGCGCTGGTCGGCTCACCCGATCGCAAGTACCTGTGGCTGCTGGCGCGTGAGCCGACCCTGCACGAGGCCACCCAACAGGATTTCCTTGCCACTGCCCGCACGCAGGGCTATGAACTCGACGAACTGATCAGGACACCGCAAGCGAAGTGATCGACGTCGACCGAGCCACCGCAGCGCCCCACCTCAGGCGGGGCCCTGGCGGCCGGTGCCGGCACGCACCCAAGGCGCAAGCATGCCAAGCCAGGTTGCGCGCCAGGCCAGGACCTGGCTGAGGAGCAATGCAGCTGCGACATCACTGGGGGGCTACTCAGCCGAGACCAGCTTGAGCCCGATGACTCCAGCCAGTATCAGACCGATGCATAGCAAGCGCATGGGCGATGCTGATTCACCCAGCACGGCAATGCCCAGGATCACAGTTCCGGCGGCACCGATGCCCGTCCATACGGCATAACCCGTGCCCATCGGCAAAGTGCGGAGCGAGATTGACAGCAGCGTGACGCTCAGCAATCCGGTGACGACGGTCAACGCCGCTGGCATCGGTCGTGTGAAGCCAAGGGATGCCTTCATGAAATAGGCAAACGCAATTTCGAGTGCGCCAGCCAGACTTAGCAGAATCCAGGTCATTGCAGTATCTCCTGTTCGATGGACTGACGATCGGGAGCGCGAACGCGCCCGATCACCAATGAAGGACCCGTGTCAGACCCTGCCGACGGCAGCAGGGCGCGACCGGAAGGCGACACCAAAGCGATTGAAGGCATTCATCAGGCCGATGGCATAGGTCAGATCGGAAAGTTCGTTCTCGTTGAACTCGGCGGCGGCTGCCTCATAAGCTTCATCCGGAACTCCGGTCTCGGAGACTCGAGTAACAGATTCGGCCCAGGCGAGCGCCGCACGCTCCCGAGAGTTGAAGACATCACCGGCGTCGTGCCAAACGGGCACGAGCACCAGCTTGTCCACCGAAAGCCCGGTCTTGAGCAGGTCGCGGGAATGCATGTCGATGCAGAAGGCACAGCCGTTGATCTGCGAGACGCGCAGGTAGACGAGGTTCACCAACCCCATGGGCAGCGTGCCCTTCTGCACGGTCATGTAGACGTTGCCGAAGGCTTTATAGCCGTCGGGTGAGACTTTGGCGTAATCGATGCGGGTGACCATTTGGATGCTCCGGTTGTGTGTTGGAGGTTCCATGGTCCGGCATCGTGGCCCAGTCTCGAAGGGCCAAGAGCGGCACTTCGCACTGAGCCATGATCACTCTCCGAGCAGTTCTCCGATGCGCACGCCCAACGCTTCCGCTGCGGCTTGCGAGGCCACGTTGGTGAAGTTCAGCAGCAGCGCCGAATCAACCTTGCGTCCCGTCGTCCAGTCCGCGAGTGCTTCGGCGTACAGTCCCGCTTCGAGCAGGCGCCCTACCAGCTGTCGATCGGACGGCTTGCCGTGAAGACGGAGAATCAGATGCATGCCGCCTGGCTGCGTATCGATTCGCAGGTGCGAGCTCAGCACCCGTTCCAGGCCTGCCGCGGTGGCGTCCCGTCGCTCGGCATAGAGCTTGCGCATCTTCTGGATGTGCCGGGCGAAGTGTCCCTCTGCCATGAAGGCGGCCACGATCGATTGTGTCAATTCGGGGCTACCGCCCGAGAACGCCTCGTTGATCTGCTCGAAGCGTTCGACCTGCGCTTCAGGAACGACAAGATAGGCCAGGCGCAGACTCGGCATGAGCACCTTGCTGAACGTACCCGCGTACAGAACCCGTCCATCGCAATCGAGGCTCTTGAGTGCCGGAAGCGGACGGCTCACATAACGGTACTCGCCGTCGTAGTCGTCTTCGATGATCCATGCTTTGCGGCGCTTGGCCCAGTCCAGCAACTCCAGGCGCCTGGGCAGAGACAGCGAAACACACAGCGGGCTTTGATGCGCCGGTGTCACGACGGCGGCGCGCGCATCCGGCACTCGCGTCAGTGCGTCGGAAACCACCATGCCGTCGCGATCGACGGGCACGGGCACAGACGTGATTCCAAGGTGGCGGAGCAACTCGCCCGTTGGCGGATAGCCGGGGTTTTCCAGCAAGACGGGGTCACCTGCTTTCAGCAGCGCCTGGCATACCAACGTGAAACTGTGTCGGTAGCCGGTGGTCACGAAAACCTGCGATGGTGAACAGCGGATTCCGCGCGCCACCTGCAGGTAGGCGGCGATCTGGACGCGCAGTTCCGGCAGACCGTGCACGGCCGGGTGCACCATGTTCGCGGGCTGCATCGCTCGCGCACAGCGTGCTCCCAGACGCGCCCACACCTTGCGTGGAAAGGCATCCAGGGCTGGCAGGCCCATCTGGAAGGGTCGAATGGAATCCGGCCGGAAGCTGGTCGAAGCCTCCTTCGCATCCGCCGGTGGCGGCGGCGGCTTGACGGCAGACCGCGGTTTCAGGTCGGGCGTAACGATCGTCCCCGCCTGCCCGCGTGCCTGGATATAGCCCTCGGCAGCCAGCAGCGAGTACGCGGACTCAATGGTGCCGCGCGCCAACCCCAACTCCTGCATCAAGGCCCGCACTGAAGGAACCCGATCACCCGGCTTCAGGGTGCCCGTGGCGATAGCGTGGCGGAAGCGATCGTAGATCTGACGGTAGTACGGACTCGCGGCGGAATCCTGCAGCGGCGAGGCGATCTCGTTCCTGGTGGTGGGCATGTGCGTCGACTCCATAGCTCGAATCGGCCCGTCGGCCAGTACCGGTGCGGACATGGCCTGGCGTAAGGATCGTCTCCGGCGATCGCATTGACGCGAATGTACGCCGCCTCTCAGGCCGGGCGCCAGATTCGCACGCGTGGGAGTATGGCAGCGGCGACGGCGTGGCGCCGTCGCCTGGTTCAGATGCGGCCTGGAGCTGTGAGGCCTTCGGCTCGATCTCTCGGTCAACGGCCAAGAATCAGATCAACACCCTTGCTCGCCAGCGCCATCGTTGGCGCATTCGTGTTTGCGCTGACAATGTTGGGCATGATCGATGCATCGATCACACGCAGGCTGCGCGTGCCGCGAACTCGCAGATCGGCGTCCACCACGGAGTCGTTGTCCGATCCCATCCGGCAGGTTCCGACCGGGTGCCACATGGTCGTGGCGGCCTTGCGGACATAAGCCGAGAGCGCTTCGTCGCTGCGCGCTTCGATGCCGGGTGCAAGTTCAGGGAGAAGCACCTCTTTAAGCGCTGGCTGTTCCATGACGTTACGGATGTAGCGAAGTCCGCCGATGATCTTGCGCATGTCCTCCGGATCTCCGAACCAGTTCGGGTCGATGAGCGGCATGGATCTCGGGTCGTCGTCGCGGAGCTTCATGCGCCCACGGCTGCGGGGCTGGAGAACCACATTTACAAACGTGATTCCTGGCTTCCCGGCAGCTTCGCCCAGGGATTCGCTCAGAAGCGCGGGGTTGTGGAAGCTCTGGATGGTCGGATCCCCGCTGGGATCGTCGGGATTGAAGTAGGCATTGGACTCAATACCGCTTCCTGACGCGGGACCGTCGCGAAACAGCAGATAGCGCAGCCCGTTCACGAGCATCCGCAAACCGTGGGCATCCCGGAAGTAGCCCCAATCGTATCGGCATTGCGCCATGATCGGAACCTGGGCGTGATCCTGCAGGTTCTCTCCTACTTCGCTGGCGGGATGCATGACGCGTATTCCGTGGCGCTTCAGATCACCTTCGGGCCCTACCCCGGACAGCATCAGGATTCTCGGCGAATTCAATGCCCCGGCAGACAGGACAATCTCGCCTGCGGATGCACGATACGTCTTTCCACCCTTTACGTACTCGACCGACTGCGCCCGGTCACCGTCGAATATGATTCTTTGAACCATCGCGTTGGTTTCGATGGTGATGTTCGTCCGCCATTCTTCCGGATGAAGGAACGCGACGGCGGAGCTGTAACGGCGCGCATTGTAGAAGGTTGACTGGACTGGGCTCACGCCGAGTTGCTTCGCTCCGTTGTAATCGGCGTTATACGGCAGGCCTGCCTGCTGAAACGCGCGGACCGCTGCCTGGTTCAGCGGATTGATCCGCGGAGGTTGCGAAACCCGTACCGGGCCGCTCACTCCGTGGTACGTGTCGCTGAACATGTCGTTGGCTTCATTGCCGCGGAAATAGGGAAGCAGATCAGCGTAGGACCAGTTGCCAGTCTCGCCGACCGCAGCCTGCCAGGCGTCGTAGTCGCGCGGTTGACCGACCACGTAACACATGGCGTTCAACGAACTCCCGCCTCCGACCCCTTTCGCGACCAGCAGCGAACGGGAACGACCGTCCAGTTGCATCTGCGGCACTGTTTCGTACGGAAACTGGAACCTGCCTTTGACAAGCAGCTTCTGGAAGCCGGCCGGCATGTGAATCAACATGCTTCGATCGGCCCCTCCTGCCTCCAGGACGAGGACATTCGCTCCGCTTCGCGCAAGTTTGCCAGCGATCAGAGATCCGGCAGATCCGGACCCTACTACAATGAAATCGTACATGGAACGTTCCTCAATCTCGCGACGTCGTGACCAAACCGCGGCTGCGCTCGTCGGCGCTGGGCATGGCTACCGTGGATGGACTCTTCACAGCCCGAACGGCGCTTCGCAACGTCGCGAAATGCTCGCGCACTGCGCGACGCGCCTGCTCGCGGGATTGCGTAAGCGCCTCCGATCCGGCGCTTGTCCCTTCCACCGTGAAGAAGGTCACGTCGTGCAGCCCGATGATCCCGAGGATGGCCTCGAGATAGGGCCTCAGGAAATCCGGCTGTCGCGCATGTTCTCCGGTAAAGCGCCCCCCTGACGACGCTGCGATCAGGACGGGGCGGTCATGCAGCAAGGGCACTTTCCCCCCGGGCGACACATCGAACGTCCTACGGACTCGGACTACATGGTCTATCCAGGCTTTCAACGCAGACGGGACGGTGAAGTTGTGCACCGGCGTGCCGACGACGACGATGTCCGCGCTTTCCAGCTCCCGGATCAGTTCTTCCGACTCGATCATGGAGCCTTCGTTCGAGACATCAAACGCGGATTTCTGCGACATCGCATAATCCGCGTCGACGTGAAGCATTGCATTTCCGCCGATCATCCGATTGACCACGTGCGCGGCCGGATACGTATGGAGCAGCATGTCGACGATGTGCCGGGAGAGCTGGAAGCTCTCGGAGGACGATCCGCGCGGGCTGCAGCCGATGTGCAGAACTGTTGTCATCTTCCTACCTCCAATGCCATCGAACCTCGTGGCGTTGGAATCACTCTATGGCCCGGATGGACCTCGTCGAAGATCCATAGAATGAAAATCCGAGTAGTCCATGATTGCCTCGGATCGAGCAGGCGGAGATGGGTTAAGGCTGGAGTTCACTCGCGGGCATCGATCGCTTCGCGCACGTTCTCCACGTGTCGGCCGGGAGAACGTCGTAGCACGCTCATGGCCCATGCCGTAAGCGCGATCATGGACCTTCTTGAACTGACCAAGCTGGCGGATAAACGAATTCCGTTCCATTCAAACCAGAATTCGTTATGAACAATCGTACTGGCTACGCCAAGGTGTCCCCCGCAGATGGGACACTGGCAACCGTGAACCTGAAGCTTCTTATCGATGGTGCCCTGGTCGACGGCACTACGACCCTCGATGTCATCAATCCGGCCACTGGTAAGTCGTTTGCACAGGCACCGCGCGCGGACAGAGTGCTGGCGGAGAAGGCGATCGCAGCGGCTGAGCGAGCTTTCCCCTCGTGGAGCGCGCTCGGCTATGCGGGACGCTCCAAGCGGGTCGAGGCATTCGCCGAGGCCATCGAGTCCCGCTTTCGGGAGTTCTCTCGCTTGCTGACTCAGGAGCAAGGAAAGCCAACTGCAGAGGCCGACTTTGAGATCACCGCAACGATCGGCGCCCTGCGCTACTTCGCAGCCCAGGAAGTCGTGCCGACCGTCCTGCGCGAGACCGACGATGAGCTGATCATCGAGCAGCATTATGCGCAAGGAGTCGTGGCGGCGATCACGCCGTGGAACTACCCATTGCTCCTGCTGATCTTCAAGATCGGCCCGGCACTGATGGCCGGAAACTCGGTGATTGCCAAACCTGCACCCACGACGCCGTTGACCACATTGCTGCTCGGCGAGGTCGCCGCTCGGATATTCCCCGCTGGCGTGCTGCAGACGCTGGTCGATCAGAACGATCTCGGCGCCATTCTGACAAGCCATCCGGGTATCGCGCACGTGAGCTTTACAGGATCGACGCTCACGGGCAAGAAGGTGCTCAGCAGCTCGGTGGACACGCTGAAGCGCTTCACGCTCGAACTGGGCGGAAACGACGCGGCGATCGTTCTCGATGACATCGACATAGACACCTTCGCACCGAAGATATTCACCGCGGCGATGCTGAATGCCGGTCAGGTCTGTCTCGCCACCAAGCGTCTCTATGTGCCACGCCACATGCTCGACGATGTGGCCCGTGCGCTAGGCAAGCTCGCGGACGAAGCGAAGGTCGGCGATGGACTGGAGCACGGCACGACAATCGGTCCGATCCAGAACCGGATGCAATATGAAAAGCTGCTCGGGTTCCTCGAGGAGGCACGTGCACTGGGTACGATCGTCGCGGGAGGCCAGGCGGTCGAGGGCGACGGCTATTTCATCCGCCCGACCATCGTGACGGGGCTGCCCGCCGACGCCCGGCTCATCCGCGAAGAGCAGTTTGGCCCAATCCTGCCGGTGATTCCCTACGATGACATCGACGAGGCGATAGCGCTCGCGAACGATAGTGAGTATGGCCTCGCCGGCATCATCTGGACCAGCGATGTTGCCCGGGGTGTGGAAGTCGCCTCGCGAATCGAGGCGGGCACTGTCTGGATCAACCAGTACCTGGCCGTTCCGTTCGATGTACCGATTGGCGGAGCAAAGCAGTCCGGCATCGGCATCCAGAATGGAGTCGAGGGAATCAAGGACTTCACCCAGCGCCGGGTCGTAAATGCGAAGAAGTCCGCCTGATCCGCTAGGTGCGCACGGCCGGAGGGGGCGCCCTCCGGCTGTTGCGGCAGGATCATGCGGATTCGTTATTGCGGGATCAGGCGCCTAGGCCTTGGCCTTCTCGTCGTAGCAACGTTGCGCCTTGTCGATGGCAGATAGATGGTCGTAGGCCCATTTCCCCAAGGCGAGCACCGGGGCGCTCAGAGACCTTCCAAGTTCACTCAACTCGTACTGGACTTGGGGAGGTGTGGTCGGGAACGTGGTCCGTATCACCATGCCATCGCGCTCCAAGGCCTTGAGCGTTCGAGTCAACATCTGCTGCGAGATGCCGTCGATGCAACGCTTCAGTTCGTTGAAACGATGTGGGCCGTTGCGCAGCACGACGATGACCAGGACCGTCCACTTGTCGCCGATACGCGCAAGCACGGGAGTCACGCGTCGACATTGACCAAGCACGTCGCCTTTCCCGCTTGCGGTCATCTTCATATGACTTAGCCTCAAACTTGTGCGTTCTTGTGCAATTTCAGTGCAGTCGCATACTTGCATCTAGTGCCAGTAGTAGACCACAACCGAGTGGCGACAGAGCTGGGTCTCGACTTGAATACGAGGAACGAGAGATGAAGATCGAGTTCTGGTGCGACATTGTCTGCCCCTTCTGTGGACTGGCCGAGTACCGTCTCGAGAATGCGTTGGCGGCCTTCGAGCATCGCGCCGAAGTGCAGGTGATCCATCGATCATTCCAGCTCCACCCCGAGCTCGATCGAAACGGAGTGAGCCAGCGGGATCTGCTCGTCATGCGGGTCAAAGATCCGGATGAGATCGAAAGCAAGGTTCTCCGGCCACTCGAGGTGGCCGCCGCGCGCGAAGGACTAACGCCATATCGAGTGGTCGACCGCACGCTTGGGCCGACGGATCATGTCCATGAACTGCTGGCCTATGCCAGCGACCAAGGTCTTCACAGCGAGGCATGGAAGCGCGCATTTCGTACGCATTTCGGCGAAGCGCGGAAACTGTGGACTATTGACGAGGTTGCGACCTTTGCCGTCGAGCTTGGTCTCGATGAAGTGGAAGCACGCGCTGCGTTGCTTAGCCGAAGGTACCGGGAGCAGGTAGAGAACGACCAACGCGAGGCTCGACTGCTCGGGGCCACTGGCACTCCGTTCCTGGTCATCGACCGCAGATTCGTCATACGAGGCGCACAGACGACTGAGGAGTTGCTGAGCATCCTGCTCGGCGCCTGGCAGGATCGGAAATCGGGCTAGACTCAGGAATCGACCAATCATGTCACTCAAGCTGAATATCATTACCGGCAGCACCAGGCCTGGTCGCTCCGGCCACATCATTGGCCGATGGCTCAGGGACTATGCCGTCGAGCACGGCAGGTTCAGAGTTGATTCCGTCGACCTTGCCGATTTCAAGCTCCCGCTGCTTGACGAAGCGGCACACCCCGTATTGCAGCAATATGAGCATGAGCACACCAAGAAGTGGGGTGCGAGTGTCGCTTCAGCGGATGCCTATGTGTTTGTGACGCCGGAGTATGACTACTTCCCGCCTGCCTCTTTGGTCAATGCGGTGCAGGTGCTGATGCTGGAGTGGGGATACAAGCCTGCGGGCATCGTCAGCTATGGTGGAATCTCCGGTGGGCTTCGGGCGTCACAATCCCTTCGGCAACTGATTACCAGCGTCAACGTGCACCCACTGCCACAGGTCGTGCCGATTCCGGACTTTTGGCAGTTCGTTGACGATGCTGGAGTCTTTCAACCCAATCTGCCAATGGCGGAGGGGACCACGACCATGCTGGATGAGCTCCACAAATGGGCCATTGCACTCAAGACCATGCGCCCGGAGTTGCAAACATGAGACTTGATCGCTCGACATAGGAATCGAGGTCTATGGCACGGTCTTCGCCGGGCATGACCGCTCTCGTCGCCAGCAGAGCCGCGACAGCCCAGCCCGGAAATCCGCGTTTTCTCATCGCCTTGCTCCTGCAGTGCGAGTTGTGATGGCGCCGACCGAGGCGCTGGTCCTGTCGAACACTTGGCCCGCTCAACCAGGTCATGGCGTTGCGAAGATGCATCCGCCGACCGAGGTCCACAATTGATCGACTGCCGCCGCAGATCGCGTCGAACTGTTCGCCTGCCACGTCAAATCACACGATTGGCGGCCACCGCGACAAGCGGCGTCTGCCAGCGAAATTGCCTCCGCGCGACACTAAAAGCCGGTGCTATGCTCGGCCCGCTGGCGGGGCTTGGGGGGCTCCGGACTCCAACGACACGGAGCACCACCATGCGCATCGCGCGTCTGCTGCTGTGCTGCTGCGCCGCCCTGCTCGCCGCGGGGTGTTCCGGGCAGGATGCGCCTGCGCCGCGCGCATCTGCGCCGACCTCGATTACCAAGTCGCCCGACCCCGCGCTCGAACCGAAGATCGTCGTGCAGCAAGGACACCGGTCGCCCGTGCTCGCAGTGCACTGGGTCGACGGCGGGCGCCACCTCGCCTCGCTCGCGCGTGACGGCTCCGTTGTCTTCTGGAACGTCGCCAGCGCAACGATCCTCGACCATGCGCAGGTCCCGCTCGCGCCAAACCTGCTGCTGCCCGATGGCCTGAAAGAGCCGCCGCTCCGATTCCACGCGATCACCAACGGACCCGTCGCCGGCACGCTGGCGATCGCGTACCAGGGTGTCGCCGAGGGCGATGCCCAACGCGACTGCCCTGGCGCGCATCACCCCGGTACGCCGTGGTGCACCTACGTCATCGACCTGGCAACGCGCGTGGTCCGCGCGGACGCCGACCTGCCGGCGCCGACCGCAGCATCGGGCAGCGATGCGCAGAACTGGCCGACCTCGAAGGACGGCAAGCTGCGACCGATACCGAACCACGGCAACGGCCGTCGCGGCTTGCCGGACACGAGCGACGAACACTTCGGTTCGGTCGATCCGACCTGCACGTCACTGCAACGGTGCCGCTACGGCGTCACCCTGCTTGCAAGCGACAACACCGAACAGCGTGTCTTGACGGCTGATCCGCGCGGCTACTTCATGGATGCCGACCTGTCACCCGACGGGCTGCGCCTGCTGCGCATCCTGAGCCCCTTCAACGAATCGGGCACGCGCGTGGAAACGCTCGACCTCTCCGCCGGCAATGGCGAGCCCGTGTTCACGCCGAAGCGCGCCTACCACCACGTGCGCTGGCTCGACCAGACGCACTACCTGCTGGGCAGCGATGGCTACGGCATCACCAACGACACCGACGACGCGATGGCGGGATACCCACCGGCACTGGTGGTCGATCCCGCATGCGCCTCGCGCGACGACTGCGCCGCAATCGACAGCCGCTGGCAGATGCGGCCTGCGGACGCCGGGGCTTTCGTCTCGCTCGGGTCGCTCGCCGATTCCTGTTTTACGTCAAGCGTTGGCGGAACATTCTGCCTCGACGACAGCCGCCCGGACGACGGCAACGAAACCTTCGACCCGCCGCCGACGGGCCTGGCGTTTCGCGCGGCCGGTGCGCGCAACTGGCAGCCGATGGCGGCGGATGCGTTGGCAGGCCAGGTGATCACCGCGATCGAAACGTCGACTGACCACCGCCAGCTGGCGGTCGCGACGCGCGCGTGGGATCGCGCTGATGCGCCAAACGCCAAACAGGTGCTGCGGGTATGGCTGCTGGGCCTCGGTGACGGCGCCGGAACCGCTCCGCGCCAGCTTGCCGAGATCATGGACCCTCTCGGCAACGCAAGCGTGAAGAAATTCACCGACGACGACACGATCCGTGCGCTGTCCTTCAGCGCCGACGGTCGCCGCCTCGTCTTCACCCACGCGAAGGCGGCACGTGCGAACCAGGCACAGGCCGACCTCTACATCGTCGATACGGACGAGGCAGCCAGGACACGTACGATCCCCGGATTCGCACGCCGCGCGGTCGCGATCGGCGACAACCGCGTACTCGGACTGGACGATGGCGCACTGCTCGACCTCGACAACGGGCGGGCCATCACGCGACTCCCGTCCCAGGCACCGCTGGTGCGGGCCGGATGGATCGAACGCAGCCGCCTGCTGTGGGCCACCAGCGAAGATGGCGCGATCCGCTTCTGGGACAGCGGCGACGGCACGCTGCAGCTGACCCTGCATTCGCTGCCCGACAACCGCTACTTCGCGATTGCGCCAGGTGGCCGCTACGACACCAACCTCGGTGCCGACTCCGCCCTGGTTCGCTGGGTGGTGCCCGATGCGCCGTGGCACAGCCTGGCCGCACAGACGTTCATGCGCGACTACTACGAGCCTGGCCTTTACCGGCGACTGCTCGACTGCCGCGCCAGCAACACCTGCGCGACCGCCTTCGCGCCCCTGCCCTCCATCGCCAGCCTCAACCGCGTGCTGCCGGAAGTGCGCATCACCGGCGTGCGCACCGGACGCGATGCCGCCGAAGCCGTGGTCGCGATCGAAGTGCGCGAAGGCACCGATGCCGACGCGCCCAACGGCAAGACCCGTTCCGGCCTCTACAACCCGCGACTGTTCCGCAATGGCCGCATGGTCGCGATGGCACCGCGGCAGGTGGATGCCGCCAATACCGACCTCGCGCAATGGCGCTCGCGCTACGCGGTGCGGCCAACCGACGGCGCGCACCCTCTCGAGTTCACCGTGCCAATGCCGACACAGGCCGACGAGGCGTCGCAGGTGTTCACCGCGTACGCATTCAACGAGGACCGCATCAAGGGCGAGACCGCGACGCTGGCCTGGACACGCCCCGGGGTCTCGCCGCGCCCGCGCCGCGCCTACGTCCTCACGATCGGCATCGACGACTACGACACGCCGCGCTTCCGCCTGAACTACGCCGTCGCCGACGCCAGGCTGATGGCATCGCGGTTGGCGACCATCCCCGGCTACGAGACGCACCAGCTGGTGCTCGCCGCCGAACGGACCCAAGACGGCCGCCGCACGCGCGTGGACCGTGCCACGCTCGTTCGCGTGCTGTCGCTGCTCGCAGGCGACGATGACCGCGAGGCCACGCTCGCCGCATTGCGAGCGGACGGCATCGACGCCAGCATGCTGCAGGCGGCAACACCGGATGATGCGGTGATCGTCAGCTACTCCGGCCACGGCTGGGCGAATCCGCGCGGTGATTTCTACCTGATCCCCGGTGACGGCCGCTGGCCCGACGGTGCGGATGCACCGGACCTGTCCACCGTCTTCGCGACCGCCGACCTGGTGGCGCCGTTCCAGGCGATGCGCGCGAGCGAGATGGCCCTTGTGATCGACGCCTGCCATTCCGCGGCGAGCGTTGCCGATGGCCGCTTCAAGCCCGGGCCGATGGGCGACAGCGGGCTCGGCCAGCTCGCCTACGACAAGGGCATCCGCATCCTCGCCGCGACCCAGGCCGACGACGTCGCGCTCGAGGATGCACGCCTGGGCCAGGGCCTGTTGACCTACGCGCTGGCGGTGGACGGACTGGGCAGCGGTGATGCCGACCTCGACGGCGACGGCAGCATCCGCATCGACGAATGGCTGGCCTACGCGGTGCGGCGGCTGCCGACCCTGGCCGCCGATGCGCGTGTCGGTCGCATCACCGCGGCGGGCAGCGGCGCGCGCGCCATCACCTTCCACGACCTGCCGGCAAACGCGCCAGCGCGACGCGTGCAGCAACCTGCACTGTTCGACTTCAATGCGCGGCCGAGCATGGTGGTGCTGCAGCGGGAGGCGCGATGACACGCATCCTGCTGATGGCCTGCGTCCTCATCTCACTGCTGTGTGGTTGCGGGGAGTCATCCGCGCCCACGCAGGCACAGGCGCCGGCCCTGGAACCTGCTGCGGAGCGTCCGGCGGACGAGCGCCGCATCCACGCGCTGATCGTCGGCATCGACCGCTACCATCACTCCGACGCCCACCAGCCCAGCGCGGTGTTCTCCGACCTGCGCGGCGCGGTCGGCGATGCTCTGCGCTTCAAGCAGGCGCTCGCCGAGCTGTACGGCGTCGACGTCGACGTGCCCACACCCGGCAGCTGTGACTCGTCGAGCGCCGCAACCACCACGCTGACCGACGACTGCGCGACCCGCGCACGGATCCTGCAAGCACTCGAACAGCGGATCACGTCGTTGCGCGCAGGCGACACCTTGCTGTTCTATTTCGCCGGCCACGGCTCGCGCTACCGCGACGACGAAGCGCGCGACCAGGACACCGGCTACAACGGCACGATCCTGCCGACCGACGCGCGCAACCCGGACGGCTCGCCGGGCGACATCTTCGACGTCGAACTCAAGGCGCTGAAGGACCGCGCCACCGCGCAGGGTCTGTACTTCGTCAGCGTGTTCGACTCCTGCAACTCCGCGACCGCGACGCGGGCCGGCGCCGCCGGGCAATCGCGCAGCGCGCCCGCACTCACCGCTGCGGCACCGCCTGTGCCGGTCGTGGCAGCGGCCGGCGGCAATGGCTACTGGGTGCACCTTGCCGCCGCGCAGGACGGTGAGGAAGCACAGGAAACCGGCGGCGGCGCGGTCGGCACGCGCGCCGGCGTGTTCACCACCGCACTGCTCGACACGCTGAAGATGCCGGGGATGCGCGACGCGACGTTCGGCGACCTGATCCGCGAAGTGCGCCTGCGCGTTGCTGCACGCGGCCATGCCACACAGACGCCGTCGGCGGAAGGGGCGCTGACGGCGGCGATCGGCGCGCGTTCGCGCACGGCGGTCCTTTACGACGTCGGGCACACCGGCACGACGACGACGCTGCAGGCCGGGACGACCAGTGGCATCACGCGCGGCTCGCGCTTCGCGCTCTACGCCAGCCAGGCCGACGCCGTCGCGCGCCGCGCGCGTATCGCGACCGGGTCGGTCAGCAGCGTCGACGGCACGACCGCCACGCTGGCGATCGACCCCTCGCCGCAGGGCGCGGTGCCGGCGCGGATGGTCGCGGAGGAGATCGCGCATTTCCTTCCCGGCGACGCCCTGTCCGTCGCGATCGACCTGCCTGCGGGCCCGCCACGCGACGCCGCAGTGGCGGCACTGCGTGGCACCGGTTTCGCAGTCGAGTCGGCGACCGGCGCCATCCGCCTCGTCGCCACGGACGATACCGGCACGGTCGCGCTGCGCGCCGATGACGGCACGCTGCTGGCCGCATCACTCGGCAGCCCCGACGATCCGGCATTCGGCGAGCGCCTCACCGGGGCGCTGCAGAAAGTCGCACGCGTGCAACAGTTGCTCGCCCTGCGCACGAGCAGTGCCACCGCCGATGACGCCGATCCGTACCCGGTCGCTGCCTGCATCGCGGCCGACGGCTACCGGCCCACCGCATGCCCGCCGCTGCAGGAAGGCGGTGTCCGCCGCATTGGCATGGGCGACCGGATCACTGCCACCGTGATCAATCGGGGCGTGCGGCCGGCGTATGTCTATGTCCTTGCGATCGATCCGTACAACGCCGTCGACCTGGTGCTGCCGAAGCCGGGTGAGTTCGACCAGCCATTGCCGCCGAACCAGCCCTACCGGCGCTCGGGCATGTCGTTCGACACGCCCGGGGCCTATCGTTTCGTCGTGCTCGCCAGTGCGCGACCGATCCGCGCCGATGCGTTCCAGCAGGCCGGCACTGGCGCACGCGATCTCGCCGCATGCACCTCGCCGCTCGAACGCCTGCTCTGCGCGAGCAGCGAAGGCCGTCGCGATGCCGGCGTCGTCGCGGTCGGCGACTGGTCCGCGCAGGTTGCCACCGTACTCACCACGCCCGAGGACGCCCCATGAGCCGCACTGCAATCCCCACGTTGCTGACCGGCGTGCTCGCGTGCGCCGTGTTTCCCGGTTGCGGCGACCAGTCGCCGCCACCCCAACCCGCTGCCGCCACCACTGCTGCCGCGCAGCAACCAGCGAAGCGCGCCGCATCGGCCGAAAGCTGCGAAGCGCGTCGCGCACGCCACGACAAGGACAGCGGCGGGCGCATCGTAGGCGGCGAGCCGGCAAAACCCGGTTCGGCGCCCTGGCAGGTGGAAATCCTGTCCTCGCCCCGCTACGACGAGGCCGACCGCGCCTTTGACGCGAAACTGGCTGACGGCGACGAGTGCAAGATCTACCTCGCCCAGCGCGCGTCCTACGAGCTGGCGCACAAGTGCGGCGGCGCCTACATCGGCGACGGCTGGATCGCCACCGCCGCGCATTGCGTGGACAACATCCCCGGCTTCGATGGCGGTGACGGCAATGTACTGACCGATCGCCGACTGCGACTGGGCACGCAGAACCTGACCGTCGACGACGGCCTGTTCGCCATTGACGCAGTGGTGATCCATGGCGGTTACACGAAAGCGGCGAAACTCGACGACATCGCGCTGGTGCGCGTGGTCGCCGATCCCCGCATCGCCGCGTTCGAGAAGGGCGGACGGCTCGCGGCGGTCCCGCTGATGGGCGCGGGCGCGCGCGACTTCGATCCCGACGAGGCGTTGCGCGTCACCGGCTGGGGCTGGATGGGGCAGCGCAACGAGGATGACAAGGTCACCCGCCTGGACAGCGCGAAGCGCGTGCAGCACAACCCCGCGGAGCTGCAGCAGCTGACGCTGAACTATTTGCCCGACGCGCAGTGCGCGAAGGAGTACGGCGAGTTCTACGGCCCCGGCGCGTTGTGCGCGGGCACGCTGGCGGCGAACGGCAGCATCGAAGCCGGCAAGGACAGTTGCCAGGGCGACAGCGGTGGGCCGCTGACGCGCGAAGAAGATGGCGGCGCGCGCAGCCTGGTCGGCGTCGTCTCCGGTGGCAAGGGTTGCGGCGCGGGCAAGCCGGCGGTGTACACGCGGGTGTCGCATTACGCCGACTGGGTCACTGCCGCGAAGGCGGCGGCGAAGTCAGGCGAAGTGGTGCGGGTGCCGCTGCAAGGCGGCGCGTCCGCATCGCGCTGACGCGACGCGGAACGCGCCTGAGCCGAGCGCGCTACAAACGAGCGCGCTTCCACGGAGCAACTACTGTTCGGGCGGCGCCGTGCGCTCGACCGTGCCGGTCTGCTCCTCCGGCGTCGTGCGCTCGACCGTGCCGGTCTGCTCCTCCGGCGCCGTGCGCTCGACCGTGCCGGTCTGCTCCTCCGGTCCCGTGCGTTCGACGGTGCCGGTCTGGGCTTCCGGCGCGGTCGCGGCGGGTGCAGGCTCGGCGGCAGGCTCCGCGGGAGCTTCGGCCGGCTTCTTGCACGCGACCAGGCCGCACGCAAGCACGACCAGCAAGACTGTTCCGATAACGTGGCGCATGGTGCATCTCCTCTCGACCCTGGGGGTCATGTGGGGATCATGTGAAGCCAACGGCCTTCGCAAGCGCAAGGTAGCCGGGGGTAGTGCGCAACTTGGTCAGCAGCGGATCAGCGTACATCAGCATGATTCCGCCGTCGCGAAGCTCCCATGCCGCCTGCAGCGACGCCAGCGCCTTCGCCGTGTCGCCCCATTGGGCGTGGACCTGCGCGTACTGGTAGTGGCTCTTGTCGCCGTACTCGGCCACCAGCGCGGCCAGTGCGGCTTGCGCCGCGGTGCGGTCGTCGGCGCGGTGCGCGAGGATCGCCAGCCCGGGCAGCCGGCGCACCGCGCTGCGTTCCTGCATGAACGATGCGCGCGCGTCGTCGTCGGCGCCTGCGAGCAGTTGTGCGAAGCCCATCGATGCGTGGACGCCAGCCAGCGTCGGGTTCAGTTCGATCGCCTTGCCGAAGGCCACGATCGCTCCGGCATGGTCGCCGGCGTTGTAGCGGATGTCGCCTTGCGAGCGGAAGGTGCGCGCATTGAGCGGGTCAAGCGTGGCCGCGCGCAGGATCACTTCGGTCGCACGCTCATGGTCACGCAGGTTCGAGCGGAACGTCGCGTAGCGGGCGAGCACGTCAGCGTCGCCGGGCGCCAGGAGGTAGGAGCGCTCGAACGGTTCGCGCGCACCGCGCATGTCGAGCTTGCCGCTGGCCAGCGCGAAGCCGAGCGCCGAGAACCCTTCGGCGAAATCCGTCGCCCGCGTGGTCGCCGCGCGCGCGGCGGACTCCGCGGCGTCGTAGAGCCGCACGCGTTCGTCGTGGTCGGCGTAGAGGTTGCCGATCACCGCCAGCGCCCGTGCGCGCGCCGCGTGTGCGCCCGCGTAGCGGTCATCGAGTGCGATCGCGCGCTCGAAGTACGCCAGTGCACGGCGATCGCTGTCCTCGTCGATCCCGGCCTCGTACAGCGCGCGCCCGTGCAGGTAGGCGTCGAACGCCGCGAGGTTGCTGGTGCCGCCAGCCGGCACGGCCCCACTGGCCTGCGGGCCCTTGATCTCCGCCGACAGCGCGCCGGCGACGGCAGTTCCGATTTCCGACTGCACCGCGAAGATGTCAGCCAGCGGGCGCTCCCAACTCTCGGCCCAACGGCTCAGTCCGGTCTTGCCGTCGGTGAGCTCGGCGGCCACCTTCACCCGGGCGCCTGCTTTCTGCACGTTGCCGCCCAGCAGGAAGTCGACGCCGAGGGCCTTGGCAATCGTGCGCGCATCGTCCTGCCCGTCGCCTGCCTTCTTCGACGAGGTCTGCCCAGCGATCTGCAGCAGCTCGTTGTGCGAGAGCTGCGTGCGGATCTCCGAGGTCAGGCCGTCGGAAAAGTAGCGCTGTTCGGGATCGCCGCTGAGATTGGCGAATGGCATCACCGCGATGCGGCGCGGGTCGTCGGCATCCCGCGGGCCAGCGCCCGGAGTCCACGTACGCCACAGCCAGACGCCCCCGCCGGCAGCGGCCGCGGCCAGCGCCAGGCCGCCGGCGACCAGCACGCGCCGGCGCGTCTGCGATGCCGTATCTGTGCGCGCAGGCGCGACGGGCGCAGGCGCGCTGCCGTCGTGCAATGCGGCCACCGCGCGCACCAGCTTGCGCATCGGTTCGCTATCCGGCTTGCCGAGGACATGCGATACGTCGATCGCCTGGAACTGGCCGAAGCCGAGTGGCGGCAGGCTGCCGTCAAGCGACAGCGGCACGAGTCGCCCGCTCTCGCGGCCACGTGTTGCCTCGTCATGCACCCAGTGCGACGACGCCGAGGTCTTCGACCACAGCACGACCACGGCGCGGGCGTTCTCGAGCGCGGCTTCCGTTGTGTGGGAGAAACGCTCGCCACCTTCGAGCAGTCCATCCCACCAGACCCGGTAACCGGCCGCTTCCAGTACATGCACGACCGCCAGCGCCGCCTTGCGATCGGAACGGGAATAGCTGAGGAACACGCTATGCGCTGGCGCCGTGCCGCCTGGTTCGCCGTGGTGGGCGGGCGACCGGTGCATGTTCAGGCCGGCAGCGCGATCGGCTTGCCGCTGAACACGGCCTGCCAGCTTTCGATTTCGCCGACGACGATCTCGTCGATGCCATGGGCAAGCCGCGAGACGCCTTCGTAGCCGATCGCAGCGTCCGGTCCGGCCAATAGCTGCCCGATCCTGGTTTCGACCTGTTCCAGCTTGTCGGCGGTGACCTCGGAGATTGCCGCGAACCGCTCGAAATCGCCGAAGTAGCGGATGCCGGCAATGCTGGCACCCAGCGTCGGCAACGCGATGCCGAGGAAGGCGAAGGCCTTGGAGGTGGCATGCGGCCACTCGCGTGGCAGCCAATGCAGCACCGCGCCCGCGCGCATCAGCAACCAGACCAGGACGCAGGCCACTGCGATCTTGAACAGCGTCGTGGCCAGGCGATCGAGACGGAGGCTGATGGCATTCAGACGCTTGGCCTTGGCGTGGTGGTAGCTGCGCTGGGACACGACATGGGGCGCGAGCAGACCCTCCAGTGCGCAACGCAGGAAGGATCGGGTGACGGCCATCTCGGGCAGGCCGGGTGCGCGCAGCTTGTGGCGCGCGGCGTACTCGGGCCATGCAGTGCCAGTGGCGCGCGGCCAGTGGCTGGGTGGACGGGCAACGCCGACCAGCAGCAGGATCGGTGCGTGCCGCAGGTACTCGGCAACACGCCGGGTCTCGAACCAGCGTTCGTGCAGGCGGCGACGGCTGCCCAGCCACGTGATCAGCAGGATCGCGGCCAGCAGACCGAACTCGGCGAGCGCGAACAGCCATTTGCTGCTGTCGACGCCAAGCGGCATCCATGTGACACCGACGATTACCGCGAGTGCGGACAGGATGAAGTTGGCCACCATGCCGCTGCGGTAGCTGTCGGACAGTCGCGAGGAAATGCCGTCGGCGCGTGCGAAGGCCGGCAGGATGTCCTCGGTCACCGCGGCGACGAATGCGCGATCGGCGCCAGGCAAGGCGATCGCCGCCTCCACCAGCGGCGCGGCACTGCCGCTGGCGATCTGCTCCGGCGGCTCGTAGTGCGTTACCAGCGACCGCAGCGGGCGCGGCTCTCCGCCGAACAGCGCCTCGATCCGCCGGTACAGCGTCGATGCGCGCGTGCTGCGCGGATGCCACGCCTCTTGTCGCAGTGCACGCGCGATGTTGCCGTCGCGCGCATGCAGCGCATTGCCGACCACTGCGTGCAGCCGTTCGCGATCCTGGCCGGTGCGGGTCTGCCAGCCGGCGAGACTCTCGGTCGAGGACAGGATCGACCAGTGCTCGGGCCGCGCCGGATCGAGCAGCAACACCGGCGTTCCGATCTCTAGCGCATGCACGATCGTGTGTCCGGTGCCGCCCACACCATCGCGGCTGGCGTTGTCCCAGACGCCGATCAGCAGGTCGGACTGCTCCACCATGACCCGACCTGCAAGTGCGGCCTGCGCCCCGGACGCAGCCTGGAAATCACGGGCGCGCCGCAGATCTTCCGGCGCGGCGAGCGCGGCCTCGAACAGCGCGGCGATCTCGTCGTCGCGGTCAGCCAGCTGGAACAGGCGCGCACGCGCGCTCCAGTGACGGATGCCCCGCGCGCGGGCCTGTACGGCCGGATCGGATGCGTCGCCCCCGGCGAGCAGGGCCATGCCGTCGGCGTGCGTGTGCGGTTGTGCATTGATTGCGACGTTGAGTGCCTGGCTGAAGGGCAGCGGCGCGACGATCTGCCAGTTCAATTCACTGGCCGCCGCGGCGGCGAGCTGATCCACGCCGTGCGCCAGCAACGTATGCAGCCGCGTCGGCTGGATGGTCAGTGCCGGTGTCGCCGTGCGTTCCGCGGCCAGGCCCGCTTCGATCTCGTCGAAGATGCCTGCAAGCGCGGCCGCGATGTGCGACCCGTCGGCAGCCAGCGCCGGATTGTCGCCGCGATGGCCGGTGATCCCTACCGCGAAGCGCACGGGCAGCCCGGCGGGCGACGGGCTCATGCACGTGCCCAAGGGCCGGATGCGGGAACCGGAGCAGGTCCGGCGATGGGTAGCGCACGTTGCTGCCACATGCTTCGTACCCGCTTTGCCGTCGCGAAGTCGAGGCAGCATAGCACCCGGTTTCGGGGCTCGATCCGGGCCAGAACCCGCTGGTGCGACGGGCCAGCAGGTTCATTCGTCACGCCTGCTGGTCAGTCGCGTGCCACTGCCCTCGTTGGGATCGAACTCGGGTCGGTCCAGGAATCCGCACGTTCCGGAGAGAGGCACGGGCCACCGAAGCGGCCCGTGCCTCAGACAGCTTGGGAGAGGAGCCCCAGTCGCTGTCGTCACCATCCAGAAGCAGAGGGCCGGATCAACGCCCCCGACCGCAGCCGCGCCTGCGGCAAGCCTGTCCTTCCACCTCTTGCAGTGCTGCCTGGTCAGCGGCCTCCGGGCTCGTGCCGGCGGCCTGGCCGTAGGAAAGACGCAGCCCGATGCTGCCGTTGGTCGCGGAGTTGCGGCCCTGCTCGTAGCCCAGCAGCAGTGAGAACAACCAGCCCGACCGCAGGCCGACGTCGAAGCCGCCACCGACCGCCAGTGCATCGTCGTTGTAGCTGCTCAACCCGAGCTGGTAATCGCGGTTCACCGGCATCAACACGTAGTTGATCCCCACGTCGCTGTTGTTCTCCAGCGACTGGCGG
>DATDBK010000112.1:0-32898 GCA_036524935.1 Lysobacter sp. | reverse complement strand
GCGATCGTCAGGCCGACCAGCGCCAGCGAGAGGTAGGAGTGGCGCTCGGCGAAGGCCAGCAATTCTTGGAAGGTCACGGGATCACTGCAGCAGAAACGGGGCCGGGATTGTCTCCCACGGCCGCCGGCTGCGCAAAACCCGGATTGCTTTGCGCTCGCCCGGCCTGCAGGACCCGGCCTGCGGGCTGTCCGGAGGGGCTGTTACTCGCCGGCCCACAGATCCGGCAGGCCACCGGTCGTCCACCAGGTCTTGGCTTCCTCGTCCCAGCGCCACTGCTCGCGGAACCGGACGGTGCGCTCGGCCTGGGTGTGGCGATTGACCACGCCGATCTCGATCTCGCGGACAGCCACCCCGGCCTTCCAGTCGACGCTGCTGCCGCGGTCGCGGTAAGCAGTGATTTGGACCTGCTCGTAACGCGCCAGTTCCAGCTCGGTGGCCGGATGCTCGGCCAGGTAGGCCGGGTCGACCAGGGTCAGCGCGGCATCGAAGTCGCCCCAGCGGATCGCGCCGGCCCAGGCGTACTGGTTGCGGTCGAGCGAGTCGGTCTTGCGGCTGGCCGCGGCATTGCCAGCCACCGCCAGCAGGCCCAGCAGCAGGGCCAGGCTCATCAGTTGGGTCAGACGGCGCATCGAGACGGATCCCCCGGAGTTCGACGACATCCTAAGGGCAAATCGCCGCCTTGCGCCGCGCGCCCCTGCCGCGCCTACGGGGCTTGCTTCAGGATCGCGACATAGCGGGCGGTGAACTCGGTGGCGATGCCGCCACCGGGCAGCATCGCCCGCGCGACCAGGCCGGTGCGGGCGCGGCCGCGCTCGCGCAGGGTGGCGATGAAGCCGGGCCAGTTGGAGTCGGGGGCCAGCTCGGCCTGCACGTCCAGGTCGGCGAACAGCGGCGCCAGGTAGCGGATCTGGCTGTCGGCGACAAACACGTCGGCTTCCAGGCCGGCGGCCTCGATGTGCAGCGACACCACGCCCCACGAGGCCAGCGTCATCAGCGAGGCCAGGCTGCCACCGAAGGCGCAGTTCTTGTCGTTGACGTGGCGCGACAGTGGCGCCTGCAGGTGCAGGCATTGCCCGTCGTAGGAAGCGATGCGGACATCCATGGCCGCGACCGGCGGCATCGACTGGTAATGGTGATGCAGGCGTTCCAGTGCGGCGGCGTGGTCGTAGTCGATTTCGGGGACGTAGGGGACGTCGGTGGTGCGGGATTCGTGTGTCATCCGGAGTGCGTGCGAGCCGTGGGGGATTGCGGCGAGGCGGCTATGCTGGTGGCATGCCCGCCCCTGCGCCGCCCGGATGGTACGTGATCTCGCTGCGTCCGCGCGGCGAGCATGCGCCGGTGCGCCGGGCAGCTTCTCGTGCGGGCGCCGGCGTGATCGCGTTGTCGCCCTGGCAGCTCCGGTTGCGCGACGACGAGGCCAGCCGCGAGGCGTTACGCGTGGCCATGCAGGCTCCGCGGGTGGTGGTGACCAGCCCGACCGCGGTGAAGGCCGCCCGTTCGCTGCATCCATTGGCGGCACGACCGGGGCAACAGTGGTTCGCGGTCGGTGCAAGCACCGCCGCCGCACTGCGCCGCGCGGGAGTTGCCGGTGTCCAGGCGCCATCGCGGATGGACAGCGAAGGACTGCTCGCATTGCCGGGACTGCAGGACCTGGCTGGGGCCGCGTTGGGTTTCATCAGCGCGCCGGGCGGACGCGGCGTGCTGGTGCCGGCGCTGCAGGCGCGCGGCGCGACCGTGTTGCGCGCCGACGTCTACGAGCGCGTCGCGGTGGCGCCGTCGTCACGTTCGATCGAGCAACTACGCACGCTGACCACTCCGGCCGTGCTCGCGCTGTCGAGCGGCGAAGCACTTGAGACGATTCTCAATGCGTTGCCCGCGCCAGCCCGCGAGCGACTGCTGCAGTCACGCGTGGTGGCTGCCAGCGCGCGACTGGCGGACCTGGCCCGCGCGTGCGGTTTCGGCGAGGCCGCCGTGGCACGAAGCGCGCTGCCCCGGGACCTGGTGGCCGCAGCGCGAGGCATGCTGGAGCGCCCTGCCTGAACGACCGTCCGTGCTGCACACCGCATCCGGTAGCATTGCGCACGTCCGCCCGCCCTGACCGTTGCCGTGTCCTCCACGCCCGAATCCAGCCCCGCACCGATTGCAGCCACGACCGCTCCGCGCCGCTCGCGTGGCTGGCTGTGGCTGGTGGTTCTGCTTGTCGTCGCTGGTGCCGGCGCGTATGGCTGGATGCAATGGCAGGCCAGGCTCGAACGCGATCGCGCGCAGGCCAGCGATGCCGGACAACGTCTCGATGCACTCGATGTGCGCATCGACGCGATCCGCCGTGACCAGCGCGCGCAGGTTCAACGCCTGCAGCAGGCCGATGCGACCAACCGCGTGTTGCGCGACGAACTGCTCGGCGTCGGCCAGCGTGCTGCGCTGCTCGAGGATTCGGTATCCAAGCTGGCCGATCCCGATCGTCACGGCGCGCAGGCATTGCGCCTGGACGAAACCGAACTGCTGCTCAGCCTGGGCCAGCAACGGCTGTTGATCGCCGGCGATCTCGACGGTGCGCGCCGCGCCTATGCGCTCGCCGGGCACGTGCTCGACGGCGTGGACGACCCGGCTTACCTGAGCCTGCGCCAGACGCTGCAGCAGGAACGCGCGGGCCTCGAAGCGCTGGGCATCGAACCACGCGTGCAGGCCATGGCCGATCTCGATGCGCTGGCACAGACGGCGTTGGTCGCGCCGAGCGAAACGGTCGCGCACGAAGAACCGCTCGCGCCGTGGTGGCGTCGTGCGTTCGCCACGCTGATCGATGTACGGCCGAGCGATCGCACGGTCGCGGTGCAGCCATCCGATCGCGTCGCGGCGATGGCCGGGCTGCAACTTGAGATCTCGCTTGCCCGCGCCGCGGCCGAGCGCCGCGACCAGGCCGGATTCCGCGCGGCATTGCAGCGCGCGGAAGGCTGGCTGGCGCGCCTGTGGCCGGAGTCACCGTCGTTGCAGCAGCAACGTGCGCGCATGCGCGAACTGGCCCAGAGACCGCTTTCACTGACGCTTCCGACTCTCGGCAGCACACTGCAGCAGCTGCGCCAGTTACGCGCGGCGGATTGACGGACGCAACGGAGCCCGCGCCCATGAACATCTTCCGCAACCTGCTGTTCTGGATCGTGCTCGCGCTGGCTGGCGCGCTGGTTGCGCAGGTGCTGCTGCAGGACCCGGGCTACGTGCTGGTGCGCTACGGCGGCAGCGACTACATCACCAACGTGCCCAAGGGCGCGGCGTTGTTGCTCCTGGTGGCCGCCGGACTGTGGCTGGTGTGGAAGCTGCTGAGCCTGCCGTTCGCGGCGATGCGCCGGCATCGCAAGCGGCAGGCGCGCGCGCAACTCATCGACGGCCTGGCGGCGCTCGACCAGGGTCACTGGAGCCGCGCCGAGAAGCTGCTCGAACAGGCGTCGGCGCGAGACGACGTGCGCGCGCTTGCACTCGCCGGCGCGGCGCGTGCCGCGGCCGCACGCGGCGACGATGCTGCCGCGCAACGTCATCTGGCTGCACTCGAGGCTGGCCATGCCACCACCCGGGCGCTGGCGAGCGCGGAACTCGCGCTGGCGCGCGGCCGCCCGGCTGAAGCACTTTCCGCACTCGACAACGCCGCCGCGCCGCTGCCACCGCGCGGCCTGGCGTTGCGCGCGCAGGCGTTGATTGCACTGGGTCGCAGCGGCGAAGCGTATGGACTGCTGGGTGCCATGCGCCAGCAGCAAGTCTGGCCAGCCGATCGCCTGACCCAGATGGAAGCGCAATGGGGCGCCACCTCACTGCGCGAAGCCGGCGACGCCAACGTCCTGGCCGACCGCTGGGAAGCACTGCCCAAGCCACTGCGCAGTGAACCGGCCGCGGTCGCAGCCTACGCCGAGCGCGCCGCAGCACTGCGCTGGGACGAAGCCGCGGCGAAGAGCATCGAACAGGCGCTCGATACTCGCTGGGATGAGTCGCTGGCCGCGTTGTATGGCGCGCTCGGCATCGGCCGGCTCGACGCCCGCCGCGGCAACGCCGAGCGCTGGTTGCAGGCGCACCCGGCCAGTCCGGCGCTGTTGCTGACGCTGGCGCGGCTGGCGCGCGCACAGGGTCAGTGGCCGCAGGCCGAAGCGTATCTGCATCGCGCCCTCGCCCAGGGCGGCAACAGCGAGGCGTGGGAAGAGCTCGGCCACGGCTTCACCCAGGCCGGCGACGAGAAGCTCGCGCGGCTGTGCTACGCGAACGCGTTGAACGCCGCGCGCGGTGCGGCCACGCAGGAACTGCCGGGGCGCGACCTGCGCCAGAAGATCTTCGATCAGGCCGTGGTCGAGGAACGCAACGAGCATGGGGTTCCGCGCCTGCGCGGGTGATCTGGTCGCGCGGGTCCCCGGGTGCGCGTTCGCTTACCCGGGCTACGAGTCTGTGCCGGTCCCTACGGGTGGGTGGGGTGGGTAGCCCGGGTAAGGCCGCAGGCCGCACCCGGGTGGCGCGATGCGGTCAGCGCTCGAGGATCGCCACGACGCCCATGCCACCTGCGGTGCAGATCGACACCAGGCAACGGCCGCCGCCGCGCTGCTTCAACTCTTTCGCTGCCGTGGCAACGATGCGCGCGCCGGTTGCGGCGAACGGATGGCCGGCCGCGAGCGAGGACCCGTTCGGGTTGATCCTGGCCACGTCGATGCGACCCATCGGCGCTTCCAGCCCGAGGCGGGTCCTGCAGTAATCCTCGCTTTCCCACGCGCGCAGCGTGCACAACACCTGCGCGGCGAACGCCTCGTGGATCTCGTAGAAATCGAAATCCTGCAGGGTCAGGCCGTTGCGCTTGAGCATCTCCGGTACGGCCACGGTCGGCGCCATCAGCAGGCCTTCGCCATGGACGAAGTCGACCGCCGCGACGTGCGCGTCGCGCAGGTAGCACAGCACTTCGTGGCCGTGCGAGCGCGCCCATTCGTCCGAAGCGAGCAGGCAGGCCGACGCACCGTCAGTGAGCGGCGTGGAGTTTGCGGCGGTCAGCGTGCCGCGGCCGGAGGTCTTGTCGAAGGCCGGCTTGAGTGACGCCAGCTTCTCGAGCGTGCTGTCCGGTCGCAGGATGTTGTCGCGCGAAACGCCGCGGAAGCTCACCACCAGGTCATCGAAGAATCCGCGCTCGTAGGCGGCGGCGAGCTTCTGGTGCGACGACAGCGCCCACTCATCCTGCGAATCGCGCGAGATGTTCCACTGCTTGGCCATGTCTTCGCAGTGATCACCCATCGACTTGCCGGTGCGCGGCTCGGCCACGCCCGGGAACTCGGGCTTGAGTTCGCGGAAGTGGAAGCCCTTGAACGCGGCCAGCTTGTCGCGCGGCGTCTTGGCGCGGGCGGCTTCGAGCAGGCGGCGGCGCAGCTTCTGGCCGTAGACAATCGGCACGTCGGAGGTCGTGTCCGAGCCACCGCCGATACCAACCTCGATCTGGCCGGCGGCGATCTTGTTGCCGATGTGCACGATCGAATCGAGCGAGGTGCCGCAGGCGCGCTGCAGGGTGATGCCCGGGGTCAGCGGCGACAGTCCCGAGGACAGCGCGGCCTCGCGGCCGAGGTTCCAGTCGCTGGAGTGCTTGATCACCGCGCCCATCGCCACTTCGCCCAGCTGCTGGCCATGCAGGCCGTACTTCTCGACCAGGGCCCCCAGGGTCCGGACCGACATGCCGAGGTTGCCGACGTCCGCATAGGCCGTGTTCTGGCGGCAGAACGGGATTCGAACGCCACCGAGCACGGCAACGGAACGGGCAGGACGCATCGCTACACCTCACGCGGAAAGGCAGAAGGGGGATCAACACCCGGCCGTTAACGGCGGCGCGGGCATAATGTTGGCAGTGTAGCGCCGCCTTCGCGTGCGACCAAACGCCACCGTATCCATGAGTCTTGCCCACCCCGCTCCGACCAGCCCCACCACCACCCTGCACGTGCTCGGCGCGCTGGCGCTCGAGCTGCGCGGCGATGCCCCGGTATCGCGCCAGGCCCTGGCACAGGCCGAAGTCGGGGCGCTGGCCGAGCTGGTCGCGCACGATCTGGCCGGCTTCGCCCCGGACGCCGCCGCGCTGGAGCTGGTCACCGTCGGTGCCCATTACGACCCGGTCGAACTGCTGCGCCCGGGCTGGCCGCTGCATCGCGAGCTCGACCAGCTGGCGGCGCGCGCGCCCCGCCCGGCGCCGGGCGGTGGCGGCCGGATCATCGCCTTTGGTGCGCACGATGCCCAGCTTCCGGGGGCCCTGACGCCTTCGCCGGATTTCATCGGCGGCCCGCTGCGGCTGGTGCCGTTCGTCCTTGGCGGCGATGCCGCGATCGCCACCCGCGTCGGCGATGCCTTCGAACGCGAGCTGCTTGAACGCGGCATGGCCGGCGCGGCAACCGCGCTGGCGGCACAGGAGGCCTTCGGCCTGGAGGTCGAGCATGCGCGGTATCTCACGGTGCATGACCTCGCCGCGATGATGGCGATGCAGTACGACCACGCCGGCCTGGGGCCACTATGGCCGCTGCTGGAGACCGCGCTGCTGCAACCCGACGGCGAGCACTGGCTCGATGCGCCGCCGGAGCCGCTGGTCCATTTCGCCAACGGCGAGGCGCGCATCGCACTGTTTGAGCCGCGGGCATGGAAGGCGCGCTATGCGACCGATGCGCCGTGCGAGACACCCGAATGCCGCGACAAGCTCGAGCGGCTTCACCAGCATTTCCAAGCGCGCCAGCGCCAGATCGCGGCCGTGCTCGGCGCGCATGGCGTGCTGGTGAATTTCGTGCATTGCTCGGATGAGCGGGGGCGCGAAGCGCTGGATTGAGGGACGTTGAGGGGTCCCGGGTGCGCCCGGATCAAACCTCTGTAGCGGGTAAGGCCGCAGGCCGCACCCGGGATCGGCGGTGATGGACCCCGGGTGCGCTGCGCTTACCCGGGCTACTTTGTGGTGAACTCGCTTTCGTATATCGCGTAACCGGCATCGACCATGCCGAGCGCCTGATAGGTGCGATGCGCCTGCGCGTTGTCGCGCTCGACGTACAGGCGAAGACCGACCACGCCCGGGGTATCGCGTGCGAGCTGCTCGACATGCCGGTACAGCGCCGCGAAAACGCCCTGCCTGCGGTGCGACGGCACGACATACACGCTCTGGATCCACCACCAGTCGCCGTTGCGCCAGTCGCTCCACTCGCGCGTGAGCATCAGCGTGCCGGCGGCGCTGGAAATCGTTTCGCGCCCGGCGACCGTGGCTTCGCGCACCGCCACGAAATAGCGCGCCTTCGCTTCGTCGGCAATCGCCGCCTCGATGCCGGCCTGCACCGTCGCCAGGTCGAGCTGCTTGTGCTCGGTTTCCAGCGCCATGGCCAGCGCCCACTGCGCGAGCAGGTCACGGTCGTGGGCGTTGGCCGCGCGTATCCGCAACGGCACCTGCATCGGCTGTCCGGACACGTCGACGTTACTGGGTGACGGTGATGACGCCGCAGGCGATGCGACCGCCCGCGTTGCCGGTGGGCTGGGTCTTGTAGTCGTCGGCATTGGCGTGGACGATCACCGCCTTGCCGGCCACGTCATTGGCAGCGCCGCCGCCGAGCGTGACGCCGCTGGCATGGACGTTGACCCTTGCCACGCCTTCGCCGTCAGCGACGATGTTGTTCATGTCACCGCCGTGGTGCGGACCGCTGTCGACCTTGCCGTGCGGTGACGTCGACGGATTGAAGTGGCCACCGGCGCTGGAGGCATCGGCCGCGCTGCAGTCGCCCTTCTCGTGGATGTGGACCGCGTGCGTGCTGTTGGGCCCGAGTCCGCCGATCTCTCCGGTGATGTGCACGCCGTCGCCCATCGGCACCACGCTGAGCTTGCCGCTCACCAGGCTGGCCGATGCCGAGGCGAGATTCACGGTGGCCGCCTTGGCCGTCGATACCGCGGCCGGCGCGGCGGGTGCCTTCGTTGTCGGCGTGGAACTGCAGGCGGCCACGGCCAGCACGGCGGTGGCGGCGAGCGCAGCGGACCTGAGCGCGGACTTCAACGCGGTGTTCATCGAACTCTCCTTGGTTCAACTGGCTGGATTGAACGGGCCTGATCCACAGGACCGTGCACGCGGCCAATTCGTGATGTCTGGTCACGCAGCCTAACTGCGCAGTGGTCATCCAGCGGTGAAATGGCGTTGCAGCGCGAGGTCAGGATCGCCGCCTGCCCGGGCCAAGCTTTCGCGTCAGCGTGTTCCGGCCCAGGCCAAGCCGCGCCGCCGCCTCGGTACGGCGACCGCCGGTGTGTTCCAGTGCCGCCTCGAACAGGGCACGCTCGAAACGCTCGCGTGCCTGTGCGTGGATGTCGTCGCTGCCGAGGGCAAGCTGCGCGCGCGCCCAGGCCGCGAGCTGCGTGTCCCAATCATCGTCGCCGCGGCTGGCGCTGTCCTTGCCTGGCGTGGCGGCAAGCGCTTCGTCGAGGTCGGCACGCGCGATCGTTTCACCCGGTGCGAGCGCGGCGAGGCGCCAGCACAGGTTTTCGAGCTGGCGCACGTTGCCGGGCCAGTCATAGCCGAGCATGCGTTCGAGCGCCGGCTTGGCCAGTCGCTTGGCCGGTGCATCGAAGCGGGCGGCGGCCGAAGCGAGGAAGCGCTCTGCCAGGCGCGGGATGTCGTCGCGGCGTTCGCGCAACGGCGGCAGGTGCAGGCGCACCACATCGAGGCGATGCAGCAGGTCGGCACGGAAGCGGCCATCGGCGACCAGTGCTACCAGGTCCTGGTGGGTGGCGGCGATCACGCGCACATCGACGCGGATGAGTTCGCGCCCGCCGACGCGGAAGAATTCGCCCTCGGCCAGCACGCGCAGCAGCCGCGTCTGCAGCGGCAGCGGCATGTCGCCGATCTCGTCGAGGAACAACGTGCCGCGATGGGCCTGCTCGAAGCGGCCGGTGTGACGACGCTGCGCACCGGTGAACGCACCGGCTTCGTGACCGAACAGTTCGCTTTCCAGCAGTTCCGACGGGATCGCGGCGGTGTTGAGCGCGACGAACGGATGATCCGCCCGCGGCGATTCGCGGTGCAGCGCACGCGCGACCAGCTCCTTGCCGGTGCCGGTCTCGCCGGTGATCAGCACCGACAGCGGTGCCTGCGCAAGACGGCCAATCGCACGGAACAATGTGCGCATGGCTGGGGTGTCGCCGATCAGCGCATCGTCCTTGGGCAGTTCGGCCTGGGCCGGCGCAGCACTCTCGCCGACCGCCACGAGCGTGCGCGCGGCCAATGCCACGGCCTCGTCGAGGTCGAACGGCTTGGACAGGAACTCGTGGGCGCCGCCGCGAAACGCGCCGGCGGTGCTGGCGACATCGGTGTAGGCGCTCATCACGATTACCGGCAGCTGCGGCACCTGCGCCTTCAGGCGCTCGAGCAGCACCAGGCCATCGTCGCCGGGCATGCGCACGTCGGTGAAGAGGAGGTCTGGGGCGCCGCGCTCGGCCAGCGCTGCCAGGGCATCGCCGGTGTTCTCGAACCCGTCGACGCTGTAGCCGCCTTCGCGCAGGGCCGTGGCAAGCACGAAGCGCACGCCGCGATCGTCGTCGACCACCCAGATCCTCTTCACGTGCCTTCCTCTTCCTCAAGCTGCAGCGGCAACAACAGGGTGAACACCGTGTGGCCCGGACGCGAGCGGTACGCCAGCGAACCGCGGTGCTCGCGCGCGACCTGTTGCGCCAGCGCGAGGCCGAGGCCACTGCCTTCGGCGCGCCCGGACACCAGCGGCAGGAACAGCTGCTCGGCCAGCTGCTCCGGAACGCCGCGACCGTCATCGACGATCTCCAGTCGCATCGCGATCGCATGCACGGCATCGCCGATCCGCACGGCGTGCTCGGCGCGCGTGCGCAGGGTGATGTTGGCGGCGCCCGCCTCGATCGCATTGCGGACGAGGTTCCAGACGGCCTGGACCAGGCGGTCGGCATCGCCACCGAACTCCGGCAGGCTGGGGTCGTAATCGCGGACCAGCCGCACGGCCCAGCCGGCATCGCTCTCGGCCAGGCGCAGGACGCGTTCGAGGACGGCGTGGATGTTCAGCGGCGCATGCGGTCGCGGCGGTGCCGGCGTGAGCAACTGGTCGACCAGCGCGGTCAAGCGCTCGACTTCGCTGCCCACCAGCGCCACCAGTTCGCCGGCGTCGCCGCTGCTGTTTCCAGGCTCGGCATCGATGCGCCGTGCCAGCAACTGCGCCGCGCCCTTGAGGCCGGCCAGCGGATTGCGCAGTTCGTGCGCCAAGCCCTTGAGCGAGGCGGACAGGGCCGATGGCAACAGCAGCGCCGGATCGTCGCCCGGAAACTCGTCGACCGGATGCGCCTCGAGGAGCCAGCCGCCATCTTCGCGGCGACTCAGCCAGACATCGGCGAAACACTCGTCGCCGTCGGCGAAGCGGAGGCGGCTGCGGCGCAGCCGCAGCGGTGCGTCGGCGGCGGCGTCGAGGCGGCTCATGGCGTGGGCAAGGTGGCCGTCGCCACCGTCCAGGCCGGCGAGCGGCCAGGCCACCAGCCGGCGCGCGCTGACCCCGAGCCAGCGGGAGAAGGCGGCATTGCAGCCGACGATCGCGCCTTCGTCGTCGCTCCATGCCAGTGGCGTGGTCAGACCGTCGAGGTCGGGCCGGTCGAAGTCGGTCGGTGCAGGCGCGGACATTGCACCATGTTAGTGCAAGCGTCGGCGGTCCGGCGGCCCAGCGGCGGCGCTCAGCGGCGGAAGGGACCCGGGGCGAACGGTGCTTCCATGGGGCCCGACATCGGGCCCGGCATCGGCCGCGACATAGGCCCCGGACCTGGCCCGTTGTAGTACCCGGGGCCGTAGCCGGGCCCATAGCCTGGCCCGTAAGCCGGACCGTCGAACTGGCCGATGCTGATGTTCAGTCCCAGCTGCCCGGTGTCGCCGTCGTCGGTGGTGTAGGCCTTGCCCATGTTGATGGTGGCGGCCTGGTAGTTGCTGTTGCCGCCGTGCTCGGACCAGCCCACGCCGACCTCCATCACGCCATGCACCTGCCAGTCATTGGAGGCGACGTCGGCCGGGTCGCGGGGACGCCAGACACCTTCGTCACCGGACGCGCCGGGCGGGGTGTTGCGGTAGTCGGCGGCGTTGACGAAGCCGATGGGCGTTGCGGGCACGCTCAGGTCGAGCGCGGTGGCGGCGGCCGTCCCGCCTGGCTCCTGCGCCAGCGCCGGAGCGCACGCCAGCACGCCACACAGAAGCAGGAGACCGCGTGTCGTGACCGGTTTCATGGCGTGCCTTGATGCGCGAACCGCGCGTTGCGGACGTTCACGCTACCAACTTCCGGTTGAATGCGCGCTGTCGGCGAACGGCCAGCCTGAGTCAACCCTGCCTGTCATGCTTTCGCCGCCGCCGCGATCGCTTCGACGTTGAGCTTGTGCATCGGCAACAGGGCCTGGGTGGCGCGGTTGATGGCGGCCTGGTCGCCCGAGGCCAGGATCTCGTCCATCAGCCGGGGTGTGATCTGCCAGGACAACCCGAAGCGGTCCTTGCACCAGCCGCACTGCTCGGATTCCGGCACGCTGGACAGCTGCGCCCAGTAGCGGTCGATCTCGGCCTGGTCGCGGCAGGTAACCATGAAGGAGATCGCTTCGTTGAAGCCGAAGCCGTGCGGGTGGCCGCTGTCCATCGCCGCGAACCAGCCCTCGCCCAGGCGGAAGTCGGAATACATCACCGTGCCCTCGCGGTCGGCCGGCATGCCGGCGGGATAGCTGACCAGCCGCCCGGCCGCGGAGTCGTCGAACACCGAGCGGTAGAACGCGCCGGCTTCCCCGGCTTTGCCATACACGTCACCGGTGAACATCAGCGATGGCACGATCGGCGGCTTCGGTTCGCCCGCGGGGTCGGTCAGCATCAACTGCCACGACACGCCGTAGCGGTCCTGCACCCAGCCGTAGTGTTCGCTGAAGGGATATTTGTCCAGCGGCATCAGCGCCTGGCCGCCGTCGACCAGTGCCGCCCACAGCCGGTCGAGATTGGCCCGGGCATCCGGGTCGCGCGCCGGATCGAAATGGACGAAGAACGACACCGATGGATTGAACTTGAACAGCGGCCCGGCGCTGATCGCCATGAAGGGCTGCCCGTGCAAGGTGAACGACACCACGTCGCAATCGCCGGACGGCGTGTCGCGCAACTGGGCGATGTAGTCGATCTTCGATTGCGGGAACACCGAGCAATAGAACCCCGCCGCTTCCCTGGCCTGCTTGTCGAACCACAGGTGCGGCGTGATCGGCTTTACGAGGGACGTGTGGGCGTGGGACATGCGATACCTCCTGGCGGGCCATCTGCTGATACGACGATCTAGCGCGGTCGGAATCGACAGGGCGTGAATCCCGGCGGCTGTGCCGCCGACAGGGCCGAGCCTGGTTCAACATCCTCGCATTGTGTCCTCCTGGGAACCACTGAAGTGCCGCCCGGATGACTGTGTTGCGCGAAATTGCACCCTATAAAAGGTCCTGCCAACACAACACAGCAGGTATGCAATGAACAGGCTCCAGGACAAGGTCGCGGTGGTCACCGGCGGCAACAGCGGGATCGGGCTGGCGGCAGCGGAGCTGTTCGCCGCCGAGGGCGCACAGGTCGTCGTGACCGGCCGGCGCCAGGACGTGCTCGACGATGCCGTGCGCCGCATAGGCCATGGCGCCATCGGCATCCAGGGCGATGTTGCGGACATCGAACACCATGCCGCACTGGCGACGACGGTGCGCGAGCGCTTCGGCGCGCTCGACATCTACATGGCCAACGCCGGCGTCATCACGATCGCGCATTCGGCGGGCGTCACGGCGGAGGAGTTCGACGCCCAGTTCAACGTCAACACACGCGGCGTGTTCTTCGGCGTCCAGTCGATCATCCCGGTGATGCGCAACGGCGGCAGCATCATCCTGACCAGTTCGCTGGCAGCGACGAAAGTGCTCGAGGGCCATGCGGTCTATGCCGGCTCCAAGGCCGCGATCGCCGCGTTCGCACGCAACTGGGCGCTGGAACTGCGTCAGCGGCGCATCCGCGTGAACGTGCTCAGCCCCGGCCCGGTCGACACGTCCATCCTCGCCAAGCTCGGCGTCGCCGAGGCCGACCGCCCGACGTTCGTGAAGATGATGGCGGACATGATTCCCGCCGGCCGCCTGGGCGAGCCGGAGGAACTGGCCAAGGCCGCGCTCTATCTCGCCAGCGACGACAGCAGCTTCGTCAACGGCATCGAGCTGAACGTCGACGGCGGCATGTCGCTGACCTGAGCCGTCCGGGTACTTCGACGATCAATGCGGGCCCAGTCGTGGCCCCTCCGGCTGCGAAGGCGACCGCGTAGTGCGCAGCAGGCTTTCGAGATTGCGTACGCCGCGCATCGACGAGACTTCGCGCAACAGATCGTCGAACTCCTCCTCGGCCACGGCACCCTTGAGCTGCACCCAGCCGTCGTGGACGTGCACCTCGACGTCGTGCGGGTGACCGACCACACGTCCGAGGCGAGCACGGATGCGATCGTGCAGGCGGTCGTCCTCGAGCGGTTCGGAGGACAGGCTGGCGCGTCCGCGCGCAGCGACGCCCTTGAGGCGATGGATGGCGCGCTTGGCCTTGCCACGCACGTAGTACTCGGCGTCGTGGCCAAGCGAGGTGCCACGGTCGCGAATCAAGGCGCGGCGGCGGCGGCCGGTGTTGGGATCCATCAGGTACATCGCCAGCGCACCGGCGGCGAAGGCCAGCGCGATGCTGCCCAGCGTCTTAAGGGTGCTCTGTGACAGCGCGGCCTGCGCGGATGGCTCGTTCATGGGCGGCTCCGGGAATTCGTTCGCGTGAACCGGCATGCTGCCAAACCGTTCGCAAACGAAACGCGAAGAAAGGGCCATGGTTTGCTTAATGCGCTTCACCACACCTCGCAGCGATCCGCCTGCGGACGCACCATCGGCGCGTCCGCCTTGCACTGGAACGCCTTGCGGAATTCCGGCAGGTTCGACAGCGGCCCGTTCACGCGGTATTTGGCGATCGGATGCGGGTCGCCCTGGACCATCGTGCGCTGTGTTTCCATGCGCGTTTCGTCGCCACGCCACTGGCCCCAGGCGATGAAGAACTGCTGCTCGGGCGTGAAGCCGTCGAGCGTCGGTTCCGGGCCCTTGCCCTCGCGCGACTTCAGGTAGCCACGGTAGGCGAGCTTGGCACCGGCAAGGTCGCCAATGGACTCGCCCAGCACCAGCTTGCCGTTGTGGTGGGTACCCGGTTCGATGAAGTAACCCTCGAACTGGTCGACCACGCACTGGCCCTTGGCCTGGAACTGCTTGTTGTCACCGGGCGTCCACCAGTTGGCCAGCCGGCCCTGCGCGTCGAACTGTGCACCCTGGTCATCGAAGCCGTGGCTGATCTCGTGCCCGATGACGACACCGATCGCGCCATAGTTGACGGCATCGGTCGCGTTCACGTCGAACGCGGGCGGCTGCAGGATGCCGGCCGGGAACACGATCTCGTTCTGCAGCGGGTTGTAGTAGGCGTTCGACGTCGGCGGTGTCATGCCCCAGCGGCTGCGGTCGGTCGGCTTGCCGACCTGGCTGCGATTGTCGGCGACGTTCCAGCGCGACGCTGCCACGACGTTGTCCCACGCCGAGTCCCGCGACACGACCACGCCCTGGTAGTGCTTGAACTTGTCCGGATAGCCCAGCTTCGGCACGAAGGTCGCTCGCTTGGCCAGTGCCTTCTCCTTGGTCGCCGCGTCCATCCAGTCGAGGCCGCGGATGGTGTCGTCCATTGCCAGCAGGATGTTCTTCACCATGTCCTGCATGCGCGCCTTCGCTTCCGGCGGGAAGTACTTCTCGACGTACTTCTGCCCCAGCGCCTCGCCGAGCTGGGTGTCGGTCAGTTCGGCGCATCGCTTCCAGCGCGGCTTGGTCTCGGTGGCACCGGTGAGGAACTTGCCGTTGAAGGCGAAGTTCTCTTCGACAAAGGGATCGGACAGCGTGTCGGCCGCGCTGTTGAGCACCTGCCACTGCAGGTAGGTCTTCCACTGCGGAAGCGGCGTTGTCGCTAGCTCCTTGTCCACCTGCTGCAGGAACCTGGGCTGGGTGACGTTCACCGCTTCGCGCGGCATGCCCGCTGCGTCGAAGTACTTGTCCCAGTCGAAATCGGGAGCGAGCTTTGGCAGCTCGGCAAATGCGGTCAGGTTGTCCTGCAGCTTCGGGTCTCGCAACTGCACGTTGTCGAACGAGGCCCCGGCCAGGCGCTTCTCGAAGGCGAAGACGGTGTCGGCCTGCTGCTTTGCCTGCGCGGCCGGAACGCCGGCCAGTTCGAACATCTTCGCCACGTGTACGAGGTACTTCGCGCGGGCCTCGACGAAGCGCGGCTCGGTCTTGATGTAGTAGTCGCGGTCGGGCATGCCCAGCCCGCCAGCGTAGATGTTGGCGATGGTCCTGGACGGGTCGTGCAGGTCTTCGCTGGCGAAGACCGCGAACGGCACGAACACGCCGGCGTCGTGCAGCTTGCCGATCATGCCTTGCAGGCCGGCCTTGTCCTTGATCGCGGCGACTTCGGTCAACCAGGGCTGCACCGGCTTGCTGCCGAGCGCATTGACCCGCGACTCGTCCATGCATGCGGCGTAGAAGTCACCGGCGAGCTGGCCGGCACTGCCCTTCGGCCAGTCCGTGCGCGCGGACAGCTCGGTCAGGATGTCGCGCACGTGTTCCTTGTTGACCTCGCCGGATTGCCAGCGGCGGCTCCAGCGGTCCATGTAGTTCGGGATCGGGTTCTGTTGCCGCCACGCCCCGTTGGCGTAGTCGAAGAAATCCGTGCAGGCATCGCCGTTTCGGTTGATGTCCTGGGGCTGGATCCCATGGACCGCACCGGCCGATGCGGTAGTGGCAGCCGCCAACAGAGCGACGAGCGGAAGGCTGGACCTGATCACGGCAACTCCCCTTGCTGGGATGGTGGCCGTCACTATAGCGGCAGGGCATCCCCGGACCCGTACCAGAAGTACTGAGTGCTTGCCCGCTCGACCGGGGCCGCGCGTAACGGCGCGACCCCGGAGTACCAGCCTCAATCAAGGTGCATTTCTAACCATGTGCCTTCTGCACCTGCTCCAGCACCGAGTCCAGGTTGAACGACGCCGGCTTCTGCCGCGGCGGGAACTTGATGAAGTTCTCCACCTCCTGCGCTACCAGCGCCTGCATCTGGTACATCTGCGGAATGTGATCGACCATCCAGTCCCAATAGACGTTCGAGTTGAAGTCGGCACGCTCGAAGGGATCGCGACGCAGGTTCACGATGTGCGGGACGCGAAGCTTCACGAATGGTTCGGCCCACTGCTGCATCTGGTTGGCACGCTGCAGCGCCAGGTTGAACTTGTAGTCGCCAACGCGCACCGCGATGACTTCGCCATCGTCGCTGAAGTACATGATCGAGTTCCGCGGGCTCTCCTTCACCTTGCCGGTCAGGTACGGGATCTGGTTGTAGCCATCGAGGTGGACCTTGTAGGTCATGTCACCGACCTTGTAGCCCTTGAGCAGCTTCTGGGTGATGTCCGTATCGCCAGCCGCGGCCACCAGCGTAGGCAGCATGTCGATGTGCGAGACGATGCCGTTGAGGACCGATCCGGCCTTGATCTTGCCGGGCCAGCGCATGAAGCACGGCACGCGCCAGCCGCCTTCCCAGTTCGAATCCTTCTGTCCGCGGAACGGGGTGTTGGCGCCGTCGGGCCACGTATCGTTCTCCGGGCCGTTGTCGGTGGAATACATCACGATGGTGTTGTCGGCGATGCCAAGCGCTTCGAGCTTGTCCAGGATCATGCCGATCTGCTCATCGTGGACGACCATGCGGTCGCTGTACGGATCCTGCCCGCTCTTGCCGATGTTCTTGTCAGCGACGTGCGTGCGGAAGTGCATGGCGGTCGAGTTGTACCAGAGGAAGAACGGTTGATCCGCCTTCGCCTGCTTCTCCATCCACGCGATCGCGCGATCGGTGATCTCCTCGTCGACGGTTTCCATCCGCTTCTTCGTCAGCGGGCCGGTGTCCTTGATGGTCTGCCCGCCCTTTCCATCGGCGATGCAGTGGAGAACGCCGCGCGGACCGAACTGCTTCTTGAAGGCCGGATCCTTGGGATAGTCGGGAAGTTCAGGCTCCTCTTCGGCATTGAGGTGGTAGAGGTTTCCGAAGAACTCATCGAAGCCATGCATGGTTGGCAGGTACTCGTCCCTGTCGCCAAGGTGGTTCTTGCCAAACTGACCGGTGGCGTATCCCAGCGGTTTCAGCATCTCGGCAATGGTCGGGTCTTCCTTCTGCAACCCGATGTTTGCCCCGGGCATTCCGACTTTCGTCAGGCCGGTGCGGATGGGGTTCTGCCCGCATATGAAGCAGGCGCGGCCAGCAGTGCAGCTTTGCTGCGAGTAGTAGTCGGTGAACGTCACGCCTTCCTCGGCGACGCGATCGATGTTGGGCGTTCGATACCCCATCATGCCGCGGCTGAAATGGCTGATGTTCCAGATGCCGATATCGTCGCCCCAGAGGATCAGGATGTTGGGTTTCTTGTCTGCTGCCATGACGTGTTCCTTCTGCAAGAGGTATGCATTGCGCATACAACAAGGACGAGTGTCCGACGTCCCTCAAGGGCCGGGCGGGGGGATTCACGACCACGGGATTTGACGCTTGTCGGTACGCAGCGAGGGGTGACGCGTCTGGCGACCGTGAAGGTCGCATTATCGAAAACCGGCGTTACCGGGGCGTCATGATGCGCGTCCGGGTCGTGCTCGCGCGGTTGCCGATGCATCGATCAGAACCTGGTCGCACCACCACAGCCGCTCCATCAGCGGCCGCACCCGCGACGGGCTCCAGCGCCCGCTGAGTCCGCCGAGCGTGCGGGTGCCGTCGATGGCATCGACGATCGCAAGCTCTTCCGCATTCACGCTCGAGACCAGATCGCCATAGCCGTGGGTCCGGTTGATCAGGACGGCGGCGACGCCGGGCGGAAGGTTCTCGTGCACTCGGATCGTGTCGGGCGCGAGGATGGGCACGTAGCGATGCCAGTCACCCTGGTCGCCATCGAATCGCAAGGTTTGCTGGCTTCCGGGATTCTGACCGCTGTACACGACAGCGCTGTGACGAAGCATCGTCCCCCTGAAGAGCTCGGCGACGGCGTACTGCTCGGCGGGCGCCAGACTGCGCAGTCGTTCCGCCAGCGGGATGGTTGCCAACGCACCGCATCGGGGAGAGTACGGCGCCTGCCGGACCCAACGCGCGAACACCAGTCCGGCCCGCTCGATGAAATCCAGGAACTGCGGTACCGAGTAGGCGCGATCGATCGGGTTCAGGAGTGCATCGGCAAGCGCCGCCTGCTCGCGGAAATCCGGCGCGTGCTGCAGCAACCCTTCCAGTGGATGCCCTCGCGGCAGCGCGATCAGCGTGGCGATGAGTTCCTGGATGCCCTGCCCGGTCGCTTCGACGCCAAGCCGCCGGCAAAACTCCTGGAGCATGTAGATTCCGGTGCGCCCGTACGGGGCGTACACCATGATCTGCATGGCACCGCGTGCATCCAGGACACCATGCAGCGCAGCCAGGCCTGCATCCGGATCAGGAAGATGGTGCAGGACTCCGGTGCACACGATCTGGTCAAACCGGGCGCCGAGCGATTCGACACGCTCGATGGGGAGCTGGTGCACCTCCAGATTGTCCAGGCCGTACTTGCGTTTCAGCAACTGCGTATGGCGCACGCTGGTCTCGCTGAAATCGATGCCGACCACGCGCGCGCGCGGCCATCTGATCGCATGCTTCGCGGCCTGGGCGGTTCCGCAACCGGCAACGAGGATGGTCCGATCCTCCGCGTACGGTCGATGCGGCCAGTGGAGGTGGTAGTCGGCGCGCCGGCGCATGCCGTCCTGCCAACGCAACCGGTACTGGTCGAGATCCTCTACGGGCCTGGGATAGGGGTGACGTTCGTAGAAGGTCGCAACATCCATGATCACGTCCCGATGGCGGCGAACGCGGCCTGCACGGCGGCGATGCTCACCGGCTTCTGCAGGACCTCGTCGAATCCGTTCTCGATGAGCGACGCCATCTCCTCCGGCAACACCGAGGCGGTGTACGCCACGATCCGCAGCGGTCCTTGCTGCAATTTCCGCAGTTCGTGGCAGACCTGGCGGCCGTCCATGCCGGGCATGCCGATATCGAGGAGCACGGCATCGAACGGCTGGCGCTGGAAACACTCCAGCGCGGATGCGCCGTTGTCGCACTCCACGGCCTCCCAGCCTGCCCGCTCCAGGATGGCGCGCGCGAGCTTCCGGTTGACCAGGTCGTCATCGACGATCAGGACGTGTGGCATCGTTCTTGCCCTCGCTTGTTTCGATCTTTGCCGGATCATTCGCACCACGCGCATCGGGCCCGCGAAGTGGAATCCAGAACGTGGCGGCGATACCCGCGCCCTGCTGCGACTGGACCTCGATCGCGCCGCCATGCAGTGCGATCAGTTCTCTCGAGAACGCCAGGCCGAGCCCGGCCCCGGCCATCGGCCGGGCAACGGCGTCACGCCCCTCGCTGAACGGTTCGAACAGATGACGCTTGACCGCATCGGTCATGCCGATGCCGGTGTCGGACACTCGCACCGTGACCCGTTCGTCCTGGATGGACAGCGCCATGGTGACCTGTCCGACCTGGGTGAACTTGACGGCGTTGTGGAGCAGGTTGTCCATCACTTCACGGATGCGGACGGGGTCGCACCTGACCTGCTCCGGGAAGTCATCCGCGATCTCGAGGTGGTACTCGAGGCCTTTGTCCTTCGCCACGAGCGCGTGCATCCTCGAGATGCTCACTGCGACCTGCCTGAGGTCGACGTCGCTCAGCTGCAGCTGCAGCGTTCCGTTCCGGAGCTTGGCCAGGTCGAGGATCATGTTGACCAGGTCCAGCAGGTGGCTGGAACTGTCATGGATGTATTCGCCGTACTGGCGCTGGTCGGCCTCGCTGGCGGTGGTCTTGATCAGTTCGGAGAAGCCGAGGATCCCGTTGAGCGGCGTGCGCAGGTCGTGCGAGATCTTGGCCAGGAAGCTGGACTTGAGCTCGTTCGCTTGGCGCTCGGTCTCGGCCAGCCGTTGCAGGGTGCGCTTCTGCCTGCGGGCGAGGACCGCCGCCAGGATGGTCAGGATGCCGACGCCCAGGGTGAAAGCGGTACTGCCCAACAGATAGACCCGGCGATGCCACTGGAACTCACGCAGGACGTCCTTGCGCGTTATTCCCACCACGATGATCAGCTCGTAGTCGCTCAGGTAGCCGCCCGACCAGAGGCGCGGCACGGCATCCACTTGGGGTTGCGAGACCTGCTGGATGGTGCCGTCCTTCATGCGGTGGATGACCGGGCCCGTCGGCCACCGTTCTGCCGGAACCGGCGAACCGCCCAGTAGCACGGCGCGCACCCGGCCGTCTGTCCCGAGTATCGCGGCGATGTCATCGCGCCCGAGGTCGACAGTGCCGAACTGGCGGACCATCGGTCCGACGTTGAGCTTGCGCAGGTTGCTGAGGATCTGGTCCGGTCGCACCGTTGCAATCACGGCACCGGCGAAGGCACCGTCCGGGGCGCGCAGCGGGCGACTGACGGCGAGCGTGTCCGGTCGCTCGTCACGGGCGAGCATTGGCGTGGAGACCGCCGGCCCGTCCAGCCGCGCCTTCGTGGAGGACAACACTCGCGCGAGCCATCCGGATTCGCCCTGGACCTCGCCGGCGACGGTCTTGAGGGATGGATCGATGATGCCCACCGGCACCTGTTGCCGCCGTGGATAGCCTGCATCGTGCAGCAATGCCGGGACGTCGAACTTCGTGTTGCCGGCAACGTAGGAGGCGCGAACCACGCGCACCATCTGGTCGAAATCATCGAGCCGGTGTTGCGTCTGTTCGGCGAACGAGCGGCTCATGCCATTGGCCTCGCGGTAACCCTCCACCAGCGCGCGGTTCCGGTCCTTGGTGATCTGGCCGAGCGTGACGACCCAGGCGAAGCAGATCATCAATGGTCCGACCAGCAGCATCAGCAATGCCGGGTCGACGCGGCTGGTCCAGCGCCTCCATCGGGATTCCCGACGCGCGGGGGCGCTCATGCTATTGCCACTCCAGCCGCCAACCCACCAGCACTTCGGTTTCGTCACCCAGGCTGCGGTGTTCGATCGCGAAGGTGATGGCCTGGCGCTGCGGCAACGGCACCACGCCGCGGACATGGGTGATGAAGTTGTCGGGATCGGCACCGTAGCCGATGCCTCCGGTCAGTTCCAGACGATCACGCTCGTAGGTCAGGTCGGCGACATACGCGGTGTTGCTGGGGCCGAATTGCGGATCGCCGTAATAGCCCACCAGCGTCGCGTATGTCCGCACGGACGTCGGCACGCTGATGCCCATGTGCCATAGCCGGTCATGCGCACCGGTGGCGCCGAACTGCTGGCGGACACCCGCGAAGCCCTGGACCGCGCCGCCGAGCCGGTGGCCGACATTGAGCTCGACGCGCTGGGCGTCCTCGACGGAATCGTGCTGCCGGTATTCGTACGCGACCTCCCAGAAATATTGCCCGGGCACGCGCCGCAGCCAACCGAGACGAACGCTGTTCAATGGCAACACCGACCGGTCCCTTGGATCCAGGCTGATCAGCTCGCGATCGTTGTTGACCCAGGTCGCACGCAACAGATCGCGTGCATTTGGCGCGATCTCCAGCTGCGCGAAGGCGCGGTTGGAATTGCCTTGCGACAGCTCTTCGCGCCCGAGCGCCAGGTCGAGGCGATAGCGCCAGCCGCGCGCAAGCTCGGCGAGACCGGCCTGCACCTCGGGATCATCGGGCTGTGATGCCTGCAAGGACTGAAGACGTTCACGCGCGTCGTCGTATCGCCGCTGCTGCAGCGCTGCCATCGCCATGCCGGCCTGGGCTTCGCGATCGCCGGGATTGGCTGCCAGCAAATCGCGGTAGATCGTTTCGGCTTCTTCGGGGCGGTACTGCTGACGGGCCACCCGGGCCAGGCCCAGCCGTGCCGGGCGCGACGACGGATCGGCCTGCAACACCTGCTGGTAGAGCGCGCGCGCTTCGCCGGGGCGCTGCTGGAACTCGTATGCGACGGCCAGCTCCAGCGTCGGCGCGATCTCGGCCGGCGCCTGCTCATGGGCGCGGGCGAGGGCTGCCACCGCATCGGTCAACCGGCCGTCGTCGCGGGCACGCACGCCGGCGAGCAGGTCGATGCGGTAGTCACCCGTGCCGGTGGCGCGACATTGTTCCAGCATGGCGTCGATCTGCGCGGTCGGCTGCGGCTTCTGCGCCATCAATCGTTGTGCGCGGTCCAGATCGCACTCCGCCGCCCACGCCTGCGGCGCGGCGCCGAATGCGCATGCCAGGGAAAGGATGGCACCGGTCTTCATTGCCCGATCCAGTAGCGCAGCACGGCCAGCCCAACCAGCACCGCGAGCAGGACGATCTCCGCAACCAGCAGCCGCCGCTCGCGACGGATATCGGCTTGCAGGACGGCGGCAAACGCGGCCGTGGTCTTGTCCAGTTCGCTCATTCCAGCTGCCTCACCTTGCCGACCTTCACCGTCTTGTCCCAACTGCGCTCGGCGCCGCGCCACTCGGAGACATACGCTGCGAACGAGACGGCGCACAGCACCGGGCCATATCCCACGACTGCCAGCAGCGGGCGCACCAGCCATGGCGGCGCGCCTGCGCGCTCAAGCCGGTAAAGGCCCCAGCCGGCGGCCATGCAGGCACCGACCCAGGCGTACAGCGCGATGACCACGAAGGCACGCCAGTCCCAGTGTTCACTCGCCAGCGGGAACGACTGCACGAGCTGTTGCAGATGCTGCGGGAAGATCGACCAGGCCATGAGCCCGACTGACAGCAAGCCGGGAAACAGCACCCCTTCCAGCCAGGCTCGCTTCGCTGTGTGCGGATCGATGATGCAGGAGAACAGCAGCACGAACAGGTAGACGGCCGCGTTGATCAGCCACAGGGTGTGGAATGCGCGCCAGGCCCATCCGTGATGAAGGAACAACAGGCACAGGCCCGCGACCATCGTCATCAGCATCAGGATCGGCGTCAGCAGGGTGGCGAACCAGATGAAGCCGAACACCCATCCGCCGATGCCGCGGTGCGAGAACGGACGGAACCAGGCATGGCGGAAGGCCCAGGTCAGTTGCAGGTTGCCGCGTGCCCAGCGCAGGCGCTGCTTCCAGAGGCTGGCCAGCGCATCGGGCTCCTCGGCCCAGACGATCGCGTTTGCATCGAACAAGGCACGCCGTCCGCGCAGTTCGGTGAGGAAGGTGCTGTAGGTGTCCTCGGCCAGGGTCGAGGTGTCGATGGCACCGCCAATCGCCACCAGGTTCTCGCGCGTGTGCAGTTGCGCGCCACCGGCGAGGCAGGCCATCACGCCCATGACGTTCTGCGCGCGGCGCGAAGCCGCCTGGGCCGTGATGTACTCGAAGGCGATGGAACGTGAAACGAAACCGCCCGGAGCGCTGCCTTCCTTGATGTAGGCAGTGACCGCGCCCACGTCCGGGTCGGCCAGGTGTCGCACCATCTTCGACAGGGCGTCGCGCGAGAAGACGACGTCGGCATCGGTGATCAGCACCGCCTCCATCCAGTCGTCGTCCAGCACGTGCGCCAGCCCGAAGTTGAGGGTATGCGCCTTGCCCTGCCCGCCCTTCTCGCGGCGCAGGTGGAACACGTTGCCGGGATGGCGCAGCGCCGCGGCCCGGGCCACCTGCGGGGTCTGGTCGGTGCTGGCGTCGTCGATCACATACACCCGCACTGCGTCGCGCGGATAGTCCAGCGACATCATGTGCTCGATCGTGTTGTCGATCACCAGGCCTTCGTTCCAGGCCGGGATCAGCACGGCAACCCGTCGGGTCACCGGCGCGCACTGCGGGTAATGGTTGCGCACGCCGTGCACGCCGACAAGGAGGAACTGGATCAGGGCCGCCAGTTGCGGCGCCACGCCAAGGAAGACGATGGCCACGCAACCCCAGAGCCAGACTTCCTGCATGCGCGTCGCCTCCGCACTGCCCGTGGGCACGCGCCCTCAGATGATCGGGTTTCTTTACCACATGCGCCGGATGCTCCCTGCGAACGCGGCGGTGCGTGAAGACGCCATCACGGCGGAGCGGCTAGTTTTTTCGCCTCGGATCCTGAATCAGCAATCATGCGCGTGTTGGTCACCGGTGCAGGTGGGCCCTCAGCGGTCAGCGTCTGGAAATCGCTGGCGGCCGAGCACGACATTTTCTTCGCCGACATGGACCCGAGCTCGCCGGGGCTCTACCTGGTTCCCGCCGGACGCCGCTTCCTGATTCCCCGGGGTGACGACGCGGCCCTCGTCCCCGTCCTGATCGGGTTGTGCCGGACGCATGCGATCGAAGTGCTGATCTCCACCGTCGATTCCGAACTTGCGGCGATTGCGGAGGCGCAGGCCGGGTTCGCCGCGATCGGCACGCGCGTGCCGTTGTCGCCCGCGCCGGTGCTGCACCGCTGCCGTGACAAGTGGGCCCTGCTGTCGCACCTGCACGGGAATCCATTTGTCCCCGATTGCGTCGAGCTGACCACCGCCACGCTGCCGACGATCGACCGCTTCCCATGCTTCGCCAAGCCACGCACGGGGTCTGGATCGCGCGGCATCGCCATGATCAACAGTGCCGCCGAGCTGGCGGCGCTGCCACTGGATGAGACGTATCTCATACAGGAGTTGCTGCCGGGCCCGGAATACTCGGTCGACGTCTATGTGAGCCAGCATGGCGAGCTGATCGCGGCCGTCCCGCGCGAGCGCATCCGCACCGATTCGGGCATCGCGATCACTTCGCGCACCGTGCACATGCCCGAACTGATGGATGCCGCCGCCAACATCGCCCTCACTGTCGGCGTCCGCTACGTTGCCAATGTGCAGTTCAAGCAGGCCAGCGACGGCCACTACAAGCTGCTTGAAATCAATCCGAGATTTCCCGGCAGCCTGCCGTTGACCGTGGCCGCCGGCGTCGACATCCCGCGCTTGCTGATGGACGATCTGCAGGGCAGGCCGCTGCCGCGGGGGCCGATGGACTTCAAGGAAGTGCTCATGGTCCGCTACTGGACGGAGAAGTATCTGGATCCGTCCGAATGGCAAGCGTTGTGCCGCCGCTGAGTGTTCGCCTGATACGGCATGCGCAAACCACCGCCAATGCCGGCCAGGTGACGGACAACCATTCCGACATCCGCCTGACCGCACTCGGCGAGCAGCAGGCGCGTCAGCTGGCGATGGCCATCCCCGATCCGCCGGACCTGATCGTTGTGTCGCCTTATCGGCGCACGCTGGATACGGCGCTGCCGCTCATCGAGGCGCATCCGTCGACCGCGGTGGAGACCTGGCCGATCCAGGAGTTTTCGTATCTGGCGCCAGCGCGGGCCAACCGCACCAGTTTTGCCGAGCGCAAGCCGATGATCGCCGAGTACTGGCAGCGGGCCGACCCCGAGTACGTCGACGGGGCGGATGCGGAATCGTTCGCGCAGTTCGTCGGGCGCTTGCGTGCGTTTCATGAACAGCTGTGGCGACAGTCCGGTCGCGTGGTGGTGTTCGGCCACGGCCAGTTCCTGCGCGGATTCGACATCGGTCTTCGCCAGGGTTTTTCTGCGACCCGCCAGGCCATGCTGCACTTTCGCCAGGCCGAGATTTCGAACCCTGTGCGAAACGCCGAGGTCATCATCGTGACCCTGCCACCGCCGGGCGAGGTGATGGGTGGGCGCTGAGGGCGATCTGGATCTGGCATCGGCCGCGCGCCTGCTGGGCGATGCGGCGCTGGTGCCACTGGTGGTGGACGCATTCGCCCGTTCGGCGCCGGAGGTGCTGCAGCAGCTCAGGCAATGCATCGCGGCTAACGACGAAACCGAAGTGCGGCGGCACCTGCATCGCCTGACGCCGACCCTGGCGCTGCTGGCCAGTCGCGACTTGCAGGATCAGTGCGCGCGCGTGTTCGCCATGTGGCGCGCGCCGCCGACGGCCGAGCGGGAAACGCGCTCGGTCGCCCTGGCCGATCGGATCGAGACGCTGGTGCGCGACGCCGGGGTCAGCGCCAACCGATCGGGTGGCGAAGTGGGCTGACCGCTCAGCCGCTCTGCCGGATCACTTCCAGCGGCTCGGCCAGCCCATAGCCTGCGAACCTGCCCCAGTAGCGCGCGGTCGCCACGATCAGGTCGGGCGCGAGGTAGGCGCGCAGCGCCGTCTGGCTGGAGTAGGCATCGATGGCCTCAAGCTTTCGCTGCATGTGGTCGGAGATGTCGACGAACAGGCCGGGGCGGAAATCGACCGTGGCCGAAGGGGGCTGGTAGCAGTAGACATTGGCGACGCTGCGCGCAGCGACCACCGTGGCGTGGTAGGTGTTGCGATGGTCCTGATGCGTGTCGTACTGGGAATGGGTGTAGATGTGCGTGGGCTGGATCTGCGCGATCGCCTGCTGGATCAGCTCGATGCTGGCGCCGCCCTCGGGAACGAAGGTGTCCCGCAGGTCGCCGAGTATCAGCCGGGCGCGTAGCAGTTCCGCCGCGGCGTGGGCCTCGCGTGCACGGATATTCGGGTCGCCGCCCTGGGTACCGTGGCTGAGCGTGAGGATCGTCACTTCGTCCTGTCGCTGTGCATGCAGCGACAGCGTGCCTCCACAGCCGATCTCGACATCATCTGGATGGGCCCCCACCGCCAGCACCGAGCAACGCTCGCTGCGGCGGCGACTGCGCGTGAGCTGCGCCAGCGTGCGGACCTCGTCGAGGAACTGCTCCTTTTCGAATGGCTTGAAGAGCATGCCGTCGGCAGCGTTCTGCAATGCCGTGCGCGCGTACTCCGCACTGATGACGCCGGTCATCACCAGCACGCAGGTCCATCGGTGTGCCGCTTTGACTTCCTGGATCAGGTCCAGGCCGCTGGCGCCGGGCATTTCCACATCGGTGATCACCAGATCCCAGCTGCGTGCCGCGATCGCAGCGCGACCCTGCAGGGCATCCGCTGCCAGGGTCACCTGCGCCAGCCCACTCTCCTCTAGCCATTGCCGCACGATCAGGGCGTACTCGGGGCTGTCTTCCACCACCAGGATCTGGAAGGGGATCCGCGGCGGATCTCGTGACGGCACGGCGCGCTGGTTTGCCATCGCGACTACAGCACCCGCTCGAGCTTTCGCTGCAGTGCGGCCGCTTCCGCCGTGCAGTCGCGATCGGGGGTGAGGCCCTGGCTGCGGGCGGAAGCGATCTCGGCTTTTGCCGCCGCCATGTCCGCCTCGAATGTCGGATCGGCGTGCAGACGGGCGACGGTCGCGGCGCCCATGAAACGGCCTTCGAGGATATCGCTCTGCCAGTGGACGTTGCAGACCAGGCGGCTCTCGCCGAACGAGCGTCCACGCGCGAGCAGTGCGTCGGCGCGGTCGGGAGCCAGCTCGGTGAGGATCAGCGCCCAGGCCCAGCCGATGGTGGTGTGGCCGGATGGATACGAGCCGTCCTTGCGCAGGGCGGCTTCATCGTCCGGCGTGCAACTGGCTTCCTTGGCCAGCACGAACGGTCGCGTCCGGTTGTACTGGTTCTTGGCGCCGTAGGTCGACAGTCCGGCGTCGATCATGCTGCGCTGGAGCAGCATGTAGAGGCGCGGAGTTGCCTGTTGGCTGACCGGGATGCCGAGCGCGCACGAGAACGTGCCGGCCGCGTGCGGGAAGTGCAGATCGGCATCGCTGATCGCCTGCTGCCAGCGCGGCGTGCCGCGCAGCGTGATGGCCTCCTTGCGCACGGCCTGGTCGTGGGCGAAGGCGGCCGATCCGGCAGCCGGCGGTTTGGGCACCAGGGCGAGGCTGTTGAGGTACTGCTCTTTGTGCAGATACCCGGCCGGGATGCCGGGGCGGATCTCGGGGACGGGTTCGGGCGCCGGCATCGCTGGTGCGGTCGCCGCGGAAGCGTCCGGTTTCGACGCCTGGCTGGCGCAGCCGGCGAGCAGCGAGAGGGTCAGGGCGGCGTACCGGAAACTGCGTGCTCTCATGTCCGTTCTCGATCGGCGAATGCAAGAACCTTCCCGGCGTGATCGTGAAAACCCGGTGAGAGCCATTGCATGAGCCATGCCTGCCGGCGCAGTCGCGACCGCCGCCGAGGGACGAGGTCGCAGCCAGCGGGACCCCACTAATGGGTAGGACCGGCTCGGCCAATGCGGCGGTTGCCGGACACGCTATTGTGGCGGCCCGACCGTTGCCCGGACCCGTTGATGCCCGCACCCGCCGCTCCAGCCATTGCGCCGACCCAACTCAGCCATGCGCTCAAGCCCCGGCAGCTGATCATGATGGGGCTGGGCAGCGCGATCGGCGCCGGCCTGTTCCTGGGCTCCGGTGTCGGCGTGCAGGCGGCCGGACCGGCGGTGCTGGTGTCGTACCTGGTCGCCGGCGCGCTGGTCATCATCGTCATGAACGCGCTTGGCGAGATGGCAGCGGCGAAACCCGCCAGCGGTGCATTCTCGGTGTATGCCGCCGACGCAATGGGCGCCACGGCCGGCGCGACCGTGGGCTGGCTGTGGTGGGCGCAGCTGGTGATCGTGATCGCGGCCGAGTCGGTCGGTGCGGCCGGACTGCTGGCCACGGTATGGCCATCGCTGTCGGTGCCCCTGGCGTCGCTGACGTTCATGCTGTTCTTCACCGCCATCAACCTGATGGGCGTCAAGAACTTCGGCGAGTTCGAGTTCTGGTTCGCGATCCTGAAAGTCATCGCGATCGTCGCCTTCATCCTCATCGGCATCGCGCTGCTGCTGGGCCTGCTGCCCGACGTGGCGTCGCCGGGCCTGTCGAACGTATTCGACCATGGCGGATTCGCGCCCAAGGGCCTGGCCGGGATCGGTGCGGCATTGCTGGTGGTGGTGTTCGCCTTCGGCGGCACCGAGATCGTCGCCATCGCCGCGGCCGAGACGCAGGACCCGGAGCGCAGCATCGCCCGCGCGATCCGCACGGTGGCCTGGCGCATCCTGGTGTTCTACATCGGCTCGCTGAGCGTGATCATCGCCGTGGTGCCGTGGACCAGCACGGCGCTGTCGTCGCCGTTCGCGGCGGTGCTGGAGGCGGCGCGCATTCCGGGCGCCGCTACCGCCATCACGCTGATCGCGGTGATCGCGCTGCTGTCGGCGCTCAATGCCAACCTCTACGGCGCCTCGCGCATGATCCATTCGCTGGCCGAGCGTGCCGAAGCGCCGCGATGGCTGGCGCGGGTGAACGCTCGCCACGTGCCGGTGGCGGCAGTGCTGTCGTGCGTGGTGTTCGGTTTCATCGCCACGGGCATGGAGCTGCGTTACCCGGGCAAGGTGCTGCCGGTGCTGCTCAACGTGGTCGGCTCGACCTGCCTGCTGGTGTGGACGATCTCGTTGCTGTCACAGCTGATCCTGCGTCGCCGCGCCGATCGTGACGGCACGCCGTTGCCGTTCCGGATGAGCGGATTTCCTTATCTGACGGTGATCGCGCTGGCGATCCTGGGGTTGATCTTCCTGCTGCTGCTGTCGGGCAGCGAGACGCGCCTGCAGTTCCTGTCGATGCTGGGGCTGACGCTGGGGATTGCGGCGGCGAGCGAGATTGCGCGCAGGCGTCGGGCGTAGACACGCTGGGTTCCCGGGTGCGCTTCGCTTACCCGGGCTACGGAGTCTGCCTTGTAGCCCGGGTAAGGCCGAAGGCCGCACCCGGGGTCGAACGCCGCCCCTCTCCCTTTTCGGGAGAGGGGCATCTGCATCAGTTCTCGTACGCCGATTCGCCGTGCGAGGTGATATCCAGGCCTTCACGTTCGGACTCTTCCGACACTCGCAGGCCGACCGTGTACTTCACGATCAGGAAGCTCGCCAGGGCCACCACGCCCGAGAGCACCACCGTCACCAGCACGCCCTGCAGCTGGATCCACACCTGCGAGGCGATGGAGTACTCCGGCAACGCAGTCTCGGTGACGTAATCCCAGATGCCAGACCCGCCCAGCGATGGCGCGGCGAACACGCCGGTCAGCAGGGCGCCGAGGATGCCGCCGATGCCGTGCACGCCGAAGACGTCCAGTGCATCGTCGGCGCCGAGCAGGCGCTTGAGGCCGGTGACACCCCACAGGCAGACCGCACCGGCAATCGCGCCGATGATCATCGCGCCGCAGATGCCGACGAAGCCGGCCGCCGGCGTGATCGCCACCAGGCCCGCGACCGCGCCCGAGGCCGCACCGAGCATTGAAGGCTTGCCCTTGCTGAGCCACTCGACCGTCGTCCAGCCCAGCACGGCAGCGGCCGTGGCGAGGAAGGTGTTGACGAAGGCCTGCGCGGCAACTGCGTTCGCCTCGAGTGCGGAACCGGCGTTGAAGCCGAACCAGCCCACCCACAGGATCGATGCGCCGACCATGGTCTGGGTCAGGTTGTGCGGCTTGATCGCCTCGCGCCCGTAGCCCACGCGCTTGCCGCAGACGTAGGCGCCAACCAGGCCGGCCACGGCGGCGTTGATGTGCACCACCGTACCGCCGGCGAAGTCGAGTGCGCCCTTGGCGAACAGGAAACCGGACTGGGCAAGCACGCCCGGCACGGCATCGTTGCTGGTGAACGCATCCGGTCCCGGGAAGAACCACACCATGTGCGCCATCGGTGTGTAGGCGAAGGTGAACCACAGCACGGTGAACAGCATCACCCCGGCGAACTTCACGCGCTCGGCGAACGCGCCGACGATCAGTGCGCAGGTGATGCAGGCGAATGCGCCCTGGAATACGAAGAACACCAGCTCCGGGATGTAGACGCCCTTGGTGAACGTCGCGCCCATCGCGGTGGCAGTGAGGCCCTTGGCGAGCAGGCGGTCGCCGCCACCGACGAAGGCATTGCCGCTGGTGAACGCCAGCGAGTAGCCGTACAGCGCCCACAACACCGCCACCAGCGAGAACACCAGCAGGCACTGCATCAGCACCGACAGGACGTTCTTGCTGCGTACCAGGCCGCCGTAGAACAGCGCCAGCCCGGGCAGGGTCATGAAGATCACGAGTGCCGAGCACACCAGCAACCAGGCGACGTCGCCCTTGTTGGCCACCGGTGCGACCGCGGCTGCGGCGTCCTGGGCCAGGGCGATGCCGGGCAGCGCCAGCATTGCGAGGGCGGCCAGCAGACGCGGATGACGGAAGGCATCGACCAGGCGGCTGCGCTCGGCGGTTTGGAACGGGGGTCCTCCACTCCCGTCATTCCCGCGCAGGCGGGAACCCAGTGTCGTTGAACTTGTCACGTCGGCATTCCTCTCGATGGCGGTGATGGGCGAATCAGAGTCGCAGGGTCCCTGCCGGTGCAGGGATGACGATTCCGTCAGGTCTTGTCTGGGCGTCGGGTTCATCTGCGTCACCCTCACAACGCATCGTCATCGAGCTCGCCGGTGCGAATGCGCACCGTGTGCTCGAGCGCTTGAACAAAGATCTTGCCGTCACCTACCTTTCCGGTGCGCGCGGCGTTTTGCAGGGCTTCAAGTGCCGCATCGAGGATCGATTCGGAGACGGCGCATTCGACCTTGAGCTTGGGCAGGAAGTCGACGACGTACTCGGCACCGCGATAGAGCTCGGTATGGCCTTTCTGTCGACCGAAACCCTTGACCTCGGTGACGGTGATGCCGGACACGCCGACTTCGGTGAGCGCTTCGCGCACCTCGTCCAGCTTGAACGGCCGGATGATCGCGGTGATCAGTTTCATCTCGCAGCTCCGTGGGTTGGGATGGCTCGTATGGGTTGGGTCATCTCGGGTGCGCCTGCTCAGAAGGTCTTCGTCAGGGTCAGCACCACGGTGTCGTCGCCGAGGTAGTTGCCGTAGCGGTTGGTGTAGAGCACCTCATCCGCATCGGTGTCCTGGTAGGCCAGGGCGATGGCGAAGCCGCCTTCGAAGGACTTGGTGACGCCGAGCTTCCAGTCGACGTACTCGAAGTCCTCGTTGTTCTCGATCCACTGCTTGCCGGCGTGGGCGTTGAGGGTCCAGGTCGGGACGAGCTCCCAGTTCACCGCGGCGTCGAGATAGCCGCTGCCATCCGAGTCGGCGTAGCCGAACAGATCGGTGAGGGCATAGGAGTACTTGGCGGCGAAGACTCCGGCGCTGATGCCGAAGTAGAGCTCGCCGGTGTCGGGGCTGTTGAAGCCCGAGGGATAGTCGCCGGGGTACCAGTAGTACAACGCGCCAACGTCGAAGCCGACGGACTCGCCGAACTTGCCGCGATAGCCGCCGTAGAAGTCGAGCTCTACGCTGTTGGAGATGGAATCAGGAAAGACATTGGTATCGGACAGCCAGCTGACGTTGCTGCCCCAGCTGCCGATGTAAAAGCCGCTGTCGGCGGCATATTCGATGCCACCCTGCAGGGCCGGTTCCTGGTTGTTCTGCGAGATGCCGCGAAACAGGTAATCACTGGTCAATGCCAGTGAGCCGGACGTGCCGGCGTGTGCGTTGCCCATTCCAGCGCCAGCGAGCGCGATGGAGACGATGGTTGCAGCGCAGGTCTTGCTTGCAGTGGTTCGAGACGACATGACGCAGGCTCCTCATAAGCGGTGGCCCCTCCCCGGTCATTGCTTCGTGCTCTTGCAACGCGGACGTTGGTGTCGTCTCCCGCGCTATCACTGGGACGCAGTCCGCCTTGCGGCGGGCGCAGCCCGTCGATTGGGTTACCTCGTGGATTGGTTGAAGCGGTGGTGCTTGCCCCTCCCCTGCGTTTGCAGGGGAGGGAGCAGGACGTCAGACGGTGTAGTACATCTGGTATTCGAGCGGGTGCGTGGCCGCGCGGAAGCGGGTCACTTCCTGCATCTTCAGCGCGATGTAGCCGTCGATGAAGTCGTCAGTGAACACGCCGCCGGCCTTGAGGAAGTCGCGATCCTTGTCGAGTGCTTCCAGCGCCTGGTCGAGGCTGTGGCACACGGTCGGGATGTTCTTCTCTTCTTCCGGCGGCAGGTCGTACAGGTCCTTGTCGCTCGGAGCACCCGGGTCGATCTGGTTC
>DATDBK010000111.1:0-14538 GCA_036524935.1 Lysobacter sp. | reverse complement strand
GTGATTCGCGCATCAGGATGGTCAGCAGGCGCAAACCAATCGGCGAGAGCTGCAGTTCGCTGCCGCCGCGGGTGACCCGCAGGCTGGCCGGGTCGAGCACGAGGTCGGCGACCTTGAGCACTTCGCCACCGACCTGGCGGCGTTCGCGACGGATCAGGGCACGCAGGCGCGCCTCCAGTTCCTGTATCGCGAACGGCTTGGTCAGGTAATCGTCGGCCCCTGCCCCGAGTCCCGTGAGCTTTTCATCGAGCGTGTCGCGCGCGGTCAGCATCAGCACCGGCGTCGACTTGCGCGCCTCCTCGCGCAGCTTCTTGCACAACTCCACGCCGTCCATGCGTGGCAGCATCAGATCCAGGACGACCACGTCATAATTGTTCTCGGTCGCCAGGCGGTAGCCGTCGAGGCCGTCGCTGGCGTAGTCCACCTCGAAGCCGCGGCCCTCCAGATACTCGCCGACCATCTCCGAGATGTTGCGGTTGTCTTCCACTATCAGGACCAGACCGCCGTCCCGTGTGCCGGTACCCTGCATGCAAACCCCTCCAACCCTTCAGCTTTGTGAAGGCTGCCTTTGCGAGTGTGGATGTTTCGTGAAGGTCATGTTCTTTAGCTGAACACATTCATTACGGCGAAAAATTCCCATGCCCCTTGAACGCCTGTACCCGATCCTGCTCCTGCTCGGGTCCAACATCTTCATGACCTTCGCCTGGTACGGGCACCTCAAGTACAAGTCCACCCCCCTGATGATGGCGATCCTGGTCAGCTGGGGCATCGCCTTCTTCGAGTACTGCCTGATGGTCCCCGCCAACCGGATCGGCAGCGCGGTCTACTCGGCGCCCCAGCTCAAGGGCATCCAGGAGGTGATCACCCTGCTGGTGTTCGCCGGTTTCTCCGCCTGGTACCTGGGCGAACCCCTCAAGTGGAACCACTGGGCCGGCTTCGCCCTGATCGCGGTCGCGGCCTGGCTGATCTTCCTGGACTGACGCTCAGAACCGGATGCGGCCGCTGAGGATGTCCTTGAACATCACCCAATCGCCGGCGAACGAATAGAACGGATGCCGGAACGTCGCCGGCCGGTTCTTCTCGAAGAAGAAATGGCCGACCCAGGCGAAGCCGTAGCCGCACACGAGTGCCGCCAGCAACCACCAGCCATCGCGCTGCACGAGCGCCACGGCGAGCAGCAGCAACACGCCGCAACTGCCGATGAAATGCAGGCGCCGGCTGGTGCGATGGCTGTGTTCGCTGAGGTAGTACGGATAGAACTCGCGGAAGCTGGCAAAGCGCTGCACGTTGTTCCTCCCAATCCCTGATAACGACGTCATCCCCCGCACCCCCTGCATCCCCCTGCATCCCCCTGGGGACCCGCTGGCGCGGTGGGTGGCGCTGGCCCGGACGTGATCGTGCACCTGCGCCGACGGGGCGGCAAGCGGCAGTGTCCAGGCGCTGGCAGCTTCACGCGGCCCTGATTCAGAGGAATCTGATGGCCCGGATGCGGGCGATGCGGACAATACGCCCCGGGCTTCGCGCCCCTGACCCATCGCCCCGGCGCCGATTCCCGCGCCCCTCTCGCAGACGCGCCCTGGCTTGCGCTCCCGGCCGGCGGCTGCGTGCGCGCCACCGGACGGCGCACGTCAACGGATCGTCGCAATGCTCACCAGCCATGACTGCCAGCCCGCTTCTTCCTGCACGGCCCCCCCCGGCCGGCGTCTACGTCGCGGGCGACCGACCGGCCGGCGCCTCGGCTTCCTTGCCACGGTGATCGCGCTGTCGATGTCGCACGGCGTCGCCGCGACGCGGGAGCCGTTCGCCGTGCCGGCCCATCCTGCGACCAGCGGGATCGCCTCGCTCGCACTGCCACCACTGCCGGCAGATCGGCGCGACGATGCCCGTGGCATCCAGCCGGGCGCATTTTCCAGCCCTGGCGATACGGACGAATGGCGCGAGGACTCGATGCTGATTCCGGTCAGCACCGGCCTGGTGACGTCCGGTTTCGGACCACGCAGCGATCCGTTCCGGCGCCATGCGGCGCTCCACCGCGGCATCGACTTCGCCGCCGCGCGCGGCACGGCAGTGCGCGCGTCTGCCAACGGCGTGGTCTCACGCGCGGCCTTCAGCAAGGACTACGGCAACCTGGTGATGATTGACCACGGCAACGGTTGCAGCACGCTCTACGCGCACAACGAACGCCTGTTGGTGCGCGTCGGCGATTCAATCCTGGCCGGCCAGCCGATCGCGAGCGTCGGGTCCACGGGACGCTCGACCGGACCGCACCTGCATTTCGAAGTCCGCCAGCATGGCGAGCGCGTGGATCCGCGCCGCTACCTGGCCGGACTGTGAGCGCGCTCCGCTCGCGGCAGCCGCTCGCCGATCAGGACTTTTCCGCCGCCTTGGCGCGATCCCAATAGCGATCCTGGGCATCCAGGGATTGCCCCGCGAGCTCGGCGCCATCGGCTTCGGCCAGCGCCTCCATTGCGCGGAAGCGGCGTTCGAACTTGAGGTTGGCGCGGCGCAACGCGGCACCGACATCCACCTTGGCGTGGCGCGCAAGGTTGGCGCAGACGAACAGCACGTCGCCGATTTCGTCCTCGAGCCGGTCGCGCGCGATGGCATCGCCGGGGTCGGCATCGAGTGCATTGAACTCCGCCCGCACTTCCTCGATCTCCTCGTGCAACTTGGCGATCACCGGGGTCACGTCGGGCCAGTCGAAACCGACCCGCGCGGCGCGTTTCTGCAGCTTTACCGCACGCTGCCATTCCGGCAGACCGCGGGCGATGCCGGCAAGCGCGGAACGGTCCCCATGGCCGTTGTCCTCGCGTTCGCGGCGCTTGTGTTCTTCCCACGCGACGGTCTGTGCTTCGGCGTCCGCGACGGTGGCCTCGGCGAACACATGCGGGTGGCGCCGCACCATTTTGTCGCTGATCGCGGCGACCACGTCGTCGAACCCGAACACGCCCTGCTCCTGGGCCATCCGCGCATGGAACACCACCTGCAGCAGCAGGTCGCCGAGCTCGTCCTTGAGGTCGTCCATGTCGCCGCGGTCGATCGCGTCGGCCACTTCGTAGGCCTCTTCGATCGTGTACGGCGCGATGCTGGCGAAGTCCTGTTCGACATCCCAGGGGCAGCCCGCCTGCGGATCGCGCAGGCGCGCCATGATGGTGAGCAGCCGCTCGATGGACGTGGCCACGCTCAATCGCCCAGCCACTGCCGCCACGGCAGCGCGGTATCGCCCAGGGCGATGAAGTCGCCATTGAGGATCGCCTCGCGCTGGTTGTAGCGGAACGGTCGGCCCTGCGGGTCGAGAACCGCGCCGCCGGCGCCCTCGAGCACGCACTGGCCCGCGGCGGTATCCCACTCGCTGGTCGGGCCGAAGCGCGGGTAGACGTCGAGCCGGCCATCGGCAAGGGTGCAGAACTTCAGCGACGAGCCCAGTCCGACCGGCTCGACCTGGCCCATGCGTGCAATGAATGCCTCGGTACGGGTGTCGCGATGCGAACGGCTCGCCGCCACGCGCAGTGGTGCGGTGGCCGGCGCGCGGACACGCACCGCGTCGTCGCGGCTGCCCTCGCGGCGGAACGCGCCCAGCGTCGCACCGCCATGCCACAGCGCGCCGGTCACCGGCGCCTGCACCACCCCGAACACGGCTATACCGTCCTCGATCAGGGCGATATTCACGGTGAACTCGCCGTTGCGCTTGACGAACTCGCGGGTGCCATCGAGCGGATCCACTATCCAAAGCCGCCGCCACTGCCGGCGCGTCGCGGTGGGCACCTCGTGCGCGGATTCCTCCGAGAGCACCGGGATGTCCGGCGTCAGCCGCGCCAGACCATCGACGATGCAGCGGTGCGCGGCCAGGTCGGCTGCGGTCAACGGCGAATCGTCGTCCTTGTGCTGCACGGCGAAATCGCTGTCGTAGATACCGAGGATCGCAGCGGCGGCGTCATGCGCAAGTGCGATCACCCCTTCGCGCACCTCGGCGGGAATCATGGGAGACGTCATGTCTGGTGCGTCCTGAGCCACTCACGGGCGATGAAAAGGGCGGCGATGCTGCGGCCTTCGGAGAAGTCCTCGCGCAGGATCAGCTGGTGGAGGTCGTCGAGTTTCCACGGAACCACTTCGAGTTCCTCGGGCTCGTCGCCGGGCAGGCGTTCGGGATACAGGTCGCGCGCCAGCACCAGGTGGGCCTGGTGGCTCATGTAGGTCGGGGCCAGGGTCAGCGAGCGCAGCACGTCGAGTGACCGCGCACCGTAGCCGGCCTCTTCCTTGAGCTCGCGGTCGGCGGCCTGTTCGGGCGTTTCGCCGGCGTCGATCCGGCCCTTGACCAGCCCCAGCTCGTAACGGTGCATGCCGGCGGCGTACTCGCGGACCAGCAGCACGGTGTCGTCATCGAGCAGCGGCACCACGACCACGGCACCGTGGCCGCGCCCGTGCAGGCGCTCGTACTGGCGGCGCTCGCCGTTGGCGAACTCCAGGTCGAGGCGCTCCAGCCGGTACGGTCCGGCGTCGTGCTCGGTGATGCTGTGGATGGTGGGCAGGCGTCGGCTCATGGCCTGGTTCCGTGGAAGGCCCCGGCGGCTGCACAGCGCCGAGCGCCGCCAGGCCGGATAATGGAGGGATGCAGAAGAAGACTCACGATGACGGGATGCTAGCAGAGGCCGGCGCCGGGGCCGGTGTCAGGGACGACGCCGACAGCTGGCGCAGCCGCGACCTGGCGGTGCTGTGGCACCCGTGCACGCAGATGCGCGAGCATCTATCCGGCGGCAGCGCGGCCGACGGAAGCGGCGCCGCGACGATGCCGCTGCTGCCGATCGCGCGCGGTGAAGGGGCGTGGCTGATCGACCGCGACGGCCGCCGCTACCTCGATGCGATCAGCAGCTGGTGGACCAACCTGTTCGGCCATGCCGAACCCAGGATCGCTTCGGCCATCGCGCAGCAGGCGATGACGCTGGAGCACGTGATCCTGGCCGGCTGTTCGCATGCACCCGCGGTCGAGCTGGCCGAGCGACTGCTGGCGCTGGCTCCGCGCGAACCGGGTCGCGAACCGCTCAGCAAGGTCTTCTACGCCGACAACGGCTCGGCCGGCGTCGAGGTCGCACTGAAGATGGCCTTCCACTGGTTCCGCAATCGCGGCATCGAGGGCCGGACCAAGTTCATCGCGCTCGACAACGGCTACCACGGCGAGACGCTCGGCGCACTCGCGGTCGGCGACATCCCGCTGTACCGCCGTGTCTACGCACCGTTGCTTGCCGAAGCGCTGTTTGCGCCGTCACCCGACGCCTACCTGTGCGAAGCCGGCGAGACGCCGGCAGATCGTGCTCATCGCGCCGCCGATGCCCTGCGCGCCATGCTCGAGCGCCACGGCAACGAGGTCTGCGCGCTGATCCTGGAGCCGCGCGTGCAGTGCGCCGGCGGCATGCGCATGCACGATCCGGTGTACCTGAAGCGGGTACGCGAGTTGTGCGATGCGCATGGCGTGTTCCTGATCTGCGACGAGATCGCCGTCGGCTTCGGCCGCACCGGCACGCTGTTCGCCAGCGAGCAGAGCGGCGTCCAACCCGACCTGATGTGCCTGTCGAAGGGCCTGACCGGAGGCGCGCTGCCGCTGGCAGCGGTGCTGGCGACGCAGACGATCTATGACGGGTTCCTCGACCAATCGCGCGAGAAGGCGTTCCTGCACTCGCACAGCTACACCGGCAACCCCCTCGCCTGCGCCGCCGCGCTGGCCAGCCTCGACATCTTCGCCAGCGACGACGTGATTGCGCGCAACCGCGGCACCGTCGCCCGCATGGCGGCACTGGCCGCGCCGCTGGCGGAGCACCGTCACGTTGCCGATGTTCGCCAGGCCGGCATGATCGTCGCCTTCGAACTGACACCCGATGGCGACCGTCGCGCCAGTTTCGATCCCGCCGCACGCATCGGCCTGCGCGCCTACCGCGCCGCGCTCGACCGCGGCGTGCTGCTGCGCCCCCTCGGCGACGTGCTGTACTGGATGCCGCCCTACTGCGTCGACGAGCAGGCGTTGCAGCTGCTCGCCGACACCACCCGCGCCGCCATCGAGGAGGCCACCGCATGCGCATGACCCGCGTCCACGTCGACCAGCCACTGGCTGCCGGCAGCGAAGTCGTCCTGCCCGAGAGCGCGGCGGCCCATCTCGGCCGCGTGCTGCGGCTGGGCGTGGGCGATGCCTGCGTACTGTTCAATGGCGATGGCCATGACTACGCGGCGCGGATCGTCGCTCTGGGCAAGCGCGAACTGCGCGTCGCGATCGATGCCACAAGCCAGGTGTTGCGTGAATCACCGCTGCGGCTGGTGCTGCTGCAGGGCGTGGCCCGCGGCGAGAAGATGGACCTGATCCTGCAGAAGGCGACCGAACTGGGCGCGGCAGCGTTCCATCCGCTGTGGTCGCAACGCAGCGAAGTGAAACTGGACGAAGCGCGCGCGGACAAGCGCCTGGCGCACTGGCGCAGCGTGGTGTCGTCGGCCTGCGAGCAGAGCGGCCGCGCCGTCGTGCCGGCGGTGTCGGCGCCGGTGCCGCTGGCGGCGACGCTGGCCGCCCTGCCCGGCGGTGGCCTGCGTCTGATCCTGGATCCGGAGGGCGAACTGGCGTTTTCCAGCCTCCCGGTGGACATCGCCGAACCGGTGTACCTGGCAATCGGCCCCGAGGGCGGCTGGTCGCCGCTCGATCGCGAGCAACTGCGCGCGGCGGGATTCCAGGGACTGCGCCTCGGCCCGCGCATCCTGCGCACCGAGAGCGCCGGGCTGGCGGCGATCGCCGCGTTGCAGGCGAAGTTCGGGGACCTGCAGTAGTTCGCGCGTCAGATCTTGAAGTAGATCTTTCGCGCATCGAGCACGCGCACCACCAACCACCACACCGCCACGAACGTGACGGCGAATGCCAGCGACGGCACGTACGGACCAAAGCGTGGCGTCATCCAGCCGGCGAAACCGTGCTGGTAAATCGGCTCCAGCCAGCCGCCGGCGACCAGCGCGTAAAGCATGAAGGCCGAGCCGGCATAAGCGGCGATCGCATTCACGCCGAAGGCACGGCCCAGCGCCGGCATGCCCTTGCGGTCGACCAGCCAGTGGGCGATCGCCAGCAGCCAGCAGGCGATGCCGCCGGTCCACAGCACGTACGACGACGTCCACAGGTTCTTGTTGAGCGGCTGCCACCACGACCAGGCCAGTCCCAGCACCATGCAGACGGCTCCGGCCAGCCACAGCGCGCGCGTGTCGCCGCGTCGCAGCCTGTCGCCGGCACGCATGCCCAGCACGGTGGTTGCGAGCGCGCCGAGCGTGCTGACCAGGCCTTCCGGATCATGGCCGCGACCGCTGACCGGATCGAGCTGGTAAACGTGCACGCCGAGCAGCGCGTGGTCGACGCGGCTGGCCAGGTTGACGAAGGGATCGTAGCTGCCGCCGGCGGCCAGCAGCGCGCCGTATCCGACCAGCAACCCGGCAAACACCAGCCACTGCGTGCGCGGTCGCGCCACCACCGCGAGCAGGCCGGCGGCGGCGAAGCACAAGCCAATCCGTTGCAGGACGCCCATCACCCGGTGATGGGCCAGATCGAACGCCCATAGCGCGCACAGGTGCAGCAGCAGCCCCAGGCCGACGATGCGCGCGGCGCGCGTCAGGACCGTCCGGGTCAGCAGTGCCGGCGCGTCACCGCGCTCCAGGCGCGGCATCAGCGCGAGGGCGATGGAGACGCCGACGATGAAGAGGAAGGTCGGGAAGATCAGGTCGGTAGGCGTGCAGCCATTCCATTGCGCATGCTCGAGCGGCGCGTAGACATGGCCCCAGTCGCCGGGGTTGTTGACCAGCAGCATCGCCGCCACCGTGATGCCGCGCAGGGCATCGACCGAGGCGTAACGTGCCGCCGGTGTTGCGCTCAAGCCGCCTGCACCAGCACCGCGCTGACCTGCGCCTCGATCGATTCCAGATCCGGCAGGAACGCTGCGTCTTCGTTCAGCAACACGCGTGCCTGCACGCCGTTGGGCATCGCATTGGCATCGTCGACGACCACCAGGGTGTCGCGCGACACCGTCACCAAGCGCGGGAAGCCGTGCGTCAACATGGCGAAGTACGGCGCGCGCGGATTGCCGCCGAGCGCACGCAGCACGACGACCTTGCTGCCCAGTCCGCCACGCTCGTCGGCGAGCCCGGCCAGTCGCGCGAACGCCACCAGCGGCAACTGCCAGCCGCGCCAGCGGATACGGCCCAGCAGCCAGTCCGGCACATCGGCCAGCGGCTCGGGTTCGGCGTAAGACAGCACTTCGGCGATGGTCGCATTGGGCAGCAGCAGGCGGCCACCGGCCACCTGGATCAGCACGCCCCGGACGTCGTTTTCAACGACCGGTACATTGGCGGCAGGCTTGGGATGGTTTCGGTTCGGCATCTGTGAGTTCCTGGTCTGCCCGCTCAGTTCCAACGTGCGATCAGACGTTCGGCAAGGTCGACCGGCTGCCCGGCGAGACCGCCGCGCGTGATCAGGGCCGTCGATGCGGCGGCATCGTAGCAACCGTCGGGCGCCTGGCCGGCCACGAGTGCGCCGGCCCAGGAGTGGTTCATCGCCGCATCGACACGGGCCGGATCGCTGCCGCTGAGCAGCAGCACCGCCGAGTCCGCCGACGGCAGCGCCGCAATGACGTCGCCCTCGCCTTCGGTGAAGCGGATGCCGTGCTCGTTGACGGCAATGCCGATTTCCGCGGGAAGGATGTAGATCGAACCGGCCATCGCCAGCAAACCGGGCTCGGCCAGCCGGACCTGCAACGGCGTGGCGCGCTGCATCTGCGCGACCAGTCGGTCGTAGCGGCCACCGTCGAGGCGCTGCTGCACCAGCACCGGGCGCGGGAAGGTTTCCGGCAGCCCGCTGAGGAGCTGGCGCACCGCATCCGGTCCGCCAATGCCGGCGAGCACGAGCACGGCGCCATTGCTGTGCACGGTCGGGCGGTCTTCGACCAGCTCGAGCGCGGAGATGCGGGTTTCCAGTTCGCCCAGGTCACGCTGGAAGCGATGACTCGCGGCGTGGCTGTCGGGATTGGCGGCGACGCCGGCGTTGTCCTCTGCGAACGACCAGTCCGGTGCCAGCGGCGTGGCAGCGGCTGCGGCAGCCGGGGCGGCCGGGACGACAACGTCGCTGGCGATATCCAGCGGTCGGCTGGCATCGAACAGCAACACGGGTGCCGGCGCGCCAGGCGCAGCGGCAGCAGGCATGGAAATCGCCGGCGGTGCCTCGTCGAGCAGTTCAACCACGACCGGAGCGCTCACAGGCGACATCTCGTAGTCGAAGCTGGATTCAAACGGTTCGATGACCAGGTCGTCGCCATCGGACGAGACCATGCCGGGCTCGTCGAGCAGCGGCATGTCGATGGCATCGAGCGTGTGCTCGGCCATCAACGCCGGCACGCTCGTTGCGGCCATCGGCGGGTTGTACGTCAGCTCCGCGACCACCGGATCGAAGGGGCTCAGCTCCATGGCCTCGACGACCGGGGGGGCAGGTGCCACTTGCGACGCAGCCGCAACAAATTGCGGCGCCGCGGCGTGCGCGGTTTCCGCGATGACCGGTGCAGCCGGCGGAGCGGCAAACGCTTCGGCGACACTCTCGCCCTCGCCCTCACCCTCGTCGTCCGGCTCGGCACCCGGCGGCAGCACGTTGCCGTGCCCTTGCAGCTTCGCGGCCAGGTGGCGCGTCCAGCGCGCCAGGTCCCAGCCTTCGCGGGCGGCGGCGAGCGCCGCCTCTTCGTAGATCACTTCAACGGCCGGATCGGCCAGTACCGGATCGAACCGCTCGATGGCGTCTTCGGTGGCGGCGTCGAGCGCGACCACGATCACCTGCGGTGCGGCCAGGCCGAGCGCGGACGGATCGAGCGTGGTCGGATCTGCTTCCAGCACGAGCTGCGCACCGGCATCGGAGAGCGCCGAGCGCAGGCGTTCACACGCCGCGCCCGGTCGCGCCAACAGTACCGCGCGACGCGAGGACTCACTCATGACTGCCCATTGCCCCCTGCGGAACCACCCGGTGCGTTGATGCCGAGCAGCTCATACACGTTGCGGACCAGTTCCGGCTCCTGGTACGGCTTGCCGAGGTAACGCTCCACGCCGATCTCGAACGCGCGCTGGCGATGCTTGTCGCCGGTACGCGAGGTGATCATCACGATCGGCACGCCGCGCAGGCGCGAATCGCCCTTCATCGCGGTGGCCAGCTCGTAACCGTCCATGCGCGGCATTTCGATGTCGAGCAGCATCAGGTCCGGTACGCGTTCGGCCATGCGTTCGAGTGCGTCGATACCATCCTTCGCGGTCAGGACCTCGAAGTTGTGGCGTTCCAGCACGCGGCCGGTGACCTTGCGCATCGTCACCGAGTCGTCGACCACCATCACCAGCGGCACGCGGCGCTGTTCGACCGGTGCGGCAACGACCGGCACGTGGTCGCGCGGCAGCAGCATCTGGCGGCGCACCAGCGGGGCGACGTCGAGGATCACGACCACGCGGCCGTCACCCATGATGGTCGCGCCGAAGATGCCCGGCACCGATGCCACCTGCGGACCGACGGCCTTCACCACGATTTCGCGGTTGCCGACGACCTGGTCGACGCAGACCGCGGCGCGCAGATCGCCGGAGCGGATCAGCAGCAGCGGCATCTGCAGGTGGCCTTCTGCCTTGGCAGTGCCGTGGCCGACCAGCGCACCCAGATCGTGGACCGTGTAGTCCTCGCCGCCGTAGCGGTAGGTCGCATCGGCCATGTCGAGGCGATCGCGGGCGATGCGGCCGACACCGCGGACCGAGGCGATCGGCACGGCGAAAGTGGTCTCGCCGAGGCGGACGAACACGGCCGGGGTGACCGCGAGCGTCTGCGGCAGGCGCAGGGTGAAGTTGACGCCCTTGCCCGGAACCGAATGGATGTCGAGCGTGCCGCCGAGCTGGCGCACTTCGCTGGCGACCACGTCCATTCCCACGCCGCGGCCGGAAAGGCGGCTGACGTTGTCGGCGGTGGAGAAGCCCGGTTCCAGGATCAGTGCATCGAGCGCGGCATCGGACAGCGTCGCGTCGGCGCGGACCAGGCCGCGCTCTTCGCCACGGCGGCGGATCGCGGCGCGGTCGAGACCGGCACCGTCGTCGCCCACTTCCAGCACGACTTCCGAACCTTCGCGGCGGACCGCGATGCGGATCGTGCCTTCTTCCGGCTTGTGTGCCTTGCGGCGCTTGTCCGGCGTTTCCAGGCCGTGCGCGACCGCGTTGCGCAGCATGTGTTCCAGCGGCGCGGTCATGCGCTCGAGCACGTTGCGGTCGAGTTCGCCCTGGGTGCCGTCGAGCTTGAGCTGGACATGCTTGCCCAGTTCGCCCGAGGCCTGGCGGACGACGCGACGCAGGCGCGGCAGCAGGCCGTCGAACGGCACCATGCGCGTGCGCATGAGGCCTTCCTGCAGTTCCGAGCTAACGCGCGACTGCTGCAGCAGCAGGGTTTCGTACTGACGGGTCAGGTCGTCGAGCGTGGTCTGCAGGCTGGTCTGGTCAGCGGCCGACTCGGCCAGTGCACGCGACAGCTGCTGCAGGTTGGAGAAGCGATCGAGCTCGAGCGGATCGAACGCCTGCTCGGCCAGATCACCTTCGCGCTGGTAGCGGGCGACGATCTGCGCTTCGGTTTCGATTTCCAGGCGGCGCAGCTGGTCACGCATACGCGTGTTGGTCGCTGCCATTTCCGCGATGGCGCCGCGGAAGGCACCGAGCTGCTGTTCCAGTCGGGCGCGGTAGATCGCGACCTCACCGGCGTAGTTGACGAGACGGTCGAGCAGGTCGGCGCGGATGCGCACCTGCTCCTGCGGCGCGCGAACGCCGATGTCGTCTTCGTCGCCAACCGGGGCATCGCTGATCGGTGCAGACAGCGGCTTGAGATCGATGTGCTGCGCGGTCTCTGCTGCTGCCACCACCACCGCGGCCGCCGCCGGCTTGGCCGGCTCGACCTGCGTTGCGGGAGCGTACGCCTGGCCGCGGGCACGTGCGTCGAACTGCGCGATGAGTTCGTCCGGCATGGCAATCGCGCGGCGTTCGCCGACACGGGTGACCATGGCGTGGAGACGGTCGAACCCGTGCTCGAGCAGCGGCACGCCATCGCGGCCGAGTTCGCAGCGCTGTTCGGCCACGGCTTCCAGCAGCGATTCCATGGCATGGCCAAGTTCGCCCACGGCCATGATGCCGGCCATGCGCGCGCCACCCTTGATGGTGTGCAGGTCGCGCTGCAGGCCAACCACCGGCTCGCGGTCGCCCGGCGCCTGGCGAAGCTGCGCAAGCAGGCCATCGGAGTGGTCAAGCAGGTCGCTGGCTTCCTCGACGAAGATGTCGACCAGCTCCGGATCGAGGCCGCTCAGGTCGAGCGCTTCGTCCGGATCGTCGCTGCCGGCGAGCGCATGCGCGATCAGCGCAGCGACGGCCGGTTCCTGTGCATCGGTATCGATATCGGCAGCGACATCGGCAGCGAGGTCGGCGACGATTGCCGGCTGCGACGCATGCTCGACCACCTCGTCGTCGGCACGATCGCCATCGGACTCGTTGGCGCCCGGGGCACCGGCATCGGCAAACGCCGCCAGGCCGACGGATGCGGTCGCCTCGATGGCGGCCGACTGCTCGCGTGCAACGCGCTCGGCTTCCGCGTACTCGCTCTCGAGGCGGGCGTACTCGCGCTCTTCCTCGGCCAGGCGCTCTGCTTCGAGACGTTCGGCTTCGAGGCGCTCTGCTTCGAGGCGCTCTGCTTCGAGGCGTTCGGCTTCGAGGCGTTCTGCTTCGACGCGTTCGGCTTCGAGGCGTTCTGCTTCGACGCGTTCTGCTTCGACGCGCTCGGCTTCGAGGCGTTCGGCCTCGAGGCGTTTGGCTTCGAGGCGCGCAGCTTCGATGCGCTCGGATTCCAGACGCTCGGCTTCCAGCTGCGCATCCTGCTCGCGCTGCAGCGCGGCCAGGCGCTCTTCTTCGCGCTGTGCCAGGGCGAAACGCTCGGCTTCCAGGCGTTCGACTTCGATGTGCCCGTCGTTGGCCTTCTCGATCGCCAGTCGTTCGGCTTCGATGCGGCTTGCTTCGGCCAGTTCGGCTTCCACGCGCGCGGTCTGCGAACCCTGGTCGAACGCCGGACCGGCGTCGGATGCCAGATCGGTGAACTCGCTCAGATCCAGCGCGGACAACTGGATGTCGTCGTCATCGTCCATGGCGAGGGACAGATCCATCGCCTCGATGCTGACCGGCATCGCGTGGCGGGCATCGGGCAAGCCATCACGCAGCGCGCGCATGCGCGCAGCCAGGCCCTCGAACGCGGGCACGCGCGGCGCCGGCGTCTTCAGGGTGGCAAGCGTGCGGCGGATCGCGTCGGCAACCTCGGCCATGGCGGCCACGCCTTCGCTGCTGGCCGGAAGGCCGGACGCGAGAAGACGCTTCACGTAGATTTCGGTTGGACCGGTGATCTCCGTGATCACCGGCACTTCGGTCATCGCGAAGGCGCCGTTGAGCGTGTGGAACGAGCGCTGCAGGCCGTCGTCGACCAGGCGCGGGCCGTCGTTCGCGGCGGCAAGCCACTGCTCGATCGTGACCAGGTGGCCGCTGACCTCGGCGTCGAGGATCTCCAGCAGCACCGCATCGACCGATGCGGGCGTGCCGGGCTCGATCTCTGCGATGAACGCCGCAGCCGCCGGCTCATCGGCCGGCTCATCGATTGCGAGCTCCACAACCGACAGGTCGACAGTGACGGCGTCTTCAACGTCGGTCTCGACGGCGAGCATGTCGAGGCTGACCGCTTCGAGCGTGAGCTCTTCAGCAACCACCGGTTCAACTGTCTCGATCGCCACCGCGCCAACCACGGCCGGCGTGTAGATGGACTCGTCGCCTTCCGCCAGGCGGGTGGCGTGGGCTTCCATCCCGGCCAGGTCGGCCGTGATGACGCCCTCGTTGCGCAGCGCGGCGTGCAGCTGCGGCAGCACCGTGTAGGCGTGGCCCACCAGGCCCATCACCGCCGGGCTGGCAGGACGGGTGCCGTCGAGCACGCGGTTGAGCAGGTTCTCGATCTTCCAGCTGAACTCGCCCAGGGTCTTGGCGCCGACCAGGCGGCCGCTGCCCTTGAGCGTGTGGAACACGCGACGGATCGGGCGCAGGCGTTCGCTGTCTTCCGGGGCCTCGTGCCAGACCGGCAGCAGGTCGCCCAGGTGACGGATCTCTTCATCGAGCTCTTCGAGGAACACCTCGCGGATCTCGTCGTCGATGTCGTCGCTGTGTTCGAAGCCACCGGCGGCGATGCCTTGCGCCGTGGTTGCCACCGGGGCCGGTGCCGGCGCCGGCGCCGGCGTGATCGTGGCGACCGGTGCGGCAGGCTCCGTGGCCGGTTCGGCCGACATCGTCACCGTGCCCAGCGTGATCGTGTCGGACAGCTCGAAGTCCGGGACGTTGGCCAGCTCTTCGCGCGTGATCGGCGAGCTCGGCGCCATCGTCGCGGCGATGTCGAATTCCGGCAGCGGCCAGTAGCGCAGGGTTTCCAGGCTCTGGCGGGTGATGTCGAGGATGTTGTTGCGG
>DATDBK010000110.1:0-2513 GCA_036524935.1 Lysobacter sp. | reverse complement strand
TGGTCGGGGCAGAGGGATTCGAACCCACGACATCCAGCTCCCAAAGCTGGCGCTCTACCAGGCTGAGCTATACCCCGGTCCCGGACTCTCGTTGCGCGCCAACGCCGCGAAAGGCCGGCTAGTTTGGGCGGATGGCGCGTCTGTGTCAACGACGCGGTGGCGCGAAGCAGTCAGCGGACAGCATGTATCCTTGCCCCGTTCACAATCCATCGCTTCGAATCAGGGGTACACGCATGCGCAGCGGCAATCCGGCACTCAGGGACACCACCTTTCTCGACCTCGGCAGCGGCACCGTGGTGCGCCGCGACGGCGATGCGATGACAATTTCCGGCACGGTCAACAAGACCGGGCTGCTGCTGTTGTGCGTGATCACCGCGACCTTCGCCTGGAGCCAGATCAGCTTCACTGCTGAAGGCGTGGTCGGCGCCGGCCCGTATGTCTGGGGTGGTGCCATAGGCGGCCTGGTGCTGGCCATGATCACCGCGTTCAAGAAGGAATGGTCGCCGGTCACCGCGCCTTTGTACGCGCTCGTCGAAGGATTCTTCCTCGGCGCGATCTCGGCGATGTTCAACCACCTGTACGAGGGAATCGTGCTGCAGGCGGTGATGCTGACCATCGGCACGCTGTTCGCCCTGCTGTTCGCCTATCGCTCCGGCCTGATCCGGGCGACCGAGAACTTCAAGCTCGGCGTCGTCGCCGCCACCGGCGGCATCGCCCTGCTCTACCTGGTCACGATGGGCCTGGGCATGTTCGGCATCAAGATGCCCTACATCCACGAATCCGGACTGATCGGCATCGGCTTCAGCCTGTTCGTGGTGGTCATCGCCGCGCTGAACCTGGTGCTGGACTTCGACTTCATCGAGACCGGCGTCGAGCAGAACGCGCCGAAGTACATGGAGTGGTACGGCGCGTTTGGGCTGATGGTCACGCTGGTGTGGCTGTACGTCGAGTTCCTGCGCCTGCTGTCGAAGCTGCAGTCGCGCGACTGATCCGGCGTCATGCTGCAACGAAAAAGGGCGCGGAAATCCGCGCCCTTTTTTTTGTTTCCGCGATGTAGCCCGGGTAAGTGCAGCGCACCCGGGGTGGTGTCGCCAACGCAGGCCCCGGGTGCGCTTCGCTTACCCGGGCTACGCAGCTACGGGGCTACGACGCGCACGGCCTCTTCCTTGCGCCGAGGCCACAACATCGCAACCACCGTGATCCCGCCGAGCAACCAGCTGTAATGGACGCTGCCGGCGAGCGCCAGCGGCGACACCGCGCCGAGCGATGCGGCCAGCAGGATCTGCGCGCCGTAGGGCAGCACGCCCTGGGTGACGCAGGCGAAGATGTCCAGCACGCTGGCGGCACGCGCTGGCGGCACGCCGTGCTGCTGGGCGATATCGCGCGCAAGGCCGCCGCTGATCAGGATCGCGACCGTGTTGTTGGCGGTGAACACGTCGGTCGTCGCCGACAGCGCGGCGATGCTGATCTCGCCGGCCCGGCGGCTGCGGTGGCCACGTGCGAACCGGCCAATCACCTGCGCCAGCCAGCTCAATCCACCCGTGGCTTTCATCAATGCACCCAGGCCGCCGACCAGCAGCGACAACAGGGTGATCTCGATCATGCTCTCGAAGCCTTCCCAGATATGGGTCGCGTAGGACGCCAGGCCGAACTCGTCGGCGAAGACCGCGCCGAACACGCCGGCGATCACCAGGCCCAGGCTCAGCACGATGATCACGTCGACACCGGCCAGCGCCAGGCCGAGCACCACCAGGTAGGGCAGAATCAGCCAGGGCGACACCGGATCGAGCGGCTGCACCGGCGCGGTGTCGGCAACCAGGCCGAGCACGATGACGGTGAGCACCGCGGCCGGCAGCGCCAGCTTGAGGTTCTCGCGGAACTTGTCGCGCATGCTGCAGCCCTGGGTGCGGCTGGCGACGATAGCGGTGTCGGAGATCACCGACAGGTTGTCGCCGAAGGTGGCGCCGCCAATTACGGCACCGAGCACCAGCGCGCGATCGAGGCCCGAGGCATCGGACACACCCAGCGCGATCGGCGCGACCGCGGCGATCGTCCCCATCGACGTGCCCAGCGACAGCGAGATGAAGCCGGCGACGACGAACAGGCCGGGCAGCAGCAACGCCGGATGCACATGACCGATGCCGAGCGCGACAATCGCGTCGACCGCCCCGATCGCCTTGGACACTTCGACGAAGCCTCCGGCGAGCAGGAAAATCAGGCACATCAGCACCACGTTGTGGTCGCCCATGCCCGACAGCAGCGTCTCCAGCGGCTTCAGTCCGCGCCGCCAGGCAATGAACGCCGCCAACGCCAGTGCGGGCAGGATCGCCACTGGCGCGCGCAGCTGATAGAAGCCCATCGCCTCGCCGTGTGTCGTGTAGTACAGGCCCGCACCGAAGAACAGCGCCAGGAACAGCAGCAGCGGCGCCAGCGCCACGGCGCTCGGGCGGACCGATTCGTTCATCTTTCCATCCGGATGGATTCGTAATCCTGCGGATTTTGCAGTGCAGCAC
>DATDBK010000109.1:0-24377 GCA_036524935.1 Lysobacter sp. | reverse complement strand
GAGGCCATGCTCAATCCGGTGCACAGCCTGAGCTACGGCCAGTCGGCGCTCGACCTGGGCAAGCTGTTCTCGGTGCCGGGCACCGAGGCCAAGGAACTGTTCCTGCCGCGCGAAGCCCTGTCGTTCCAGGCGCAGCCGACGCCGGAACTCTCCTTCGCCGGCCAATACTTCTTCGACTGGGAACAGGCGCGCATCCCCGAGGCGGGCTCGTTCCTGGGCTTCAACGATCACCTGCTGCGCGGCGGCGAGTCGTTCATCTTCGGACCGGCGGCGGTGAGCGCGGCCAACCCGCTGGGCGTCAACCGCCTCGTGCGCGGCGAAGACAGCGACCCGGACAAGCACGGCGACTGGGGCCTGTCGGCGCGCTGGAGCCCGCAGTGGCTCGACGGCACGCTGGGCGCCTACTACCGCGTCACCGCCGACATCCTGCCGCAGGGCAACGCAACCCCGGCGGTACGACCGGCCACGCCCCCGGGCCTGTGCCGCGCGCTGGGCGCCACGCCGCTGGGCCCGCCTACCTCGACCACCTGCTACATCAATCCTTCCGCGGCCACCGTGCCGGAGGTCGTCGGCGGCACTATCGGTCGCTATGCCGCCGCTTACGCCGACGACATCAAGATCTACGGTCTGAGCCTGTCGAAGAACCTGTGGGGTGTCAGTGTCGGCGCGGACCTGAACTACCGCGAGAACATGCCGCTGCTCAGCGATACCGTCAGCGTGCTGCCGGCGTCGTTTGCACCGTTTGCGTCGGCCCTGCCGGCGGGCAGCCTGTTTGCTCCGCCTGCGCAAGGCGACAGCGGCGGTGCGCGCGGCAACACCTGGCACGGCGTCCTCAACGGCTTTGCGAGCTTCGCCGAGTCGCCGGCATGGGATTCGGCCAACCTGATCGTGGAGCTGGTCTGGAACCACTGGAGCGAGGTCACGCAAAACGCCTCCGTCTTCAAGGGCCGCAGCAGCTACGCCGTCGTCGGTCCGGGCGGCGCGCTGGTGACGCCGGAAGACAAGGTGACCAAGGACTTCTACGGCCTGGCCGTCAACTTCACCCCGACCAAGTACCAGATGTTCCCCGGCGCAGACCTGTCCCTGCCGATCACCTATTCGCAGGGCATCAGCGGCAACTCCGCGGTGCTGCTGGGCGGCAATGAAGGCGCCGGCAGCTACTCGGTCGGCGTGGCCGTCGACCTGCATTCCAAGTACCGCTTCGACCTGAAGTACGTCGACTTCCTGGGCGACGCCACCACCAACCCCGCCAATGCCATCACTTCCTATGGCGGCGCGAACTCGCTGCTGACGGATCGCGGCTTCGTGGTCTTCACCTTCAAGACCACGCTTTGACAGCACTCCAGACATCTGCAGAGGAACACACCATGACATTCGCCAAGACACTCCTGGCCGGCGCACTGCTGGCCGTCCTCGGCAACGCCAGCGCGGCGGTGACCGCGGACGAAGCCAAGCAGCTCGGCACGCGCCTGACCCGCGTCGGCGCCGAGACCGGCGCCAACGCCGACGGCACCATCCCGGCCTACGCCGGCGGCCTGACCACGGCACCGGCCGGTTTCAAGCCCGGTAGTTCGATCCGTCCCGATCCTTTCGCCAGTGAAAAGCCGCGCCTGACCATCACGGCCAAGAACATGGCGCAGTACGACGACCAGCTCACCGTCGGCGCGAAGGCGCTGCTGAAGAAGTATCCGAAATACCGCATCGACGTGTACCCGACGCACCGCACCGTCGCGCTGCCCGATCGCGTGCTCGACAACACCGCCGCCAATGCCACCCGCGCCAGCACCAAGGACGGCGGCATGGGCATCACTGGCGCCATCGGCGGCTATCCGTTCCCGATCCCGAAGAGCGGCTACGAGGCGATGTGGAACCACCTGCTGCGCTACGTCGGCGTCGCCAGCAACTTCAAGTACGACAACTGGAACGTCGACGCCTCCGGCACGCCTGCGCTGGCCACCAGCGGCAAGCTCGTCGTCGAGTATCCGTACTACGACCCGGCGGCGACCAAGCCGGCCGAGGAAACCGACGTCTACTTCCGCACCAAGATCGCCTACACCGCGCCGGCACGCCGCGCCGGCGAGGCGCTGATGGCGGTCGACGTGGTCAATCCGTTCAAGCGACCGCGCCGCGCCTGGCTGTACCTGCCTGGCCAGCGTCGCGTGAAGCTTGCCCCCGACATCTCGTATGACACGCCGAACCCGGGCACTGCTGGCTCGGCGACCTACGACGACGCGTGGATCTTCAACGGCGCGATGGACCGCTACGACTTCAAGCTCGTCGGCAAGAAGGAGATGCTGGTTCCGTACAACACGTATCGCCTGACCTATCACCCGAAGGCGGCCGACGTGACCACGCCGCAGTTCGTCAATCCGGACCTGGTGCGCTGGGAACTGCACCGTGTCTGGGTGGTGGAAGCGACGCTCAAGCCGGGCAAGCGCCACATCTACGCCAAGCGCACGTTCTACCTCGACGAGGACAGCTGGACCGCACTTGCCGCTGACCAGTACGACGCCAACGGTCGTCTGTACCGGGCATCGTTCGCGCACATGTCGCCCAGCTACGACGCCAGGACGCCCAACGCCGAAACCCAGGTGTTCTACGACCTGACCTCGGGCGTCTACAACATCAGCTTCCTGATGGGTCCGTACGACGGCATCCGCTACACCAACCCGCTCCCGGTCAACCAGTGGTCGCCCGATGCGCTGGCCGGTGCCGGCATCCGCTGAACCTTGACGGTCATGGCCTCCGGCGGTCTCTCCGCCGCCGGAGGTCAACCCGCCGGACGCCTGCTTGCGCAGGCTCCCCGACGCAGAACGAAGCCATTCCATGAATCCACGATTGAAGCTCGCCGGCCTGTCCGGACTGGCGCTGCTGCTGGTCGCGTCCGTCGCGCTGACGGCCCCCGCCGGCAAGTTCACCGACGTACTCGACCAGCCCGCAGCCACCAGCACCCTGGCCGCGCAACGCGTGCTGCAGGCCAGCGCCGTGGCAGGCAAGCGACTGGTCGCTGCCGGCGCACGCGGCCACATCGTCTACTCCGATGATCACGGCACGACTTGGCAGCAGGCGAAGGTCCCCGTCAGCTCCGACCTGACCGCGCTTCACTTCGTCGACGCCAACGACGGCTGGGCCGTGGGCCACGACGGCGTGATCCTGCACACCAGTGATGGCGGCAGATCCTGGATCGTCCAGCTCGACGGGCGCCGCGCCAACGCGCTGATCGTCCAATACGTACAGCAACTTCCTGCAGACACCGATCCGGCCGTGCTCGAAGCGCTCAAGGCCGAGGCCGAACGCGGGGCCGCAGAAGGGCCGAGCCGCCCCTTCCTCGATGTCTGGTTCGCCAACCAGCGTGAAGGATTCGCCGTCGGTGCCTACAACCTGATCTTCCGCACCGGCGACGGCGGCGAGACCTGGGTGCCCTGGGTCGATCGCACGCAGAACGGACGCTTCTATCACCTGTACGGCATCCGCGGCAGCAGCGATGGCCTGTACATCGTCGGCGAGCTGGGGCTTGCATTGCGCCTGGACCCCGCATCTGGCCGCTTCACCGCGCTGCAGACCCCGTACGAAGGCAGCTACTTCGGTTTGCTGACCAAACCCGGCCTCGTGATCGCCTATGGCCTGCGCGGCACCGCCTATCGCTCGCTCGATGGCGGCCAGAACTGGGAACCGGTCGACACCGGCGTCACCGCGTCGATCACCGCCAGCCAGGTCATGCCGGATGGACGCGTCCTGATGTGTTCGATGGGCGGCGACGTGCTGCTCAGCGACGACGACGGTGCCCACTTCCGACCGCTTGCCGTCAAAGCCGCCATGCCCTGCACCGGCCTGGCCGTGTCGGGCAACGCCGTGGTCCTGACCGGACTGCGCGGCGTGCGCGTCATACGTCCTGAACTGTAAGTCGATCTGCCCGTGAGGATTCGCGTTTGAACAAGTTAGACACCCCACTCGATGGGATGCCGGTGGTCCGGTCGATCGACGATTTCGACCATGGCTCGGGCCATTTCTTCGAGCGCGCCATCTTCAATCACCGGCTCCTGATCGTCGTCGCCTGCGCACTGCTGACCCTGCTGCTCGGCTTCCAGGCCACGAAGCTGGCGATCAACGCCGGCTTCGAGAAGATGATTCCGCACGGCCACGCCTACGTCAGGAATTACCTGGAAAGCCGCGGCAGCCTGCGTGGCCTCGGCAACTCGGTGCGCGTGGTGATCGAGAACCCGCACGGCGACATCTTCGACCCGGCGTACCTGGAAACGCTCAAGCAGGTCAACGACGAACTGTTCCTGATGCAGGACGTCGACCGGGCCTGGATGAAATCGATCTGGACACCGGCCGTGCGCTGGAGCGAGGTCAACGAGGAAGGCTTCGTCGGCGGGCCGGTGATGCCCGACAACTACGACGGCACGCCCGCGTCGGTCGATGCACTCAAGCTCAACATCCGCCGCGCCAACATCGTCGGCAACCTGGTTGCCAACGATTTCCGCTCGACCATGGTGTTCGTGCCCCTGCTCGAGCGCAATCCGGAGACCGGTGAGCGGCTGGACTACCACGCCTTCTCGCAGAAGCTCGAACAACAGGTCCGCGGCAAGTACGAGAACGGCGCCCACGGCAAGGTCAAGATCCATGTGATCGGCTTCGCCAAGCTGGCCGGCGACCTGATCGAAGGCCTGGTGAAGGTCGCCAGCTTCTTCCTGGGCGCGGCCCTGATCGCGGCGCTGATCATCTTCCTGTACACGCGTTGCGTGCGCAGCACGGTGCTGGTGGTCGCCTGCTCGGTGGTCGCGGTCATCTGGCAGCTGGGCATCGTGCGCATGCTCGGGTTCGAGCTCGATCCATTCTCGGTGCTGGTCCCGTTCCTGATCTTCGCCATCGGCGTCAGCCATGGCGCGCAGAAGATGAACGGCATCATGCAGGACGTCGGCCGAGGTACCCATCGCCTCGTCGCCGCCCGCTACACCTTCCGTCGCCTGTTCCTCGCCGGGCTGACCGCGCTGCTCGCCGATGTCGTCGGTTTCGCCGTGCTCATGACGATCGACATCCCGGTCATCAAGGAGCTCGCCATGACGGCGAGCATCGGCGTCGGCGTGCTGGTGTTCACCAACCTGATCCTGCTGCCGGTGCTGCTGTCGTACGTCGGCGTCAGCGAGAAGGCGGCCCGCCGCAGTCTGCGCGAGGAAGACAAGGAAGCACGCGGCCGCGGCCTGGGTGCGTTCTGGAACGTCCTCGACCGCTTCACCGAACGACGCTGGGCACTGGGCGCGATCGCCTGCGCGGTGGCGCTCGCGGCCGGCGGCCTGTGGGTCAGTCGCGGCCTGCAGATCGGCGACCTCGATCCCGGGGCACCGGAGCTGCGCAAGGATTCGCGCTACAACCTGGACAACGCCTTCATCACGGCGAACTACGCGCTGTCGAGCGACCTGTTCGCGATCATCGTGAAGACACCGAAAGACGCCTGCCTCAACTACAAGACGCTGGTGCAGGCCGACCGCCTCGGCTGGGCGCTGCAGCAGGACCCGTCGGTGCAGACCACCGTGTCGCTCGCCGATGCGGTGCGCAACATCACCGCCGGTTCGTTCGAAGGCAATCCAAAGTGGTTGACCCTCAACCGCAACCAGGACGTGATCAACTACTCCGGCCAGCAGGCGACCGTGCTCAATCCGGACCTGTTCAACACCGAGTGCACGGTGCTGCCGGTGATCGCGTACCTGGCCGACCACAAGGCCGACTCGCTCAAGCGCGTCGCTGCCATCGCCGAGGACTTCGCGGCGCGCCACAACGACAAGGACGTGACATTCAAGCTGGCTGCAGGCTCGGCCGGCATCGAGGCGGCGACCAACGACGTGGTCAGTCGCGCCAGCCGTTCAATGCTGCTGTACGTCTATGGCGCGGTCGCGCTGCTGTGCTTCATCGCCTTCCGCAGCTGGCGCGCGGTCGTGGTGGCCGTCCTGCCGCTGATCCTGACGTCGATCCTGTGCGAAGCGTTGATGGTCTGGCTCGGTATCGGCGTCAAGGTCGCGACGCTGCCGGTGATCGCGCTTGGCGCCGGCATAGGCGTGGACTACGCGCTGTACCTGCTGAGTGTGCAGCTGAGCCAGCAGCGCGCCGGCGTGCCGCTCGCCGCCGCCTACCGGAACGCCGTGATGTTCACCGGCAAGGTCGTCGCCCTGGTCGGCATCACCCTGGCCGCTGGCGTCATCACCTGGACGTTCTCGCCGATCAAGTTCCAGGCCGACATGGGCATCCTGCTCACCTTCATGTTCCTCTGGAACATGATCGGTGCGCTGGTGCTGATCCCGGCGCTGTCGCACTTCCTGCTGCGCAAAGTGGAGGCATGACATGCTCGGTCTGATGCAGCAACACAAGCTGCTGGTCTCGTCGCTGATCGAACATGCGGTGGCCTGCCACCCTGACGCCGAAGTCGTCTCGCGAACGGTCGAAGGGCCGATGCACCGTTGCAGCTACCGCGACATCAACGGGCGCGCCAGACAGCTTGCGGCGGCCCTGGTCGCACTGGGCGTGCAGCGCGGTGACCGCGTCGGCACGCTGGCGTGGAACGGCTACCGGCACATGGAGCTGTACTTCGGCGTGTCGGGCATGGGAGCGGTGCTGCATACGGCCAATCCGCGCCTGTTCCCCGAGCAGCTCGAATACATCATCAACCACGCCGAAGACACGGTCCTGTTCTTCGACCTGAGCTTCGTGGCGCTGGTGGAGAAGCTGCGTCCGCAGCTCACGAGCGTGCGCGCGTTCGTGGTGATGACCGACCGGACGCGCATGCCGGAGAGCTCGATCCCCGGTCTGCTGTGCTACGAGGACCTGCTGTCGACGCAATCCGACGAGTTTGCCTGGCCCGACCTGGACGAAAACAGCGCCGCGTCCCTGTGCTACACCTCAGGCACCACCGGCATGCCCAAAGGCGTGCTGTACTCGCATCGCTCGACGGTGCTGCACGCGTTCGGTGCCTGCACCGTCGACAGCCTTGCCGTGTCGAGGGACGAGACCGCGCTGCTGATCGTGCCGATGTTCCACGTCAACGCCTGGAGCATGCCCTATGCCGGCGCGATGAGTGGCGCCAGGCTGGTCCTGCCCGGCCCGGCCATGGACGGCGCCAGCGTCTATCAACTGCTGCGAGACGAGCAGGTGACGCTGGCACTGGGGGTGCCAACGGTCTGGATGATGCTGTTGCAGTACGTTGCAGCGGAACGCCTGAAGCCCACCACCGAGCTCGCGCTTCGTCGCGTCGTCATCGGTGGCGCAGCCGCGCCCAGGGCGATGGCCGAAACCTTCGAGCGTGATTTCGGCGCGTTCGTCGTGCACGCCTGGGGCATGACCGAAACATCGCCGGTGGGCACGGTGTGCAACTTGTTGCCCCGCCATCGCTCGCTGCCGCTGGACGAGCGCCTGCAGGTGCAGGCGAAGCAGGGTCGCCCGGTGTTCGGCGTCAGCCTCAAGCTGACCGACGAGGAAGGTCGCCGACTTCCGCATGACGGCCAGGCAGCCGGTCATCTCAAGATCCGCGGCCCCTGGGTCGCAGGCGCCTATTTCCGCGATGAAGGCGGCTGCATCCTGGACGACGAAGGTTACTTCGACACCGGCGACGTGGCGACGATCGACCCGGACGGCTACATGCAGATCACTGATCGTGCCAAGGATGTGATCAAGTCCGGCGGCGAGTGGATCTCGTCGATCGCGCTGGAGAATGCGGCGATGGGTCACCTCACCGTCGCCGAAGCGGCAGTCATCGGCATCGCCCACCCGAAATGGCAGGAGCGCCCGCTGATGCTGGTGGTCGTCAAACCCGGCCAGACGCTGGAGCGCGAGACGGTGCTGCACTACCTCGAGGGTCGCGTCGCCAAGTGGTGGCTTCCGGACGACGTGGTGTTCGTCGCCCAGCTGCCGCACACGGCAACCGGCAAGTTGCACAAAGCCGCTTTGCGCGAGCAGTTCCGCGACTACCGCTTCCCGGACTGCTGAGGTACGGCCGGCCGGGCGGCCGGGACCGGCAGCGGGACGCGAGTCCCCTGCCCTCGCCGCTTCCGGCGTCAGTGATCGAGGCCAGCGATGAGTTCCATCGCCCGCGGCCACGCACCAAATCCCGCGGCCGGATTGAGATGGCCAACCATGCCGAGATCGACCAGCTCGCTGCCCCAGTCATGGGCCAGCGAATGCGCGCGAGTGAACGCGCAAAGCGGATCGTTCCTGCTGGCAGCGACCACGCTGGGGAAGGCAAACGGGCGACGCGGGATCGGCAGCCACCCTTGTTCGCGCAGCGTGTCCAGGTTGGGATAGCCGGCCGGGAACGGAGTCTCGACATCTGCCGGCGTGGCCAGCAACGCGCCCTTGATCGGCCGGCGCGACCCTGACGCCTGCACCCAGTGCGCCACCATCATCACGCCGGCGCTGTGGGCGACGAGGATGACCGGCCCGTCGATGGCCGACAGCGCCTGTTCCAGCGCTTCGACACGGGCTGCACAGCTGAGCTTGTCCTGCTCCAGCGGCGGCACGGTGTGCACCCTGGGCAACTTCGCGGCCAGCAGCGTCTGCCAGTGCTCGGGAACATGGTCGCGCAGCCCGGGAACGATGAGGACAGTGGATTGACGGGTCATGAGGTGGTCCTGGGGCAGCGATGTCGATGGTCGGGCGTCTGCGCCCGGGTCACGCAGTGTTCCTGCCGACCGCGGCGGCCATCTGCATGGCCTTCCGCATCGCCATCAGCAGGATGGCGGCGTCGCGCGCACCGGACAGGGACAGGCGTCCGTTGAAGTCGAAATTAGGCACACCTTCGAGGTTGCTGGCAGTCGGAACGACCCGCGAGTCGTCCTGTGCTGCATCAACGACATGGGCTGGCACGCCGACGTCGGCTGCCAACACCCGCAGGGTCGCCGCGTCGCCAATGTCTTCGCCACGCTGGAAGTACGCAACGAACAGGCGTTCGAGCAAAGCCTCGTGCAAGTCCGGCTCGCACGACCCCGCCACCTGACCCAGCAGTCGATGCGCGCGGGCCGTGTTGGGCATCCGCTCGATTGCGGTGAGATCGAGGTCAAGATCGACGTTCCTTGCCGCCACCATCACCTGCTGAGCCCGGCGGCGCACTGCCTCGGCCGACCCCAGTCGCCGTTCGTAGAACTCGGGGAATGGCAGGCCCTGTGCGGGAACATCCGGCAGCAGCTGCACCGAATGCCACACCGAGTCCACCGCGACGTCAGGCAGCATCTGGATGAAACGCTCCCGCGCCACCGTGAGCTGGCGCTTGCCGATGAAACACCACGGGCAGATCAGGTCGAAATGGATGCCGATCGTGAGCCTGCTGCCGGCACTCACGTCGTGGCCTGCAAGCCAATGGCGCGGCTGCGCCCGTGGGTCCCCACCTGCGCGACGTCATCGAGGTAATGCCGCTTGGCGAAATAGAACACTGCTGCCGCCGCCACGCTGACCAGCGGCACCAGCTGGAACGCCCCGGCCAGACCCATCGCATCGGCGAGCAATCCGGTGATCAGCGGACCGGCTGCCAGGCCCAGCAGGTTGTTGGCCAACGTCAGCGTGGCGAACGCGGTGCCATGGATCGGCAACGGCGTGAGGTTTGCGACCATGGCGCCCGCGGGCCCGCTGGTGCCGGCGGCCAGCATCATGCCGACGGCGATCATGACCAGCTGCGGCGTGCCGTGCGGCAGCGCGAATGCCACCGAGAGCAACGCGCAGCTGGCCAGGCAATAGGTGATGGCAAGCCTGAACTTGTGCTCCGGCGCTTGCCGGCACATGCGATCACTGAGCATGCCGCAGGCAATCATGCCGATGCCGCTGACCAGGACGATGATGGCCGACACGGCACCGGCGACGTCGGTCGCCATCCCGTAGTAGCGATTGAGATAGCTGGGGATCCAGACGATGACCGTGCCACCGACGAACAACTGCAGGCCGCTGCCGACGTAGGCGCCGATCACGGAGCGGCTGTTGACCAGGTTGCGCAGCGGCACCCGCGCGGCGGATGTCGCGTCGGCACGCATGTCATCGCTGCTGCCTTTGGACGCCGATGCTCCCGGCGCAATGCGCTTTTCCCTGACCACGATCGGATACAGCAACGCCAGCACGAGCCCGAACAACGCCATCGCCGCGAATGCCCAGCGCCAGCCCAGGTGTGCGGCAATCGCCCCGCCCAGGGCCATGCCCAGCACCGAACCGAACATGCCACCGGCCATGAACGCGCCGGTCAGCGTCGCCCGCATGTCCTTCGGGAACACCGACAGCACCACCGCGATCCCGACGCTGCCGTAGGCCGCCTCGCCCACGCCAACGAAGAAGCGCGCGACCAGCATCTGCGGGTACTGCTGGGCCAGGCCACACGCGAGTGTCGCCAGGCTCCAGACCGTCGCCATCAGCGCCAGGCTCCTGACCCGGCCAAACCGGTCGGCGAGCAGCGATAACGGGAACGTCAGCAGGCCCACCATCAATGCGACGATGCCGCTCAGCAGACCCAACCGCGCATCGGTCAGTGCCCACTCCTGCTTGAGCAGCGGGAACACGGCGTTGAGCACCTGCCGCGACATGTAGTCCGACAGCAGGAGCCCGAAGCTCAGCCCGAACACCACCCAGGCGTACCGGCGCGGTATGCGTGCGCCCGGGTCGTCGCTGCCATCATTCGGGAGAGAGTGGTAAGCCATGCGGGTGACCTGCGGTTCAGTAGGCAGATTTCATGCCATGTGGTTCGACGTCATGTGGTTGACGTCATGTGGTTTGAACTCACGCGCTTTGCGGAACGCCCTTCCAGACGGCCCTGCGGTTCGGCGAAAACCCGTTCTCCGCCAGCGTCTCTTCGGCATCCTTGTAGAACGTGCCAATGCGGTAGATCGCGCGTGCCTCGTCGGCGGTGGCGATATCGCGGCCGAACTCGCGCGAGATCCGCACCAGCTGCTCGATCTGCTCGACGCTGCTCATCTTGCGGTCGCGGCGCTGGGTCCACAGGTTGTCCTCGTTGCCGCAGCGCACGTGCAGGCCCATGGCGATGGCCATCATGTTCAGCGGCAGTACGTTGAGCATCGACGACTCCAGCGTCAGCACCGAGCCATCCGGGCATGCACGGACGAAGTTGGCCAGGTTGTAGATGTTGGGCGCATCGAAGCCGCCACCGATCGCCACCCACGTCAGGATCAACGGCACGTTGCAGGTGCCCTTGCGCATCATGCGCTCGACCGTTTCGATCTGGGTGATGTTGGCCAGCTGGAAGTGCGTCTGGATGCCGTTGGCCGACAGCCGGCGGATGTGTTCCTCGACCCATTCCGGACCGGCCGGGATGGTCATCTCGCGGTAGGCCCGGTAACCCTCCGGCGTGCCGAGGCTGGTGCCGGCAAGGTCGGCCTCGCACATCTGCTCGACGACGTTCATCTGGTTGGTGTTGATCGCGATCGTCACCTGGTCCGGCGCCGGCTTCAGTTCCGCCAGCATGTGGCGGGTGTCGTCGGACAGCCACTTGGCGACGTTGCCCTCGCCTTCCGGCGCGAACGAGATCGAACCGCCGACCTGCAGGATCATGTCGGGAACGCGCGAGCGGATGCCGGCCAGCAGTTCGTTGAACATCGACAGGCGCTTGGAGCCCTTGCCGTCGAGTTCACGCACATGGATGTGCAGGACGGTGGCGCCGGCGTTGTAGCAATCGACCGCCTTCTGGATGTGCTCCTCCATCGTCACCGGGATGTCCTCCGGGAAATCCGACGGCAACCACTCCGGGCCGTACGGCGCGGCAGTGATGACCAGCTTGGGCTGGTTTTCGGGGAACAAGGATCCGTCGAGGAAGTTCATGGGTTTCTCCGTGAAGGCGCAGCTGTAAATGGCTCGGAAGTGAATCAATCGGGTTGGGGAGTCGCACGAGCCTTTTTCAGTTCAGCTGGGCACGTCGCCGATGATCCCGGCGCGCTCCATCTTTCGATCGCAGGGCGGGTAATCCATCACGGCGTAATGCTGGGTGCTGCGGTTGTCCCAGATGGCGATGCTGTTGGGCTTCCAGCGCCAGCGGACCTGATACTCGGGCACGTGCGCCTGGCTGATCAGGTACTGCAGCAGTTGCTGACCGCCGGCCGTGTAGTCCTGGCCATAGCGCACGTTCTGCGGCGTGTGGAAATTGGTGAAGTGCGTGGTGTACGCATTGACGAACAGGATCTTCTCGCCGGTATCGGGATGGATCCGCACCACCGGGTGCTCGGCATCGGGGAACTGGGCCTTCAGCGCCAGGCGTCTCTCGATCGGCATCGCCGCACCGAAGGTGGCCTCGATGCTGTGGCGGGCGCGCAGACCGGCGATCTGCTCCTTGATGTGCGCGGGCAGTTTTTCGTAGGCCAGCGTCATGTTCGCCCACATGGTGTCGCCGCCGGTCGGCGGGCATTCCACGCAGCGCAGCACCGCGCCAAACGGCGGCGCCACGCGCCACGTCGCGTCGCTGTGCCAGGCATTCTCGTAGCGCTCGTTGGGTTGCGCGGGCGACTTGTAGATCCGCACGAGGCCCGGGTGTTCCGGGTCGCTGCCTGCAACCGGGTGGTCTTCCAGCTCGCCGAACCGGCGCGCGAACGCGACATGCTCGGCGCGGCTGATGTTCTGGTCACGCAGGAAGAGCACCTTGTGCTGGACCAGCAGCCGGCGCAGTTCCTGAAACACGCCATCGTCGTGGATGGCATCGGCCAGGCCGACGCCTTTCAGCTCGGCGCCGATGGCGCAGGTCAGCAGTTCAACGCGCATGTCGGTGTTCATGTCAGATCACGAAGATCGAAGAACCGGTGGTCTTGCGCGACTCCAGGTCGCGATGAGCCTGCACCGCATCCTCCAGCGAATAGCGCTGGTTGATGCCGATGCGGATGCGGCCTGCGCCGACATGGTCGAACAGTTCGGCGGCCAGTTCGGCCTTCTCCGCCGGGTCGGCGATGTAGTCGGCAAGCGCAGGGCGGGTCATGTAGAGCGAGCCCTTCATCGCCAGCAGCTGCGGATTGAACGGCGCGATCGGACCCGAGGCGGTACCGACGCAGACCATCAGGCCACGACGCTTGAGCGAGGCGAGCGAGCCTTCGAACGTGGTCTTGCCGACACTGTCGAACACCACCGACACGCCGATGCCGCCGGTCAGCTCGCGCACGCGCTCGGCGACATCCTCGTGGCTGTAGTTGATGACGTGTTCGCAGCCATGGGCGCGGGCGACTTCGGCCTTGGCCTCGGTCGATACCGTGCCGATCACGGTCAGGCCCAGTAGTCGCGCCCACTGCGCGACGATCAATCCGACACCGCCGGCGGCGGCATGCAGCAGGATGGTGTCGCCGGCCTGGAACGGATGGATGCGGCGCAGCAGGTAGGCCGCGGTCAGGCCACGCATGGTCATGGCCGCGGCGGTCTCGCAATCGATCGCGTCGGGCAGCCTGATCAGCGGCGCAGCCGGCACGAGGCGCTCAGTGCTGTAGGCGCCAAGGGTATTGACGAAGCCGGTGTAGGTGACGCGATCACCGACGCTGAGGTTGTCCACGCCCGCGCCCAGGGCCTCGACCACGCCCGCAGCCTCGACGCCGATGCCCGCCGGCAGCGGGATCACGTACGTGCCATTGCGGAAGTAGGTGTCGGCGTAGTTCAGGCCGACCGCGACGTGGCGCAGCCGTACCTGGCCCGGGCCCGGCTCGCCAACGCCGACCGGCTCGTACTTCAGGACCTCGGGGCCACCGGCCTCATGGAATCGAACGGCATGGGCCATGACGGTTGCAACCTCTCAACTATGAATCGGGGCCCCCCTCAAGGGGGCGAACGCCTTCGACTATAGGCAGCCGGGGCGCCTCGATTCTTTGCAAACAGCGACACCGATTTCTCATATCATGACAACGCGCCCGAACCCTGGAACCGCCCCATGAGCAGCCTCATCCGCGCGGCCACGCTGAAGAACTACTTCGAGGTGGCACAGCAGCTGGGCCTCAATCCGCAGCCGCTGCTGCGGGCGGCCGGGCTCAGCCGGACCATGCTGTCCGATCCGGAGCGGCGCATTCCGGCTGCCGCTGCGGTGAAGCTGCTCGAGGACTCCTCCATCCAGGCCGACTGCGACACCTTCGGCCTGCGCATGGCCGAGTCACGGCAGCTGTCGGACTTCGGCGTGGTGAGCCTGCTGCTGATCCACCAGCCGACCCTGCGCGATGCGCTCATGACCACCATGAAGTACCGCCACCTCCTCAACGAGCTGCTGGCGATCCACGTCGAGGAGCGAGGCCGGACCGTGGTGATCCGCGAGGAGTTCGTGCCGGGACCGGGGCCGACCTCGCGCCAGGCCATCGAACTGGCCCTCGGCGCGCTGTACCGGCTGTGCGGGTTCCTGCTGGGCCCGCACTGGAAGCCGCACAGCGTCAATTTCACCCATGGCGCGCCCGGAAACCTGCTGGTGCACCGGCGCGTGTTCCGTTGCGCCACCGAGTTCGGCCGCGAGTTCAACGGCATCGTCTGCGACGCCGCCGACCTGACCTATCGCAACCCCTCGGCTGATCCGGCCATGGCCATGTATGTGAAGCGCCTGGTAGAGGCGCTGCCGGCGCCTGACAAGAACTCCATCACCACCGATGTGCGCAAGGACCTCTACATCCTCATGCCGATGGGCCAGGCCACCATCGAGCAGGTGGCACATGGCCGCGGCATGAATGTCCGGACGCTGCAGCGCCGCCTTGAAGAGGGTGGCGAGACGTTCTCCAACATCCTCAATTCGGTCCGCACCGACCTGGCCGTGCGCTACATGGAGAACCGGCAATACTCGTTGCAGGTGGTCGGCCGGCTGCTGGGGTTCTCGGCGCCGAGTTCGTTCACGCGATGGTTCATCGCGGAGTTCAGCATGGCGCCACGGGCGTGGCGCAAGGATCTGCGGCAGCGCACCGTGCCGGACGGCAGCCGTGAAGGCAGCGCCTGAACCGCGGTCATCGGCCGGTAAATTACGGCCTGCATCGATTTCGCCACGTCGGCAAATCGGATAGCATCGCCGCTCGGGCCGGGCAGCAGAACCCGCGTCGGGGCGGCATCAGATCAGGGGCGTGATGGACGAATCGGGTACCCAGGAAAGCTTGGGACGATGGCGGGTGCCCGCCATCGCCGCGGGCGTCCTGCTGATCGTGGTCGTGCCGTTCCTGTTTCTGCAGAACCTGTCGCGCAACAACCTCGCCGCCCCCGATGCCGTGGCGCATACCCATCAGGTGGAGGCGGCCGTCACCGCCCTGGCGCTGAATGTCCGCGAGGTGGAGTCGGCCGCCATGGTCATCGTGCTCGGCGGCGATTTGCCTTCGACCCGCCAGCGCGTCGCCCAGGGGCGTGAACGGATTCCTGTACAGCTTCGGGAACTGATCGCGCTGACTGCGGACAATCCTCGTCAGCAGCTGCTGATAGGTCGCCTGGGCGCGCTGATCGAACGCCGCCTGGAAGTCGTTGACCAGCTCCTTCACACCGCCGCCGTCGATGCCGGCCCGGTCGTGACTCCGCTGGTGACGCGTTATCCGATCCGCAATGTCGTGCGCGACATGCTCGAGAACGAAAAGGCATTGCTGGACAAACGCGTGAAGGACGCCGAGCGCCAGCGTGCCTTGGCGCGCTGGCTGGGCTGGGGTTCGATGCTGGTGCAGGTGCTTCTGCTGGGCATGGTGAGCTGGCTGCTGGGCAGGCAGATCTCGCAGCGCCTGTCGGCGCAGAAGCAGTCGCGCCAGTCCAGTGCCCGTGCCCTCGCCGTTCTGCAGACTGTCCGCGAGCCGATCGTGCTGCTCGATGCGCGCCAGCAGGTCGTCATGCACAACACCGCGTTCGATCAGCTCTATGGGAAGACCGGCGACGGCCAGGAGCTGGCAGCCAATCCCGCCTGGAGCGACCCCGTGCTGCAGCAGCGCCTGGGCGATGTGCTCTCGCGCGGCCGCGAACTGTGGGACTTCGAGCATGTGCAGACCACGGCCGATGGTGCCGAGCGAACCGTGCTGATCAACGCCAGCCGGATGTCGCTGCCCGACAGACTCGATGAAGTCGCGCTGCTCACCGTCAGCGACGTCTCGGCGCAGAAGGCCACACAAAAGAAGATCAACGAGCTCAATCGGCAGCTGGAAGGCAAGGTCGACCAGGTCTCGGAGATCAACCGCGAGCTGGAAGCCTTCAGCTACTCGGTGTCGCACGACCTGCGCGCCCCGCTCCGCCATGTCGCCGGCTTCTCGGACAAGCTAACCCGGCACCTCGGCGAGCACGCGGACGAGAAGAGCCTGCACTACCTGGGCATCATCGGCGGCTCTGCCAAACGCATGTCGCAGCTGATCGACGACCTGCTCGTGTACTCGCGCCTTGGCCGCAGCGCCATTCGCCTGCAGCCGGTGGACATGCAGTCGATGGTCGCCGAGACCCGGGCGATGCTCGATGCCAACCTGGCGGCCGACGGCGGCGCCCAGACCGTCACCTGGAACATCCAGCAGTTGCCGGTGGTGATAGCCGACGAGAACATGATGCGCCAGGTCTGGCTGAACCTGCTCGGCAACGCAGTCAAGTACAGCGGCAATCGCGAAGACAGCCAGGTTGACGTGGAGTACCAGCGCCTCGACGACGGCACGCACGAGTTCTCGGTGCTCGACAACGGCGCCGGCTTCGACATGGCTTACGCCGGCAAGCTTTTTGGCGTGTTCCAGCGCCTGCACAAAGCCACTGAATTTCCGGGCACCGGCATCGGCCTGGCCAGCGTCAAACGCGTGCTGAGCCGGCACGGCGGCAGCATCGCCGCCGAATCCGAGCCCGGTAAAGGCGCCACTTTCAGATTTACCTTGCCGGCCGCGCTCGATGCGCCGCCGCACACAACCGAGTGAACCAGATGACCGAGCTCCGCACCATCCTGTTGGCCGAAGACAGCCACGCCGACGCAGAAATGGCGATCGACGCGCTGCGCGATGCCCATCTGGCCAACCCCATCGTGCACGTCGAGGACGGCGTCGAGGCGATGGATTACCTGCTGCGTCGCGGTCGTTTCGCCGACCGCCCCGAAGGCCACCCGGCCGTGCTGTTGCTGGACATCAAGATGCCGCGCATGGACGGGCTGGAAGTGCTGCAGCAGATCCGCAGCAACGAGAAGCTCAGGTGCCTGCCGGTGGTGATCCTGTCGTCCTCCCGCGAGGAAACCGACCTGGCGGCCGGCTGGAACCTCGGCGTCAATGCCTACGTGGTCAAGCCGGTGGACGTCGACCAGTTCTTCCAGGCGGTCAAGACGCTCGGCAAGTTCTGGGCCGTGATCAATGAGCCGCCGGCGCTGGACTGACCCGCACCGATGACCGACCCGGGTGCCAACCCCGTCCGCATCGTCCTCGTCGAGGACGACGCCGACGATGCCGAACTGGTTGCGCTGCAACTGGCGGATGCCGGAGTGCACGCGCAGTTCCTGCACGTGCAGTCCCCCGACGAACTGCGCGCGACCATGGCGGCCGGCGCCGATCTTGTCCTTTCCGACGTATCAATGCCCGGATTCAGCGGCTTCGATGCGCTGACCATCGCGCGCGGCTTCGCCCCGTCGATCCCGTTCGTGTTGATGTCGGGCACGCACGAAGATGAAGTGGCCGACCGTGCGGCCGATCTGAACGTGCAGGCCTACCTGCTCAAGCAGGACCTGGCGGGCCTGCTGCACCACGTCAGCCAGGCGTTGGCGAAGCCGGATTAGCGTCAGGTGACTTTCTTGGCGATCGTCAAGCCAAGGATCAGAAAAATGACGGCAATGGCAATGCCGACCCAGAACAGCAGCTTGGCAATGCCCATTGCCGCACCAGCGGCGCCGGTAAAGCCCAACGCGCCAGCGATCAGGGCAATGATGGCGAATATGGCGGCCCACTTGATCATGTTTCTTCTCCGCGAAGCTTTGATTGGTTCGCGGCGACGCTAGCCTGCAATCCGTGGTGACTGCGTGAGCGTCGCGCCCGCATCAGGCTAGACACACCTTTCACTTCTTGAACGCCACCATCGCCATGCCGAGCAGTGTGTTCCGGATGGGAGTCGGGCAATGGCGAAGAAGAATGACGCAGCGAAGCAACTGCGATGAACCGCGCCAGCGCGGCTGACGTGCTCGACTGCATCGTCGTCGGGGGCGGCCCGGGTGGACTGACGGCCGCGACTTACCTGGCGCGTTACCGCCGATCGATCGTGGTTTTCGACCACGGCCTGGCCCGCGCCGTCTGGATCCCCACCAGCCACAACTGCCCGGGTTTCCCCGACGGCGTGGGGGGGCGCGAGCTGCTCGCGCGCATGCGCAAGCAAGCGACATCGTTTGGCGTTGGCATCGTCGACGAAGAAGTCGTCACGCTGGTTCGGGCCGACGATCATTTCCGGTTGCGCCACGGCGACACGACCGTGCGTGCGCGCAACGTGATCCTTGCCACCGGATGCGAGGACGTCATGCCCGAGTTGGAGGGGCTGGAAGCTGCTGTCGCCTGCGGGGTCATCCGCCTGTGCGCGATCTGCGACGCTTTCGAAGCCATCGATCAGGAGATTGCGGTTTACGGTCCGATCGAACATGCCGCGCCACATGCCCTGTTCCTGCGAACCTATTCGCGGCGCCTGGTGATGATTCCTTCGCGCGAACCCGGCGATGACGAAGCCCGCAAGACACTGGAGCGAAACGGGATCGAGGTCACCCCTACGTCCGCGCCGCCCCGATTCGATGGCGAGCGCTGCCACTTCCAGTTCGATGGCCGCGCGCGCAGCTTCGGCATCGTCTATCCGTCGATGGGACTCATATCGCGCTCCAGCCTGGCGACTGACGCCGGCGCCCGCTGCGACGAGGAAGGCGCGCTGATCACCGACCGCCAGCAGATGACCTCGGTCGACGGCCTTTATGCCATCGGCGATGTTGTCAGCGCACTGAACCAGATCTCCGTAGCCACCGGCCACGCGGCCATCGCGGCCACCGCGGTCCACAACCGCCTGGAGCCCAACAACTGCTGACGCCGGTCAATCTTCCTGCGCCCAGCGCGCCAGGTTCTGCTGGATGCGATCGATGCCTTCCCACGGGTCCTTGCGCCGGCGCTTCAGCCTGGCAGGCACGTTCTTCAGGTTAAACGCATCGGGGCGGCTCAGCTTCGCCAGTTCGCTCCACGCCAGCGGCATGGCGACGGGCGCACCCGGCCGGGCCCGGAGCGAGTAGGACGCCACCGCGGTGGCGCCGCGGCCGTTGCGCAGGTAATCGACGAAGATGCGCTTGTTGCGCAGGGTCTTGCTGGCCGTGGCCAGGAACCGGTCCGGTTCGGACCTGGCAAGTGCGTCAGCGAATCCGTGGGCGAACCGCTTGGTCAGGCCCCAGTCGCATCCCGGGTTCAACGGGACGACGACGTGCAGTCCTTTGCCGCCGGAGACCCGCAGATACGATTCGAGTTCCAGGTGGGCCAGGTGCTTGCGGATGTCCGCAGCCGCCTTCTTGACCTCCGCGAAGGGCACGCCGGGACCGGGGTCCAGATCGAACACCACCCGATCCGCCTGGTCCGGGTTCTCGGCATGGGAACCCCATGGGTGGAACTCCAGCGCGCTGAACTGGACCAGTTCCATGAGGCCCGCCGCGTCCTCGACGACGAGGTAATGCGCGTTGTTTCCGCCCTCCTCTTTCAACCGCACCGACGAGACCAGTTCCAGCCCGGCGGTGTGGTGCTTCTGGAAAAAGCACGGCTTCTCCGTCCCGCCCGGACAACGGATGATCGACAACGGGCGGCCGGCAACTTCCGGCAACAGGTGGTCCAATACCGTTGCGTAGTAGTCCCAGACATCCTGTTTGGTTGCATGGATGTCCGGGAAAACGATCCTGGTGGGACTTGTGAGTCTGGGCATACCTCGCGGACGGGCTGCGTGCTTCGCCGCCGTCTTGCCCGCCCTGGCAGCCTTCGTGGCGCGGCCAGCCGGAGCAGCCCGATCAGGAGCAGCTCGACCAGGAGCAGCCCTGTCTGAATCGGCCAGGTCTTCGACGCTCTTGTCCGATCGCACTGCCTTCAGTGAAGGCTGTCGCAACAGCTGCTGCCGGCCCATGCCGCGGTAGAACACTTCCACGACGAACCGGGGGGCAAACCAGGTCGCGCCACGCAGGTCCGTGTCGGTGGTGCCCACGAACGCGGTAGGCGTCTTCTTCCCTGCCCGTCCCAGTTTTCGGGTCACTTCGCGCATCAGGGCATCGTTGAAACCGGTGCCGACTCGCCCGACATACCGCCAGCCATGCTGCTCATCGGGCCTGGCCAGGAGCAACGATCCGAACCCCGTCCGGCTGCCCTTGGGAGCGGTGTAGCCGACGACCGCGAACTCGTCGCTGGCCAGCTGCTTGGTCTTGCGCCAGTCATCGCTGCGGCCAGCGCGGTAGGGCCGGTCGGCGCGCTTGGAGATGATGCCTTCGTAGTGACGCTCCCCGGCCAGTCGATAGGTGGCCTCGCCATCACCTTCGATGTGTGAACTGAAAACCAGATGCGCCGGCGGCTTCTCCAGCAACTCTTTCAGCAGAGCCTTGCGCTCGATCAGCGTGGCATCGGCGATGTCGACCCCGTCGATGTGCAGCAGATCGAACAGCGCCAGCGTGAGCGCGCCCTGGCCCTCGCCCGAGAGCGTCGACTGCAGCAGGTTGAAGTCCTCCTTGGTTCCGGAGCCGGCGATGAGCTCTCCGTCCAGCGCACCCGATTTCAGTCCCAGTGCCGTGACCGCATCGCGGATATCCGGGATCTTGTCCGTCCACTCCAGCGCATTGCGCGACCACAACCGGACGCTGCCGTCGGCCACCGTGACCAGGATCCGGTAGCCGTCCCACTTGAGCTCGTGCAACCACTGATCGCCTTTGGGCGGCGATTCCCCCAGCTTGGCCAGTTGCGGTTCGAACGGCCCGTTCGGCGCCTTGGCCTTCCTGGCACCGGTCAGGGCCAGCGCCTTCTTTGCCCAGTCCTTCCGGCGCCCCTTGCGTGTCGGGACCGCAGTGAGTTTCTTCTTGCCCGCTTTGCCCGCACCCGCGCGCTTGAGATCCGCAGCTGGCGCTTTCGCCACGTCGGCCAGCAGGTCATCGGCCTCCAGCGTTCCCGCGTACTCGTCCTTGTCCTTGAAGAGCAACCATTGCGGCTGCCGGGCCGTCTTGCCCGAACGGACCAGGTGCCAGCCGCCCTTGAGCTTGTTGCCGAACAGCTCGAAGCGCAGGTGCCCCTTGGCAAGCTGCGCCTCGGCGTCCCCCTGGGTGGACCAGACGCCGTGATCAAACTGCGCCACATGTCCGCCGCCATACTGGCCTTTGGGGATTTCTCCTTCGAACCCGGCGTAATCCAGGGGATGGTCCTCCACCTCCACGGCCATCCGCTTCACGCTGGGATCGTAGCTGGGCCCCTTGGGCACGGCCCAGCTCTTGAGCGCGTCTCCCACCTGCAGGCGGAAGTCGTAGTGGCGCCGGCTCGCATGGTGAAGTTGCACCACGAAGATCGCCCGCTGCCCTTTCGGCACGGGCCTGCCGGGCTCCGGCTCGCGGGTTTTGCCGAAGCTGCGCTTGCGTCGGTAATCAACCAGGCTCATGTGGCTGCTTCAGGAGGCCTTCTTGCGGCTGACCTTCCTGGCCACCTTGGCGGTCTTCTTTGCAGGACTCTTGGCCCGCTTGCTCGTCGCCTTTGCCGGAGTCCGCTTTTTGGTGTCCAGGCTTTGCTGCAGCAGGGACATGAAGTCCACCACGTTGGTCGCCGCGTCTTCGCGATGCTCCGGCTCCTCGAACTTCGTCGTCGCGCCGGCCGACTTGATGCGCTTCTTGATGATGCTCGACAGCCTTTCGCGGAACTCGTCGTGGTAGTCCTTGGGCTTCCACTCGGAAGTCATCGAGTCGATCAGCTGCTCGGCCATCGCCATTTCCTTGGCTGACAACTTGTAATCCGACAACTTTCCGTCGGGAAGCTTGTACTCGTCCAGCTCGATGAGCTCCTGCGGATAGCGCAGCAGGATCAGCACCAGCGCATCGTCCTCGGGCATCAGCGCGCAGAGGTACTCGCGCGTGCGGATGACCACGCGGGCGATGCCCACCTTGCCGGTTTTCCGGAGCGTTTCGCGCAGGAGCACGTAGCCCTTCTCCGCTCTCTTGCCCGGAACCAGCACATACGGCTTCTCGAAGTAGCGCAGGTTGATGCTGGCAGCATCGACGAAGCCCTGCACATCGACCGACTCGTGGGTTTCCGGCGCGGCCGCGGCGATGTCTTCCTTCTCGATGACGACGTAGCTTCCCTTGTCGTATTCGAACGCCTTGACGATATCCTTCCATGGCACTTCCTCGCCAGTATCGGCGTTGACGCGCTCGAAGCGGATCGGTTTCTTGTCGCGCGAGTCGAGCATGCGGAAGTGGATGTCCGTGCGGCGCTCGCCCGACATCAGCGATACGGGGATGTTGAGCAGCCCGAATGAGATCGAGCCGCTCCAGATGGGTCTCGCCATGGTGGATTTCCTGGTGGCAGTGGCCCATCTAAAGCCCCCCACCGTGAAACCGGCGTTCACCTTTGTCAGCCACATTCATGCGAGCGCTCACGGACCAGTCCGGATACTGGCCCCTGCGAAGATCAAGGCCGGATGGCGAATGCAACAAGTCCGCATCGGCTGTGCAGGCTGGTCAATCTCGCGCCGGCACATCCCCTTGTTCGCCGAGGGCGACAGCATGCTGGCGCGCTATGCCACGCGCTTCTCCGTCGTCGAGGTCAACTCCTCGTTCTATCGTCCGCACCAGGCGAAGACATACGCACGCTGGGCCGCCTCGGTGCCCGGGCATTTTCGCTTCTCCGTGAAGCTGCCACAGACGATCTCGCATGAACTGGCGCTGCGCGGATCCGGCCCCGCGCTCGATCGATTCCTTGCCGAAGCCGAAGGACTGGGAAGGAAGCTGGGCGGATTCCTGCTGCAGCTACCTCCCAGCTTGTCCCTGGACCTGCGAACCGCGTCGGGATTCTTCAGGGCATTCCGCTCGCGCAGCACTGCGCCGCTCGTATTCGAGCCGCGCCATGCAAGCTGGTTCACGCCCAGGGTCGAATCATTGCTTGAACGCTTCGATATCAGCCGCGTGGCCGCCGACCCCGCCCGCTTCGAAGCTGCCGACAGGCCCAACGACGGCCCGCTTTGGCCCTATTGGCGCCTGCACGGCTCACCGCGCATGTACTACAGCGAGTACTCGGATGAAGCGCTGAGCCAGTGGGCAGTCGAGGTGAAGAAGCGCCGGACCGCGCCGCTGCCGCCGTGGGTCATCTTCGACAACACCGCACACGACTTTGCCGTCGCCAATGCAGCTCGGCTTCAGCAATTGCTGGGTGCGGCAACCACCAGGGCAAAGCAGGATCGCGCGCATGCCTGAAGGGCCGTCCATCGTCATCCTGAAGGAGGCCGCATCGAAGTTCCGCGGCAAGACAGTTCGCGCCTCGACAGGCAACAGCAAGCTGGACCTGGCCAGGATGCGGGGCAGGCGCGCCGTTGCCATCAGGAGCTGGGGCAAGCACTTCCTGATCGAGTTCCGCGGCTTCAGCCTGCGCGTGCACATGCTCATGTTCGGCTCGTACCGGATCGACGACGCCAAGCCGGTGCCACCACGCGTGTCGCTGGAGTTCGACAACGGCGTGCTGAACATCTACTCGTCCTCGCTCAAGTACATCGAGGGGCCGCTGGACGATACCTACGACTGGCGCGGCGACGTGATGAACGCGGAGTGGGATCCGAAGCTGGCGCGAAAGAAGCTGAAAGCCGATCCGTCCACGTTGGTGTGCGACGCACTGCTGGACCAGGACATATTCGGGGGAGTCGGCAACATCATCAAGAACGAGGTCCTGTTCCGCATCGCGGTCCACCCGGAGACCGAAGTGGGCGCACTGCCGCCCAGGAAGCTCGGCCAGATGATCACCCAGGCGCGCCAGTACAGTTTCGAGTTCCTGGAATGGAAAAAGCAGTTTGTCCTGCGCCAGCACTGGCTGGTCCATACCAAGCGCACGTGCCCGGACTGCGGCGCGCAGATCATCATGAAGCACCTGGGCGTCCGCAAGCGCAGGACATTCTTCTGCGAGAACTGCCAGGACCGCTATTGAGTCATCGTGTTGTGCCGACGTCGCGTGCAACGGCTTTCACACCGGCGCGGCTAAGGTGCGATGGACGCAATTCCCACGCCTCGTGTCATGACCGATCCGACCTCTCCACGACCACTGCCCGGGAACCAGGGCCAGTCACTGCGCCGCCCCGCAGTCGAGGCACTCGTCCGTCGTGCCCGCGGCAGCCTGCCCGTTGCACTGGCGCAGCGCTTCATCGATACCGACCTGATGTCGCAGGCCGCCGCGCTGGCGCTGTACGCCGTGCTTTCGCTGGCGCCGCTGCTGCTGATCCTGGTGTGGCTGACGAGCGCCCTGCTGCCCGGCGCACAGGAAGCCCTG
>DATDBK010000108.1:0-15378 GCA_036524935.1 Lysobacter sp. | reverse complement strand
AAGGCGGCGGTGTGGGGATCGTCTTCGACCAGCAGGACTCGCATGCGCTCGCTCCGGCAATGCAAAAAAGGATACCCCGCCGAAGCGCCTCGACGGGGTATCCGCCCGCTTGCACACGGGCTCCGGGGGGATGGTGGGTCGACTATTGCCGACGGTGAGCGCCGGTCAGATCTTCTTGCCGTCGCTGGTCTTGCCCTGGGCGGCGTTCTTGGTGTCGGCCTTGGTGGCGTGCTTGTGCTTGCTGACCGTGGTCTTGGCCGGTGCCGCGGGCGTGGTGGCCGGCGTGGCGGCGAGCGCGGAACCGGCCATGGCAGTGAGGGCGACGGCGAACAGTGACTTGCGGATGTTCATGGTTGCGTGACTCCTGAAGGTACGTTGACGAGGTACGTTTAGTGGGAATCTCTCTTGCTGGTGGGGTCGTTCCCCATCGCAGGGACAGATTGCGCGCTGGCGTCTCTCGTCGATCTTTCCGGAGCATGAACAATCGGTAATGTCTGGCGGCCCGCCCTCCGTCATCCCGGCGAACGCCGGGATCCATCTACTCTTGCGCACGTGCGCGCAGCTCAGCCGACGCCGCTGCTCCTGCGGATCGGAATCGGCGCGGTCGCGATGCGACCCTTGAGGTCGGTCATCGTCCCGGGCAACACGACCAGGTAGGAGATCAGTTGCTCGGCGAGCTCCAGCAGCAGGTCGGCGCTGACCTTGTCGATCGTCGCCTCGTCTTCGAACTGGCGGCCGAAGGTTCCGCCCGGCGCCAGCAGTTGCGCGATGTCCTGCAGCGGCCGGGCCAGGTCGGTCTCCTTCGGCAGCGCTTCCAGGTTCTGCGTCAGCGACTGGTCGCGCCGGTCCTCGCTCAGCAACCGTGCGGCCAGGCCCGCCAGCAGGTGGCGCACGGTCAGCGCGGTCGCGCCCCACTCGGCGCGGTTGTAGAGCTTGAGTGCGGACTCATAGCTGCGTGCCAGTGGCGCCGACAGCGTCTGCAGGTGCTCCACGCCAGACATCGGTTCGCGTCCAGCCGGACCGGGGTAGCAGAACAGCCCGCTCTCCCTGCGCGTGCCATCGGCCTCGAGCAGCTGCACGAACAGGACTTCTGTTTCGCAGCGGGCACAGGCCAGCTCGCTGGCGGCCAGTTGCCGCCCGTGCTCCTGCCAGGTCGTTGCCTCGAAGACCGCCTCTTTCAGGCAGCTCGGGCAGATCATCTCGACCGTGCGTGGGAAGGTGTTCGAAAACCGGGATTGAACGAGGTTGTCCTGGACGAGTTGCATCGCCGCCTCCTGCCCGTTGGCCTGCTCCCGTAGGTGTGAGTCCCCTGGGCTGGTTCCCCAAGGCCCTGAACTGCCCGACCCGGCACCACTCATCACGTGACCAGTGAATACCGGTTCGCTTGTGAATAAAACGTTGTGATCGCGCCACTCAGGACAGCGCGACGGAGCCGATGGCGAAGATGAATCGCGTCAGCCGGATCGGGGAGCGACGGACGTCACAATCCCTTCGCCGCCTGTGCGACGGCGCGGAACAGCGCGCGCCCCTTGTTCATCGTCTCGTCCCACTCCCTGGCGGGGTCGGAGTCGTAGACGATGCCGGCACCGGCCTGCACGTGCAGGCGACCGTCCTGGATCACGGCGGTGCGGATGGCGATGGCCGTGTCGGCATCGCCATTCCAGCCCAGGTAGCCGATCGAGCCGGCGTAGACGTTGCGCTTGACCGGTTCCAGTTCGGCGATCACTTCCAGCGCGCGGATCTTCGGTGCGCCACTGACGGTGCCGGCCGGGAACGTCGCACGCAGCACGTCGGCATAACTCAGGCCAGGCTTCAGCGTGCCGGTGACTTCGCTGACGATGTGCATGACGTGGCTATAGCGTTCGATCACGAACTGCTCGCCGACCTGCACCGTGCCCGGCTCGGACACGCGACCGACATCGTTGCGGCCCAGGTCGATGAGCATCAGGTGCTCGGCGCGCTCCTTCGGGTCGGCCAGCAACTCGGCTTGGAGCGCCGCGTCTTCTTCGGGCGTGGCACCGCGCGGGCGCGTGCCGGCGATCGGCCGCACCGTGACCTGGCCGTCCTGCAGGCGCACCAGGATCTCCGGCGAACTGCCCACGACCTGGGTGCCGCCGACGTCGAGGAAGTACATGTACGGCGAAGGATTCAGCGCGCGCAGCGCGCGGTACACGTCCACCGGACGCGCCTGGAACGGCACCGACAGGCGCTGGCTCAGCACCACCTGGAAGATGTCGCCGGCGCGGATGTATTCCTTCGACTTCTCGACCGCGGCGATGAAGCCTTCGCGGGTGAAGCCGGAGACGAAATCGGCTTCGTCCAGCGCGCGACCTTCCAGCGTCTCCGGATAACCCGGACCGCCCTGGCGGAGGCGATGCTCGAGTTCGTCGAGGCGGCGGTTGGCGCGGGCCAGCGCGCGCGGCTCCTGCGGGTCGGCGTGGACGATCAGGTACAGCCGGCCCTTGAGGTTGTCGAACACCGCCAGCTCGTCGCTCTGCATCAGCAGGATGTCGGGCGTGCCGAGTTCGTCGGGCTTGTGCGCACCGTCCTTGTCGCGACCGGCCAGGCGCGGCTCGATGTACTGGATGCACTCGAAGCCGAACCAGCCGACCAGGCCGCCGGTGAAGCCGGGCAGCCCCGCGATCTTCGGCACGCTGTGGGCGGCGCGCAGGCGTTCGACTTCAGCGAAGGGATCGTCGACGGCCCGGCTTTCGACCAGCTCGCCGTCTTCCGTGACGAACAACGTGTGCCCGGCGAAGGCATACACGCGCTGCGCCGGCAGGCCGATGATCGAGTAGCGACCGAAGCGCTCGCCACCCTCGACCGATTCGAACAGGTAGGTGTGCGGGCCGTCGGCAAGCTTGAGGTAGACCGACAGTGGCGTGTCGAGATCGCTCAGGACCTCGCGCACGACGGGGATGCGGGTGTGGCCGTCAGCGGCCTGCTGCTGGAACTGTTCGGGAGAGGTCACGCAGTAATTCCTTGAAAGACGAGGGGGCGGTCGCGATGGCATTCGTCCACCATCGCCAGTCCCGGCCCATGCCGGCAGCAAGGAAGTTCGGGATCGCCCGGGGCATCATCGGCGCGCGGTTCATGCGCCTACTCTACCGGCTCGGCGCGAGCGACGCGACGCGTCGGGTCAGCCGATCCGAAGGCACCGTCGGGCAAGTGCATCCGCAGCTTCGCCGGCACACAGCGAATGCTGAAACGCATCGCCTGCACCGGTTCGCCATCGAGGTTGAGCGTGAGCGGTTGCGCGGCCTTGATCTCCAGCGTCTCCAGCCGGGCCTGCACGGCGTGTCGGGCCAGTGCGGCGTCGCGCCCTTCGCTGACCACCGTGGCCATCGTCGCGATCAGCTCGCCCGACAGCGGCGGAATGACGGTCAGGTCGAGGAGCCCGTCGTCGATGCGCGCGTCCGGACAAAGCACGTGGCCACCGCCGGCCTGCCTGCCGTTGCCGATACCCAGGGCGATGAACTCGCCGCTCCACGCGAAGCCTGGTCCAGTGATCCGCGCAGTAACGGGATCGATCCGACCCAGGCGCGAAATGCCGGTCACCAGGTACGCCAGGCTGCCCAGCACCTGCTTCATCCCCTCATTGGTCTCGACCGTGACATCGGTACCGAAGCCGCCGCTGGCCATGTTCGCGCACCAGCGCAGTTCGCCATCGGCATCGACCTGCATCATGTCGAACGGCCGTGGCCGTGCCTGTGCAACCAGCAGCATGGCCTCCAGCGGCTGCGTGGGAATGCCCGCGGCGGTCGCGAAATCGTTGGCCGTGCCCAGTGGCACCAGCCCGAGCGATGGCGCGTGGAGCGCCCCGGTGACGCGCTGCGCAAGCGCACCGGCGACCTCGCCCAGGGTGCCGTCGCCGCCGCCGGCAAGGATGCAGTCGACGCCGGCGTCGATCGCCTCGTCGATGTAGCGGCTGGCGTCGCCATGCTCCCAGGTGACGCGGACATCCAGCGCGATGCCGCGCGCGCGGATGGTCGCTACTGCATCGCGCAGGGCCTCGTCGTCCGAGGACTTTCCATTGAGAATCAGGTGCCAGCGCGGGTTGGCCATCGACGGGTTCGCAGCGGGGTATGGCTGCAGGCTAGCAACGTGCGTGCAATGGGCCGTGAACTGCGGCGCGCTTCGGGCCGCCACGTCGTCATCGATTCGTCATCAACGAACCGGAGAATGGGAGGCCATATCAGGGACGACGGGCGGAGGCGGGATTGCCTCCAAATATTCCGCGGCAAGCCGGCAACGGCTTGCCGCTTTTCATTGCCGCCAGGGAATGGGCCGCCTCAGCGCAGGTCGGTATCCGCCACGACCACGCCATCCTCATCCGCACACAGCCAGTCGCCAGGGCGGATGCGGATGCCGCCGAACTCCACGTCGACATCGCGCTCGCCTTCGCCGAGCTTGTCGGTCTTGCGCGGGCACGTCCCCAGCGCCTTGACGCCGATGTTGAGGCCGCCAATCGCGCCGCTGTCGCGGATCACGCCGAACACGACCACGCCGGCCCAGCCGTTCTCCGATGCCTTCGCGGCGAGCAGGTCGCCGAGCATCGCGCGCAGGGTGGAACCGCCGGCGTCGATCACCAGCACCCTGCCCTGTCCGGGCTCGGCGACTGCCTCGCGCACGCGCGAGTTGTCCTCGTCGGCCCGGATCGTGCTGACCAGGCCACTGAAGGCCAGGCGGCCGCCGAAATCGCGCAGCGGCAGGTCGAGCACGCGCACCTGCGCGTCATGGAGATCGCACAGGTCGCAGGTATTCATCTGACTCCTTTCACTGCCGCCTTCATGCGGCCGATGACGTCGGCGTAGTCGGGTGCGTTGAAGATCGCCGAACCGGCGACGAAGGTGTCGGCGCCAGCCGCGGCGATCTCGGCGATGTTGTCGGCCTTGACGCCGCCGTCGATCTCCAGCCGGATCGACTTGCCACTGCGATCGATCTTCTCGCGCACGCGGCGCAGCTTGTCGAGCGCGGACGGAATGAAGCTCTGGCCGCCGAAGCCCGGGTTGACCGACATCAGCAGGACCATGTCGAGGTCCTCGAGCACCCAGTCCAGCACGTCGATGGGCGTGGCCGGGTTCAGCACCAGGCCGGCCTGGCAGCCGTGCGACTTGATCAGCTGCACGGTGCGGTGCACGTGCGCGCTGGCTTCGGGGTGGAAGCTGATCATGCTGGCGCCGGCCTTGGCGAAATCCGGAACGATGCGGTCAACCGGCTCGACCATCAGGTGCACGTCGATGGGCGCGGTCACGCCGTGCTTGCGCAGCGCTTCGCAGACCAGCGGACCGATGGTGAGGTTGGGCACGTAATGGTTGTCCATCACGTCGAAGTGCACCCAGTCGGCGCCGGCGGCGAGCACGTTGTCGACCTCCTCGCCGAGTCGGGCGAAGTTGGCCGAAAGGATGGACGGGGCGATGACGGTCGGGTGCATGGGCTGTCCTGATGCTGGGAGTCTGCCTGTTCCCCCGCGCCCGGGGGAAGGCCTGGAGGGGCGAGGAAGCGGGCATGGCGGAGTTGGCCGCCCGGCCCTCACCCTGCCCTCTCCCGCAACCGGGAGAGGGAGAATCTGTCACCTGCGCTGGCGCAGGACCTTGATGCGGTCGTAGGCCTGGTTGATCTCGCGGGCCTTGACCTCGGCCTGCTGCCGCAGCTCGGCGGCAGCGCCGGCCACGCGGTCGGGGTGGTACTGGGACATCAGCCGCCGATAGGCCTGGTCGATCTCGGCGTCGGTGGCGTCGGAGGTCAGGCCGAGGGCGGCATACGGGTTGTCCCGCTGCAGCCTGAACCAGTCGGTGTCGAAGGCATGCCCGATCAGCAGCCCGACCAGGGCGCCGAACAGCGGGTTGGCGCGGAACAGGGCGGCTCCCGCGAAGAAGCCCAACAGCTTGCCGTACCAGCGTTTCATCGTCCTCCCCGCGGCCCCGGCGGCCGCCTTCCCGGACCCGTCTCCGGACCGGTCGCCAGTGTACCTGCACGCCGCGCCAAGCCGGCGTACACTGGCCGGCCCTGTCGCGCACGCGCGCGATCCCATGGCAACCGGGAATCAAGGCGAGCGTGCGGCGGGGTCTGCGTGCATATCCTGAGGGTTCTCGCGTTGTCCACGACACTGCTCCAATCCGACCTGCCCGGCCTCAACCTGCGTCACCGCGGCAAAGTCCGCGACGTATTCGACGTGCCTGCCGAGCGACTGCCTGCCGGTGCCAGCGAATGCCTGCTGATGGTGGCCACCGATCGACTGTCCGCCTTCGACGTGGTCCTGCCCGACCCGATCCCGGGCAAGGGTGAGATGCTCTGCCAGATCAGCAACTTCTGGTTCGGCAAGACCGAGCACATCATCCGCAACCACCTCACCGGCATCGACGTCGCCTCGGTGCTGCCGGCCGGTGTCGACACCGCGCTGTACGCCAGGCGCTCGGTGGTGACGCGACGCCTGAAGCCGGTACCGATCGAGTGCATCGCGCGCGGCTACCTCATCGGTAGCGGCTGGAAGGATTACCAGCGCACCGGTCGCGTCAGCGGCATCGCCCTCGCCGACGGCCTGCGCCAGGCCGAGATGCTGCCCGAGCCGATCTTCACCCCGTCGACCAAGGCCGCCGTCGGCGACCACGACGAGAACATCGACTTCGATACCGCCGTGCGCACCGTCGGCGCCGACCTCGCCGAGCAGGTCCGCGACGCGACGTTGCGGCTGTACAAGTACGCGCGTGACTACGCCGCGCAGCGCGGCATCATTCTGGCCGACACCAAGTTCGAGTTCGGCCTGGATGCGGACGGGCGCCTGTACGTGATGGACGAGATGCTCACGCCGGACTCGTCGCGCTACTGGCCCGCCGACCAGTACGAAGTCGGCACCAGCCCACCGAGCTACGACAAGCAGTTCGTGCGCGACTACCTGGAAACGCTGGACTGGGACAAGACCGCGCCCGGGCCGGCGCTGCCGGCATCGGTGATCGCGCACACCCGCGCCAAGTACGCCGAGGCGCTGCAGAAACTGGCCGGCATCAGCATCGACGAAGCCGAGCCGGCCAGCACGGTCGGCTGAGCCATGCCGTCCAAGGGCCTGCTCACCCTTGCCGGCGCGATCGCCGCCGAAGTGGTCGCGACCAGCGCCCTCAAGGCCTCGGAGGGGTTTACCCGTCCGGGGCCGTCGCTGGTTGTCGCCATCGGCTATGGCATCGCCTTCTACCTGCTGTCGCTGACCCTGAAGACGATTCCGGTCGGGCTGGCCTATGCGATCTGGTCGGGTGTCGGCGTGGTCCTGATCGCCCTGATCGGCTGGCTGGTGCTCAAGCAGCCACTCGATGCCGCCGCCATGGTCGGCATTTCCCTGATCGTGGCCGGTGTGCTCGTGATCCAGCTATTCTCCCATTCGGCCCCGCATTGAGCGTGGGCCGAGCGCGCCTGGGAGGGACGCCATGAATACTGCAGCCGACTCGTCGAGCGAGTCATCGCAACGCCAGATTGACCAATGGTTCGCCAACTACTCCGGCGACCATCGCAACCACACCAACCAGCTCATCCACGTGATCTGCGTGCCGGCGATCCTGTGGAGCGTGATCGCGCTGCTGTGGTGCATACCGGCACCGGGCACGCTGTTCCGCGCCGGCTTCTGGGCCGGGCTGGCGATGCTCGCCAGCGTGCTCTTCTACTACAAGGCCTCGCGCGCGCTCGGCCTCGGCATGGCCGCGGTCTACGTGCTGATGGGCCTGCTGACGCGATGGATCCACGACAGCTACGGCACGTCCACGCTGCTGTGGCTGGGCGTGGGTGTTTTCGTCATCGCCTGGATCGGCCAGTTCATCGGCCACAGCAAGCTGTACGAAGGCAAGCGCCCGAGCTTCTTCACCGACCTGCGCTACCTGCTGATCGGTCCGGCGTGGGTGCTGGCCAAGCTGTACCGCAAGCTGGGCTGGTCGTACTGACCGACAACCCGATGTCATTCCCGCGCAGGCGGGAATGACGGAACGTCCACGACCTCACGCTCGACGACCGCACGCTTCATGACGCCACGCGATCTGATCCTCGTCCTGCTCGTCGTCGTCGCCTGGGCGGTCAACTTCCTGACTTCCGCGCTGGCGATGCGCGAGATCCCGCCGTTCCTGTTCACCGCGCTGCGCTTCGCCCTGCTGGCGTTGCCGCTGGTGTGGCTGCTCAAGCGGCCGGCACCGGGCCAGTGGCCGCGACTGGTCGCGGTCTGCCTGTGCATCGGCGTGCTGCACTTCGGCCTGAGCTTCACCGCGCTGAAGCTGGCCGGCGACCTGTCATCGCCGGCAATCGTGATGCAGAGCTACGTGCCGATGACGACGCTGCTGGCGTGGTGGTGGCTTGGCGAGCGATTTGCCTGGCGCACCGGGCTGGCGATCGCGGTGAGTTTCGCCGGCGTGCTGGTGCTGGGCTTCGACCCGATCGTGCTCGATCGGCCGATGGCACTGGTGCTGATGCTGATCTCGGCAGGCTTCCTGGCCATCGGCACGGTGCTGATGAAGGGCCTGCGCGGCCTCGACGTGGTCAGCCAACAGGGCTGGACCGCAGTGTTCAGCGTGATGCCGCTGATCGCGATCAGTGCCTGGCTCGAACCCGGTGCCATCGCGCAACTGCCCGCCGTGAGCTGGGTCGGCTGGGCCGGTGCGGCCTACGCCGCCTTTGTATCCTCACTGCTCGGCCACGGCCTGTACTACGTGCTGGTGCAGCGTTACCCGGTCGCGCAGGTGACACCGTGGCTGTTGCTGGTGCCGGTGCTCGCGATCGGCCTTGGCGTGGCGTACTGGGGCGACCGGCCCGGGCCGCGCCTGCTGCTGGGCGGCGCGATGGTGCTGGGCGGCGTCCTTCTGATTGCGATGCGGGCGCTGCGCAAGGCGCGTCCGGGAGCACGCGCAGAGGAGTTATAGGCGCCAGCGCGCCGAGGAGTTATAGGGGCCAGCGCGCCGGCTTCATGCGTCGTCGTCGCGCGGCTCGAACATGTCCGCCCGCGGCCGGAACATCCGCGGCGCGTAGCCGAAATCGCGCTGCGCCGGTGCCGGGTCGAACACCAGGTCGTTGCGCATCCGCCGCACCGCGGCCTCGCCCAGGCCGGTCGCGCGGCCGGTCATCTGCGCGGCCAGCAGCGACAGGTTGAACAAGGGTGACGGCATTTCGACCAGCGTCGGCGGCGGCTGCAGGCAGGCCAGCACGCGCGCGACCATCTCGCGATAGCCGAGCGTTTCGCCACCTGGCAACGCATAGGCCACGCCGTGTGTCGCGGCGGCGCCATGGCAGGCATAGGCGGCGGTGGCCAGGTCATCGACATGCACCGGCTGGCGCAGCCCATTGGCGCCGCGCGGCAACGGAAAACGTCCCCACCGCCGCGCCAGCTGCGCGATCCGCGTCAGCGTGGCATCGCGGCCCGCACCGTAGACCAGCGTCGGTCGCAACACCGTCGCGGCGGCGGCGCGCTGCCCGGCACGCGCGAACAGGCAATCCTCGCCTTCACGCAGGCGACGGGCGACATCGCGCTCTTCCGCATCCGCCGAACCGCGCTTGACCTCGATGCTGGTCGAGCCGAACGCGATCACGCGCGCCGCCTCGATCGACGACGCGCCGTACCACCGCGCGAACGCATCGAGCGGCCCGCAGCTGAAGATCGCGTCCACGCGCACCGGCAAACCATCGACGTGGCCCAGGTCGCCACGCAGCCATTGCAGGCCCGGCTCGTCGGAGCGCGCCGACCGCGACACCGCGGTGACGCGCCAGCCGTCGTTCGCAAGCAGACCCAGCAGCGGATAGCCGATCTGTCCGCTGGCGCCGAACACCAGTGCATGACGCATCGCTCAGCCACCCGCCTTCGCGCGCACCGGCAAGGTCATGCGCAACCAGCCGTATCCGACCAGCGCCGACACCAGCGAGGCCACCAGCACGCCCAACACGGCTTCCTCATAGAACAGCGGGTCGAGGTAGGCCAGCGAGGCGATGAACAGGCTCATGGTGAAACCGATGCCGCACATGACGCCCAGGCCGACCATCGCGCGCACGCCCATGCCTTCGGGGAAGCGCGCCCAGCCGAGCGAACGCATCAGCAAGGCGGCCCCGACGATGCCCACCGGCTTGCCGATGAACAGACCGATCACCATGCCGATCGTCAGCGGCGACAGCACGTCGTCCATGCTCAACCTGCCCAGCACCAGGCCGGCGTTGACGAAGGCGAACAGCGGCAGGATCGCGTACGCGACCCACGGATGCAGTGCGTGCTCGAGCGATTCCAGCGGCGAGTGCTCGACTTCGTCATCGACGGAATTCTTGCGGTCGACGTGCGGAATCATCAGGCCGGTGACCACGCCGGCGAGCGTGGCGTGCACGCCCGACTTGAGCACGCACACCCACAGCACCACGCCCAGCAACAGATACGGCGCCAACCGTCGCACGCGAAGCCGGTTGAGCAGGAACATGCCGGCGATGGCGGCGCCGGCCCAGGCCAGGGCGACCATCGACAGGCCGTACGAATAGAACAGCGCGATCATCACGATCGCGATCAGGTCATCGACGACCGCGATCGTCGACAGCAGCAGCTTCATGCCGCTGGGCACGCGCGAACCGAGCAGGGCCAGCACGCCGAGCGCGAAGGCGATGTCGGTCGCGGTAGGCACGGCCCAGCCGCGCATCGCATAGGCATTGCCGTGATTGAAGGCGGTGAACAGCAGCGCCGGCACGGCCACGCCGGCACAGGCGCAGACCATCGGCAGGATCAGCTGCTCGCGGCTGGCGAGCTGCCCGCTCAGCGACTCGCGCTTGATCTCCAGCGCGACCAGCAGGAAGAACACCGCCATCAGGCCGTCGTTGATCCACAGCAGCAGTGGCTTGGCGATTTCCAGCTCGCCGATCCGTATCTGCACCGGGATGTCGCGGAAGGCGTCGTACGCCGCAGCCAGCGGCGAATTGGCCGCGAGCATCGCCAGTGCGGCCGCGGCGATCAGCATGATGCCGCCGGCCGCTTCGAGGCGGAAGAACTCGCTCAGGGCGCGCAGTCCGCGCGGCGAATGCACGGTGCCCACGTCGGCGCGGGCGTGGGCGTGGGCGTTGGGCTTGTCGGTCATCGCGGCAGTATATCGGCCGCGCGTCACGGGGTGGTCAGGCCCGCATGATCAGCAATTCGAACGCAACCCAGGCCAGGAAGGCGATCATCAGCGCGGCGCCTTCGTTCCTGCTCACGCGCAGATCGCCGCGCAGCATCGGATAGAGCATCAGCGCGAACACGCCTGCGGCCGGCAGTTCGAAACGGACGAACGACTCGGGCAATGCCAGCGAACCGTCGATGGCAGCCATGCCACCGACCACCACCAGCAGGTTGAACAGACTCGCACCGATCACGTGACCGGCGACGATGTCGCCCTGGCCACGCCGCGCCGCCGCCATCGCCGCCGCGACTTCCGGCAAGGCCGTGCCGATGGCGACCGGCAACAGGCCGGTCAGCAGCGGCGCCATGCCCAGGCCTTCGCCGATCACCGGTGCGTTGACGACCACCCACTTGGAGCCGAAGTACAGCAGCACCGCCGCGATGGCGAAGCGAAGCAGGTTCAGACCAAGGTCGCTGCTGGTGCGCGCAAATGCTGCAATCGCGTCCTGCAGTTCTGGCGCCTCGCGGCGCGTGCGCGCTGCGGCGTACGCCACCACGCCTATGAAGGCGAGTATCAACACCAGGCCATCGACGCGCGACAACACGCCATCGAGCCCCATCACCACGACGGCCAGCGTACCGGCGAGCAGCACCAGCAGCAGCGGTGCGAGCGCGCGCCAGCGCAACACCACCGGCGCGACCAGGGCTGCCGCGCCGAGCGTCAGGCCGAAGTTCGCCACGTTGCTGCCGATGGCATTGCCCAGCGCCATCGCCGGTTGCCCGCGCAGGATCGCCTGCAGATTGACCGCGAGCTCCGGCAGCGACGTGCCGAACGCGACCAGCACCAGTCCGGCCACGAAAGGCGATGCGCCAATGCGCTGTGCCAGGCCGGAGGCCCCTTTGACGATGGAGTCTCCGCCCAGTGCCAGCAGCACCAGACCCAGAACGAACCAGCCAGCGGCCTCAAACATCGCGCCCATCCCCCCGGTGCCAACACGATCAGTCGGCGATTCTATGCCCAGATTCCCTGTCCGCGTCCAGAATCGCGTCTCAGGAACACCCTTCCACGTATTCCACCTGCGGCGAAACGCCGACGCGCCAGGAGCTGACGCGACCCGCGGCATCGGTCTCGAACAGCAACACGGCCGCCCCGCCGCCGGCATCGGCGACGCGCAGGTACTGGCCACCGCCCACGTACTTGTGCGGTTGCTTGCTGACGCGTCCGGGATAGAGGCGGTCGATGTCCTGCGCACTCATGCCGACCTTGCCACCACCTGGCGCTTCGATGTCGAGAGCATCCACGTCGACGCGCGCGAAGCGATCCTGTTCGATCATGAAACCGATCCGGTAGCCCTTCGCGCTGCGCGGTTGCGGCAACAGGTAATAGCAACCGCCGGGCTGTTCGGGCCGGGCATCTCCCAGCTCCGCGCCCCACGCCTTGCGAACCTGCTCCTCGCTGTCGCCAAACCTGGCCGGGCCGAAGCCGGAAAAACCAATCGTTCCCGGCGCAGGCATCGCCGCTGGCGTGGCGGCAGCCGCCACGACAGGTGCCACCGCGGATGCCGATGCAGGCGAGGACGTCGTCGCAACGGTTGACGTTGCCGGCGCATCAGCCACGCGATCAGCGCAGGCGCACAGGCCCAGCGCGATCACCGGCACGACAGGGAACAACAACCACTTCACCGGCACTTCTCCACTGGCTCACAAAGGCAGTGGGGCAGACTACCTCCCGGCCGTGAACGCAGCGCATAGGCACCGCGGCGCCGGAGCAGTCAGTCAGCGTTGAAGTGCTTCTTCAGGCCGGCCCAGCACGCCTGGTAGTCGCGCTGGCGGTGCGCTGCATCCAGCGCCTGCCGGGTCGGACGGATCACCGCACGCGTTTCGAACATGAACGCCATTGTGTCGCCGATCACATCTGGCCTGGTCAGATCGGCGGCACTGGCCTTCTCGAACGTCGCCGCGTCCGGGCCATGACCGCTCATCGAGTTGTGCAGCGACGCGCCGCCAGGCGAGAAGCCTTCGGCCTTGGCGTCATAGGCCCCGTGCACCAGGCCCATGAATTCGCTAGCGATGTTGCGGTGGAACCACGGCGGCCGGAACGTGTCCTGTGCCACCAGCCAGCGCGGCGGGAAGATCACGAAATCCAGGTTGCTGGTGCCGGGCGTATCGCTCGGCGAGTGCAGCACGAGGAAGATGCTCGGGTCGGGATGGTCGTAGCTGATCGAGCCGATCGCGTTGAAGCGGCGCAGGTCGTACTGGTACGGCGCGTAGTTGCCGTGCCACGCCACCACGTCCAGCGGCGAATGGCCGATGTCGGCACGCCACAGGTGCCCCTGGAACTTGGCGACAAGCTCGAAATCGCCGTTGACGTCCTCGTAGGCCGCATTGGGTGCGAGGAAGTCGCGCGCGTTGGCCAGGCCGTTGCTGCCGATCGGACCGAGGTCGGGTAGCTGCAGCATCGCGCCGAAGTTCTCGCAGACGTATCCACGCGCTTCGCCATCGGGCAGCGACACGGCGAAGCGGACGCCGCGTGGGATCACCGCGACCTGTTGCGGCTCGATCTCGAGCATGCCCAGCTCGGTGGCAATGTGCAGTCGCCCCTGTTGCGGGACGATCAGCAGTTCGCCATCGGCATCGTAGAAGTAACGGCCCTGCATGTCGCGGTTGGCGGCATACAGATGGATGCCGACGCCGTGCTGCGCGGCCGGCGAACCGTTGCCAGCCATGGTGAACAAACCGTCGACGAAATCCACCGGCTGCTGCGGCATCGGCAGCGGATTCCAGCGCAGCTGGTCTGGCGGCACCGGACCGTCGCCAAAATCGTTGTGGAAGCGCGGCTGCGCGTAGGCAGCGAAGGTGCCATGCATGGCGGCCGGGCGGATCCGGTACAACCAGCTGCGCCGGTTGGCGTGGCGCGGCGCGGTGAACGCCGTGCCCGACAACTGCTCGGCGTAGAGGCCATGGGCGACGCGCTGCGGCGAGTTGCGCCCCTGCGGCAGCGAGCCGGCCAGTGCTTCGCTCGCAAATTCGTTACCGAAACCGGATTGGTAGCCGTTGCTGCGGATGGTCATGCAGGCATCGCTTTGTTTGGAGCCCCTCTCCCGCATGCGGGAGAGGGGTTGGGGTGAGGGCTCGCTTGAAGCAGACCTTACAGCACGCCGCGGCGCATCTGGTCGCGCTCGATGCTCTCGAACAACGCCTGGAAGTTGCCCTCGCCGAAGCCTTCGTTGCCCTTGCGTTGGATGATCTCGAAGAAGATCGGACCGATCGCGTTCTGGGTGAAGATCTGCAGCAGCTTGCGCTGGTGGGTTTCCTTGTCGGCGTCGATCAGGATCTTGTTGCGTGCCAGTCGCGCCACGTCCTCGCCATGGTCCGGAACGCGCTGGTCGATGACGTCGAAGTAGGTTTCGGGCGTGTCGAGGAACTCAACGCCCTGCTCGCGCATCGCTTCGACGGTTTCGTAGATGTTGTCGGTGAAGCAGGCGATGTGCTGGATGCCCTCGCCCTTGTAGGCGTCGAGGTATTCGTTGATCTGCGACTTCGGGTCCGACGACTCGTTGAGCGGGATGCGGACGACACCGTCCGGCGCCGTCATCGCCTTCGACACCAGGCCGGTCTTGGCGCCCTTGATGTCGAAGTAGCGGATCTCGCGGAAGTTGAACAGGCGCTCGTAGTAGTCCGACCACTGCTGCATGTTGCCGAAGTACAGGTTGTGGGTCAGGTGGTCGATGAAGGTCAGGCCGAACCCCTTCGGGTCCTGCTCGGCGCCCTGCACCGGCAGGTAGTCGGCGTCGTACATCGAACCGGCGCTGCCGTAACGATCGACCAGGTACAGCATGCAGTCGCCGATGCCCTTGACCACCGGCGCATCGACGGCGCGGCTGTCGGCCTTGTCGGTGATCGCTTCGCCGCCATTGCCGGCGACCGTGCTGAACACCTCGGTAGCCGGCTTCTTGAAGCGGATCGCGAAGCCACAGGCGCTGGGACCGTGCTTGGCGGCGAAATCGGCGGCGAAGCTGTCCGGGTCTTCGTTGACCAGGAAGTTCACCCCGCCCTGGCGATACACCGTGATCGGCCGGGTCTTGTGGTGCAGCACGGCGGTGAAACCGAGCTTGCGGAAATAGCCGTGCAGGAGCTCGCCCTGGCCGGCCGGGGCGGCGAATTCGACGAACTCGAAGCCGTCGATCCCGAGCGGGTTCTCGAACGTGGTGACCTGCATGCCGAGGTTGGGCTGTGCATTCATGGCATTGTTCTCAGGTAGCGGCAGCGTCCGCTGGGGACGGCCTTGG
>DATDBK010000107.1:0-9132 GCA_036524935.1 Lysobacter sp. | reverse complement strand
GGCCATCATGTCCTCGGTGTAGACCGCCCAGCCTTCGGCGAACAGGCCCGAGCGCAGCACCGAGCGCAGGGTCGAATGCGACTTGGCCGAGTGCGAGCCTTCCAGGTAATGGCCCGGCATCGCTTCGTGGATCGACAGCAGATGGATCATGCGGCTGTTGTATTCGCGCAGGAACGAATCGGCCTGCTTGTCATCCCAGTCGTCCGGGATCGGCGAGATCGCGTAGTAGGTGTCCAGGCCCTTGTCGAGCGGACCGGGCGAGTCGCAGTACGCCACCGCGACGCCGCGCTGGAACTCCGGCATCAGGATGATCTTGACCGGGTCGTTCGGGACGGTGACGAGATCATGCTTGCGGGTGAAGTCGGCGGCGTCGGCCAGCGTCTTCTTGGCGAAGTCGACCACTTCGTTGCGCGCCGGCTTGTCCGCGTATGCGAGCTCGAGCGCGGCCTCGATCGCCTTCTGCTGCTGGTCGGCGTCCGGGTTGGCCGGCAGCGCCGGTGCGTTCGGCTTGTCCTTGAGCACGGTCTGCGCGATCGCGTACATCTCGCCGCGCACGCGCTTGAGCTCGGACTCGGCACGTTGCTTGATCTCCGCGCGCGTCAGCGAAGAGTTCAGAGAGAACTGCAGCTTCTCGTCATACAACGTCTGGCCGATGCGGAAGTCGCCCTTGGCGTTGGGCACCAGGGTCTTGTCGAGCCAGGTCTGCTGCTCGGCGACGGCCTTGCGCAGTCCGGCAATGGCGGCGTCGAGCTGCTTGCGGTCCTCGCCCTGGAGCTGGTCGGCGTTGGGCACGATGAAGGTGTCGATCAGGCTGAGCACGCCTGCGTTCTGCTTGGCGACAGTCTCGGCATGGATCGACGGCACGCGTGCCGGATCGAGGTTCTCGCGCATCTGCGCGAAGATCCCGGGGATCTTCTGCATGCGCGCGGTGGCGGACTTCAGCCGCTGCGGCATCGGCGCGAAGTCACGCGCCATCAGGTTGTAGATCGCGCCACCGGCGAGGCCGCTGTACACCTGCGGGTCCCACGCCCAGCCCTGCAACGTCTCGATGCCCCAGATATCGCCGCGGACCTGGTTGCGCAGGATCGCCGCGTCGATCTGGTTCTCGCGCGAGAGCTTGCTGGTGTCGACGCCGTCGAGCTCGGCCAGCACCTTCTTGCTGAAGTCCACGAGCTTCTGGCGGCCGGCCGCGCTGAGGTCATCGACCTCGCCATCGAAGTCGTGCTTGCCGATCTGGGTCGCGGAGATCGGGTTGAGTTGCAGCCAGCCGTCGAGCCAGCGCTGCGAGATCTCGGCGAAGCGGGCATCGGTGGCGGCATCGGACGCAGCCGCAGGTGCCGTGGCAGCGGTGTCGGCCGGGGCCGGCGGGGTCTGCGGCTGGCAGGCGACCAGGGTCGCGCTGAGCACGGCGACGGCGAGGAGGGTGGGACGCAACGAACGCATTGGCAGGTCTCGGGACAGGCGGCAGGCCGCAATCCCCGCAGGATATCGCCAGCCGGGGGCTGCCCGCATGGGTCGTTGGTTGAGTCGGCCCGCGGTTTTCCTTGCCGAGTCTGTCGTCAGGGGGCGGACCGGGCGCTCAGGCACCCGTGGCGATGCCGCCGGCGTGGGAATAGACGTTGAGCTGCCCGCCACGGGCGAACGCCGCCAGCGTGATCCCGGCGGCGTCGGCGGTGCGGATCGCCAGGTCGGTGGGGGCGGAGATCGCGACCACGACGGCAAGCCCGGCGGTCGCCGCCTTGTGCACGATCTCGTAGGACGCGCGCGAGGTGATGACCAGGAAGCCCTCCTGCGCACGCAGTGGCGGCTCCTGCGTCGCCATCGCGCCGATCAGCTTGTCGAGGGCGTTGTGGCGGCCGACGTCCTCGCGCACGAGCAGGCCACCGGCATGGGCGAAGCCTGCAGCGTGGACGCCACCGCTGTGGGTGTTCAGTGGTTGCTGCCGCGACAGTGCGTCGAGTGCGGCGTGGATGGTTGTCGCGCTGACCGGAGCCGGCGACGCCACGTGCGGAACGGGTCGCAGTGCCGCCTGCAGTGACTCGACGCCGCACAGGCCGCAGCCGCTGCGACCTTCGAGCCCGCGCCGGCGCTCCTGCAGTGCATCGAACCGGGCTTGCGGAATCGCCGCGTGCAGGGCAATGCCCTCGTCATGTCGGACGACATCGACCAGGCGGAATTCGCCGGTGCCCGCGACGATGCCTTCGCTGAGCGCGAAACCCAGGGCAAAGTCGGGCAACGATTCCGGCGTCGCCATCATGACCGCGAACGGTTCGCCGTTGTAGAGCAGCGCCACCGGTGCTTCGACGATCACGCGGTCGTCGTGCTGCGTGCGCGTGTCGCCGTGCAGGCGCAACGCCTGCACATCGCTCAGCGCTTCGCTCACACGGTCCCGCACAGCTGCCGCCCGCGCGAGGTCAGCCACAACAGCGTGCGATCTCCATCCTCGCGCTGTTCGACCAGGTCGAGGCCGTCGAAGCGCGGGTCGCTGCCCATCGCCGACAACAGCCGTTGCAGTTCGCTCAGGCCCAGCCCCAGGCGTTTGGCGACGCGATGGATCGACTGTCCGTCTTCCTGCGCGAGCAGATGCAGCACGGCCAGGGCGGCATCCTCGCTCATGCCCCGATGCTCCGTGCCAGCCGGACCGGAATCGATTTCGATGCCGGCGTGCGCGCGCGTTCGGCATGGTGGTCGAGCGGCACCAGTGCATTGGTCTCCGGGAAGTAGCTGGCAAGGCAGCCTTCGGGGATGTCGTACTCGACCAGGCGGAAGCCGCTCACGGTGCGCTCGCCATCGTTCCAGACCGAAGTGATGTCGACCATGTCGCCATCGTGGAATCCAAGCCGCCGCAGGTCGGCAGCGTTGATGAAGCAGACCCGGCGCAGACCGTGCACGCCACGGTAGCGATCATCGAGGCCGTAGATGGTGGTGTTGTACTGGTCGTGCGAGCGGACAGTCATGAGGGTGAGCAGCTTGCCGCCGCGTCCATCGGCCATGCCTTCTTGCGCATGCAGCAACGGGTGGGCATGGAACGTCGCCTTGCCGCTGGCCGTCGGAAACACGCGCTCGCGCCCCGGATGGTGCAGATGGAATCCGCCCGAGGCACGAACCCGCGCGTTGAAGTCCTCGAAGCCGTCGATGACGCGGGCGATCCGGTCGCGGATGCGGTCGTAGTCCTCCACCAGCCACAGCCACGGCGTGCGGCTTTGCGGCAATGTCGCCGCGGCCAGGCGCGCGACGATCGCCGGCTCGGACAACAGCTGTTCCGACGCCGGCGGGTTCATGCCCGACGACAGGTGGACCATGCTCATCGAGTCTTCCACCGTCACTGCCTGCGGGCCCGACGCCTGCAGGTCGATCTCGGTGCGTCCCAGGCACGGCAGGATCAGCGCCTGGCTGCCGTGCACCAGGTGCGAGCGGTTGAGCTTGGTGCTGACGTGCACGGTGAGCTGGCAACGCCGCAGCGCTTCGCTGACGCGCGCGCTGTCGGGCGTGGCCGCGGCGAAGTTGCCACCCATCGCGAAGAACACGCCGGCGCGGCCGTCGTGCATCGCCTCGATCGCGGCAATGGTGTCGTGGCCGTGCGCGCGCGGTGGCTGGAAGTCGAACTCGGCGCCGAGCCGGTCGAGGAAGGCGGCAGACGGCTGTTCGTAGATCCCCATCGTGCGGTCGCCCTGCACGTTGGAGTGGCCGCGCACGGGGCACGGTCCGGCGCCGGGCCGGCCGATGTTGCCGCGCAGGAGCAGCAGGTTGGCCAGCATCTGGATCGTCGCGACGCTGCGCGTGTGCTGGGTGATGCCCATGCCCCAGCACAGGATCGTCGCTGCGCTGTCGATGTAGGCCTGGGCGGCCTGTTCGAGCTCGGCGCGGTCCAGGCCGGACTCGCGTTCGAGCGCATCCCAGCCGGTCGCGCGCAGGCTCGCGGCGAAATCGTCGTAGCCGCGGGTATGGGTGGCGATGAAGTCGGCATCGACCGCGCCGCGCTCGACCACGACCTTGGCCAATGCAGTCGCCACGGCGAGATCGCCACCGATGCGCGGCTGGTAGTACTGCGAAGCAATGCGTGTGCCGCTGCCGCCGAGCATGTCGGCCGGCGACTGCGGGTTTGCAAAACGTTCCAGTCCGCGCTCGCGCAACGGGTTGAACACGATGATGCGGCAACCGCGGCGCGCGGCGGTTCGCAGTTCGCCGAGCATGCGTGGATGGTTGGTGCCGGGATTCTGGCCGAAGATGAAGATCGCGTCGGCGTGCTCGAAATCCTCGAGCAGGACCGAGCCCTTGCCGCTGCCGAGCTGTTCGGTGAGCGCAACCCCCGAGGCCTCGTGGCACATGTTCGAGCAGTCGGGCAGGTTGTTGGTGCCGTACTCGCGCACGAACAACTGGTAGAGGAATGCGGCCTCGTTGGAGGTGCGGCCCGACGTGTAGAAAATCGCCTGGTCCGGCGAGGGCAGGGCGTTGAGCCCGTGGGCCACCATCGCAATCGCCTCGTCCCAGCCGATCGGGTGGTAGTGGTCGCTGCCCGCGTCGTACACCATCGGTTCGGTCAAGCGGCCTTCTGCCTCGAGCAGCCGGTCCTCCCATTGCGCCAGTTCACTGACGCTGTTGTCGGCGAAGAACGCGCGCGTCATCCGCTTCGACGTGGCCTCGTTGGCCACCGCCTTGACCCCGTTCTCGCAGAACTCGAACGTCGAATGCACGTTGCGGTCGGGCCAGGCACACCCCGGGCAGTCGAACCCGCGCGGCTGGTTGGCGCGCAACAGCGTGTTGGCGCCCTTGACTAGCACCTGCTGCTCGCGCAGCGCATGCCAGGAGCTTCTCAGTGCGTCCCAGCCACCGGCGGGCTTGTCGTAGGGGTCGATGGGCTTTTCGTCGGACATGAGGTCGGGTTCGAAGTGCTCGTCGGCGTGCGGCCGCCTGTGCCGATGATAGGCCCGTTGCCGCATCGCGGTGCGACCGCCACGGCGACCGATGCTGGTGGAAAGCAGCAGCACGGTGGCATAGTCGCGCCCGAAGCAGGGCGGGAGTGGGCGATGGTTGATTTCGTGAGACGCGGGTCTGTGTGGTTGGTTTTGCTGGCCGCCGGCGTGGCCACGCCGGTGTTCGCCGGACCGTGCCCGCCAGACGGCTGGAGCGCGGAGAAGCTCGACGCACTGAAGCAGTCGCAGTTCGTCATTGCCGATGTCGGCGAGCGCGCGACCCTGGCCATGGGCCTGCTCGACTGCCTGGGCGCGACCGATGCGCAGTTGCGCGATGGCCTCGCCTTCGACGGTCTATCGGCGTGGATGCGCAAGGGCGAGCTGACGCCGGAGACGCTGCGACCGATGCGCGAGCGCCTGTACGCGATGCTGGCCGAGCCCGATCCCGATGGTGTGCGCTGGCCGTTCGCCGCGCTGGTGCTGGCCGAAGTCGCGCGCACCGACCGCACCACGCCGTGGATGACGCCAGCCGAACGGGCGACGATGGTGGTGCGCGCGGTGGCGTACTTCGAGTCGGTGCGCGATTACCGTGGTTTCGAGGCCGATGTCGGCTGGCGCCACGGCGTCGCCCATGGTGCCGACTGGCTGATGCAGCTGAGCCTGAATCCGGCGCTGGATGGCCCGCAGTTGAACCGCATCGTCGACGCAGTGGCGGTGCAGGCGGTGCCAGCGAGTGGCCATCCCTACATCTACGGCGAGCCGCAGCGGATGGCGGCGCCGGTGCTGTATGCGGCGCAGCGCGGGATTCGCGACGAGGCGGCGTGGACGGCCTGGTTCAAAGCATTGCTTCCGCGGGTAGGTGATGCGGCGCTGGCGTGGCGCGACGCAGCGTGGCTGGCACGCCGGCACGATCTGAATGCGTTCCTCGATGCGGTCTACGTCGAGGCCGACCTGTCCGAGGACAAGCGCGTGAAGGCGCTTCTGCCGGGCGTCACCGCCGCGCTCAAGGCGCTGCCCTGAGCGACCCCATCGGGGAGGCCGCGGCGCAGGCTCAGTCCTCCTCGGTGTCGAACTCCACCAGTACTTCCAGGTCGAAGGCGAGCGCTTCGACAGCGTCGCGCACGCGCGCCGCGGTGGCCAGGTTGGGCGCCTCGATTTCCAGGGCGTGCTGGCCCGGGCCCTGGTCGTCGGGGAGGCCGGCCGAACTCGAATCGTCGTCGTCCAGGTGCGACATCAGGTCGTCGACCTCCTCGATGTGTTCGATGCCGTCGAGGCTGGTGAGGAGGTTGCTGATGGCGCGGACGCTGTCGTCGCTGCCGGTCACTCGTAGACGCATCAGGGGCATGGCACGGACCTTCCGGATGGGGCCCTGTGAGGCTATTGAGCAGCGGGATAAGACCGCGTGATGGCGCGCCCTCTGCATCCCGGTGTCACGGCGATGGAGTAGGGTTGCCGGCATGGAGAACAGAACCCCGCCCATCGGCGTCACCCTGCGCCCGCTCGAGCGTGGTGACCTGCATTTCGTCCACGTGCTCAACAACAACCGCAGCGTGATGGGCTACTGGTTCGAGGAGCCGTACGAGTCGTTCGTCGAGCTGGAAGAGCTGTACCGCAAGCACATCCACGACCAGTCCGAGCGCCGCTTCATCGTCGAGGATGGCGCCCATGAACGCGTCGGGCTGGTGGAGCTGGTCGAGATCGACCACCTGCACCGGCGCGCCGAGTTCCTGATCATGATCTCGCCCGAGCAGCAGAACCGCGGTTATGCGCGCGAGGCGACGCGGCTGGCGATCAACTACGCCTTCCGCGTGCTCAATCTCTACAAGCTCTACCTGCTGGTCGATGTCGACAATGACCGCGCGATCCGCGTCTACGACGAGGCCGGCTTCCGCCGCGAGGGCGTGCTGATCGACGAATTCTTCAGCGACGGCCGCTACCACGACGTGGTGCGGATGTGCCTGTTCCAGGACGAGGCGCTGAAAGGCGAGCCAAGGCCGCAGCGCACGAACCAGTCAGCGTAGCCCGGGTAAGCGAAGCGCACCCGTGGATTGCGCGTCCCCGAACCCGTGGCGTCCCATAACCCGGGTGCGGCCTTTGGCCTTACCCGGGCTACGGCACCGCCGTCAGCGCTTGGTCTTCGGCTTGGCCTTGGACTTCGGCGCCGGCGCGGGTTTCACCGGCTTCGGCGGCGGTGCGCGCGTCGGCAGCGGCACGTTGCACAGGTCGATGTGACCTGCCATGTGCTTGTACCACTCGTCGCGTCGGTTGCGGCGCGACTCCACCAGGTCGGTGAACAGCGGTGTGTCGGTGCGCAGCAATTCGATCGCGACGCGGTCCTTCTTCGGCACGTCGGCCGCCAGGCGCACGGAGCGGATCGGCGTGCGCTGCGAGGGCTGCTCGTAGAAACCGAGCGGTCCGGTGCCACGCGGCAGGACCGACAGCAGCTCGATCCCCTTGATCACGCGACCGACGAGGGTGATGTTGCGGTCGAGCTGCCGCGGCGACTGACCGGTCACCACATACAGTTCCGTGCCGTTGCTCGAGTCGGCGGCGACATCGCGGCCAGCGCCGACGGCGCCGTAGCAATGCGCCATCCATGCGGTGTTGGTGTCCGGGTCGCGTCCGGCCGGGAAGCCGTTGGAAAAGCCGACCTGCGGCGCCCAGCCATCGGCATCGGGCAGGAGGTCGAAGGCCAGGCCTTCGGACTTGCGCGCGAACTCCGTCGGCAGCCTGGGCTTGGTGCCGCGGCCCAGCGGCTTGCGGTCCTTGTCTTCCTCGGCCGGATCGCCCCACTGCACGACGAAGTTGTCCTGCGAACGGTTGATGCTCATGCCGTTCCAGTAACCGTTCTTGGCCATCGCGCGGATATTGGCAACGTGCGCGGGGGCGAACGCGGGCGCCAGTTCGATGATGACGCGGCCGCTGTCGAGATCGAGGTACAGCGTGTTCTTCGGGTCGGGCGTGCGCCAGTCGGTCGGCGCTGACGCATCGATGATCTCCTGCATCGAGCGCGGCTTCGGCGCGGCGGCGGCGGGTTCCGGTTCGGCGGCGTTGGCCGCGGTCACGGCGATGAGCAGCGCCGACGAGAGCACGGCATACGACCACTGGCGTGCCTTCAGCAGGCGCGGTTTCGACTGGTATGGCTTCGACACGACGTGACCCCCGGAGATGAACAGGGAGATTCTGGCTCACCACCCGCGTTGCCACCAGCCCTTTCGGCCGGGCTGGCACGCCGGTGGTCAGAACGCTGGTGCGCGCCGGTCACCGCGAAGCTCCGTTCGCACCGGTACGTTTGCGGGCGGTGCTCTTGCGTGCGGACTTCCTGGCCGCAGGCTTCTTCGTGGCCTTCTTTGCCGCCTTGCCTGCCGTCTTCTTCGTTGCCTTCCTGGCAACCTTTTTTGCGACCTTCTGTGTCGCCTTCTTTGTAGCCTTCTTCGCAACTTTCTTCGTTGCCTTCTTCGCGCTCTTGCGGCCGGAGCCGGACTTCTTGCCGCCGCCGTCCTGCTTGTTGACCGTCGCCCAGGCGATACGCTCGGCGTCTTCCTCGGACCGGCCTTCCTTGCGTTCGCTTTCTTCGATGTGTTCGGCCTGGCGTTTCTGCTTGTCGGTGTAGGCGGATTTGTCACCCCGTGGCATCGCGATGCTCTCCTCGCCGCAGCCTGTGCGGCGCAGGCCCCTGATAGCAGGCGCTGGGTGGACGGAGCGGCAAGGTGATGAACCCGGGCATGACTAATGGCAGGTTCTGTATATAGAACTTGATAGTAGTGTTCCCACCAGCATAGCGGGGCCCCCATCCCCGGACAGCGTGGACACCCGTGCCATGACCGACCTCGACAACCAGCTGCGCAAATTCCAGAAAGAGCTCAGTGCCGGCACGGTGTCGCTGGTCCTGCTGGCGGTGCTGGCCTCGGCGAGCGAGCCGATGTACGGCTACCAGATCGCCAAGCGCCTGGAGCGCACCGGCGAGGGCGTCCTCAGCGGCAAGCAGAGCGCGCTGTACCCGGTGCTGCGCAACCTCGGCGCGTCCGGGCTGCTCGACAGCCACGTCGAACCGTCGATGTCGGGCCCGCCCCGTCGTTACTACCAGATCACCGATGCCGGCCGTGCGGTCCTGCAGGAATGGATCATCGCCTGGCGCGCCACCCGTGATTCCGTCGAAACCGTCCTTGAAGGACCTGACAAATGAACGCGTTCAATTCCAGCACCGCCGGCCTGCCGA
>DATDBK010000106.1:0-10329 GCA_036524935.1 Lysobacter sp. | reverse complement strand
ACACGAGCAGGAAGATTGCGTGCAGGATCCCAGCGACCGGGGACCGCCCACCTGCACGGACGTTGGTCGCCGTACGCGCAATGGCACCGGTGGCCGGAAGGCCGCCAAAGAGCGCCGCGCCTACGTTGGCAAGACCCTGCGCAACGAGTTCACTGTTGGAGCGGTGACGCCCTCCGGTCATCCCGTCGGCCACAACCGCCGATAGCAGTGACTCGACACCCGCGAGGAAAGCGATGGTGAATGAGCTGGGCAGTAGTTCCCTGGTCCGCTCAAACGGAATGTGCGGTATTTCAAAGGTCGGCAATGACGTTGGGAGGCTGCCAAACCGACTGCCGATGGTCTCGACCGGTAGCACGAAGGCACTGCAGGCCAGTGTGCAGACGATGAGCGCGATCAGGAACCCTGGCCAGTTCGGCCAGCCGCGCCGCAGCGTAACGATGATGGCGATCGCGACCAGTGCGATGGACACCGCAGCCGGGTTGGCCGACGTCACGTGCTCGGCATAGGTGGTCCACCGCGGCAGAAACTCGGCCGGCACGCTGCCCATGTCCAGGCCAAGCAGATCCTTGATCTGGCTGGAGAAGATGCTCACCGCGATACCAGCCGTAAAGCCGGTGATCACCGGCTGCGGCATGTACTTCATTAGCGTTCCCAGCCGCATCAGACCTGCCGCGATCAGCATGAGGCCCGCCAGCAGGGTACATAAGACGAGGCCGCCGAACCCGAACTTCTGGAGCACCACGAACACGACCGGGATGAACGCAGCGGTGGGTCCGCCGATCTGCACGCGCGAGCCGCCGAGCGCCGAGATCAGGAAGCCAGCGACGATCGCCGTGTAAAGACCCTTCTCCGGCGACGTGCCGCTCGCGATAGCGAGGGCCAGGGCGAGCGGTAGGGCCACAATGGCGACGGTCAGTCCCGCCATTGCATCGCGTCGGAAGTCGGCGAAGTAATAGCCCTCCCGCAGCACCGTCAGCAGCTTCGGCTCGAACTGTTGCGCGTACTGCCTGACTCTGTCCGATCCCATGGCTCACTCCCCCGATCAGTAGGTCTACTGGCCTGCTATCGCGTCAGCGGCGCTTCCTTGGACTTGGCCGCTTTCCCTGGAGGGGGTCGTGGGCCAGCTTGGTGAGTACGGCATCAAACAGGGGATCCTCGGCCTCTTCGAACAGCACGTGCCTGGCAGTGGAGAGGGCGACGACCCTGGCCAGTTCCAGCGGCAGCGGCTCGATCTCTTCGCTCCAGAACTGCAATTGCAGATCGTCGAGCCAGCGCGCATTCGGCATCAGGATGCGGCAGCGCGACAACTCCACAAGGCATTGCTCGTCAGCAGGGTCGGTCTGGCTGACTGCAATCAACATCGTGCACGGCAAACGCGTCGATGCCTGGATCAACTGGTTGTAGATCGACACGCACCTGGACAGCGCTTGCGGCTGGGCCACGGCAGTGCGGACGTCACGCGAATCGACGATGGCGACGGCGGCCTGCATCGAGGTGCGTGCCAGAAGCGAGGCGATGGAGCTTTCTTCTGCGCCTGCTGTGCCGCAGAACGGCTTGGCAAGTTGCGGCGCGCAGGCCCTGAGCCAGCTGGGCGGTTTGTCGACGCCTGGGGTATAGGGACCGGGATTGCCCCGGCCCACCAGAACTTCGTGCAGAGAGTGCGTGAGTTCTACCCATGCCATTGGCAGGGTGGGCCAGCACAGGGACTGCACGATAACGTTCTCGCCGGCCTCGTTCGACGCGCGCGCCGTTCCCAGGAACCCGATACGAGCCGCTTGGGCTTTGCCCGCCAAGACGGAGGGACGGCTTGGTGGGGCGGGGCGAGTCATGGCCATTACACGTGCTCTCCAGTCGCGGAGGTTGAAAACCATCCAGTGATGTTTTATACAGTCTAAGTGATGGCTCGTACATCATTATAGAGGTTCAGGAACTTATAGGGATGGCTTTTGGCAGGGCGCTTACAGATGATGCGCGTCCCAGACCGGTTCCGCCGGTTGTAGCGAGAACGAGGCGATGCCGAACGCACCCCACGAAACGCCCTGTGCCTCTTCAGTGACGGCTTTGAAGGTGTCCCGGTGATCACCGCCGCCCAGATGCGAGCGGCGCGAGCCTTGGCCGGGCTGGACCAGAAGGCGCTGGCGGAGAAGTCCGGAGTGTCATTGCCGACCATCCAGCGGATGGAGGCGAGTACGGGAAATGTGCGTGGCGTGGTCGAGACATTGACGAAGATCATTGCTGCGCTCGACGCGGCAGGCATCGAACTGATTGGCGAGAACGCCCCCAGCGTGGGGACGGGTAGAGGGGTCCGACTCAAGAGTCCGGGTTGACTCCGAATCGCATGCCAGTCACGCCTGATGTCGCGCAGTCCTGCTCCGTGGGAAGCCAGGCTGAAGCAACGCAGGAGGTGGTGACGTGGCGACCGATGCAGATATCGACGAGATCAAGCGCATGTGCGTTCTCCTGTTTCTGGAACTACAGGAAATTCGGCGGAAACTGAAGATCGACCCGGTCGGATCTCGAGACAGCGACGAGTATCGAGGGGCAGTACCTGGCTACCTGGGACAGCTCGACAACAAGATGCGCAATCTCGCCAAGGACCATCCGCGTAGCGACCGGCGCAAGTGAGAGAAAGCATGACCCGCAACAGTCGCAAACTCGAGTCGCTGCGCAGCCGCATTCCGTCGTTCACATGCATTGTGGGCTGCCACGACTGTTGCGGGCCGGTCACCGCATCCTCGGAGGAAATGGCCCGGCTTCCGGTCAAGACCGACGCCGAGCATGAGGCCGCCCTGGCCGAGCTCAGTTGCCCGCACTTGGGGGAGCAGGGCTGCACGGTCTATAACGAGCGTCCTCTGATCTGTCGTCTGTTCGGCACGACACCACGACTGCTCTGCCCGAATGGCCAGCGTCCGATCTACATGATCGACGCCAAGACAGAAGAGGACGCTTTCCAGTATCTGCGTCAGACGCGGCAGGTGCTCGTTTGATCGCGGCGGAGACTCTGAGGCGCGCTGGTTTCACGCTGGCATTCCAGAGCCTGTCCCCGAACGAGCGTGCGGCGCTGCTTGCGCTCCTGAACCGGCGACCGCTCTTCAAGTGGGAGCGCGAGGCACTGACCGAATGCACGCAGCGCAGCCTCGAAGCGAAGGGCCTAATTACCCGGGACGGAGAGCAGTGGCGCGTCACAGAGAAGGTGCTCGCCAGATCAAAACAACTTATTGCGGCCCGCGGTTTGTTGCGCTGAAGCGACCGTTTGGTCATATTCGCCCAAGCGAAGCAGGTTCGTTGCTCCAAACGGAGGCGCGACTCTCCACACGGCGGTCGGTGGCGAACGACTGCTCCTGGCCGATAGCGGGCATCGCATCAATACTCAAATCCCATGCGCCTTCTTGATGATCTCCGCGGCCCGCTCGCCAATGACGACACACGGCGCCATGGTGTTGCCACTTGTCACGTTGGGCATGATCGATGCGTCCGCGATCCGCAGCCGGTCGATGCCGTAGACCTGTAGGTTGCCGTTGACAACCGACATCGTGTCGCGCCCCATCTTCGCCGTGCAGGCCTGGTGCCAGAAGGTCACCGCCGCGTCGCGGAGGTAGGCTTCCAAGTCGGACGGCGACAGATTCCCCGGCATGGCCTCGCGCTTCAGCAGCCGCTTGAACGGTGAAGCGTGCGCCATCTCCCGGGCCAACGCGATGGTCACCGCCGCGCCGCGCAGATCGTCGGGATGCGACAGCGTGTTCGCTTCGATGCGGACGGGCGCGCTCGCCTCCGCACTCGTGAGGTGCAACGAGCCGCGGCTCTTCGGATGCGATAGCCCGGCGAATGTCATCCAGCCGTGCTCGGGCGCGCCACGATGCGCGGTTTCCGGCGTCGGTACCGGAAACTCCAGTTGGCAATGGAAGACGTCGGGCGCCTCGAGTGCAGCATCCGTCTTCCAGTACAGCGTGGCCTCCGACCCGCCGTTGCCCACGCCTACCGGCGCGTTCGCCTCGAACAGGCAGCCGAAGGACACGTGGTCCTGGTGGTTCCGTCCGACGCCGGGCAGCGACTGGATTATCTTGATGCCATGCGGCGACAGAGTCGTCTTCCGGACCGATGCCCGATTGCATCAGCAGCTTGGGCGTATTGATCGTGCCCATCGACAGGATCACCTCGCGCTCGGCGGTGATGCGCGTGCGGTGACCGCCCTGCAGCACCTCGATGCCGACAACGGTGGTGCCGTTGAACACGAGCTTGCTGACCTGCGCGTTGATCATCACCGTCAGGTTGCGCTGCCCCAGCTTTGGGAAGATGTAGGAGCGGAAGATCGACGAGCGCCGGCTGGACTTCACGATCAGGTCGTTGAGTGCGACGCCACCGCGTCCTTCCATCATCACGCCGTTCGGGCTGTCGAAGGTTGGCATGCCGAGGGCTTTCGCTGCCTCGACCATAGCGATGGCCACGGGCTGGGGATGCGGCGGAGTCTCCACATGCACCGGCCCGCCGGCGCCGCGCCGGGTGGGATCGGGCAGACCGCGCCAGTCTTCGATGCGCCGGTAGATGTCGAGCACCGCACGATAGCCCCAGGCCTCGTCGCCGGCTTCCTGGGCGAAGTGCTCCCAGTCGCTCTGGTGCCCGCGCGCCCACACCATCACGTTGATGCTGGAGCCGCCGCCCAACACCTTGCCCATGTTCAGCGGGATGGCGCGCTGATGGAGATGCGGATTGGGCTCGGCGACGAACGCCCAGTCGCGATCGGAGCCGAGGTTCAGTGGCCACTGCGTCGGCTCGAGGATCTCCGGCAACTCATCGGCGCCGCCCGCTTCGATCAGCAGGACGCGCACGGCAGGATTCTCGGCGAGTCTGCCGGCGAGGGCGCAGCCTGCGGGACCCGCGCCACAGACTATGAAGTCATAGCGCCCCAAATGTTGCAGATCGGTGGCGTAGGTGAGGACGGTGGGGGAAGAGGTGGGCATGGCTGCAGAAACTCCGGGCGACGTGGGACCGTCAGGCAGCACGGATGACGCTGCCCATCGTGGGGAAGGTGGTGCAGGGGGCGAGACGTCGGACGCGGCGGCGGCAGATGCCGGCCGTCGCGCCTTCGAGGTGCTTACTTCGCCTGTCGGGCGGCGTCCTTCGCCGCGCGGTCGATCGTATCGGCCACCACCTTGGGCTGGGTCATGAAGACCGCGTGGCTGGCGGAGACCTTGGTGATGCGCGCATTGATGCGCTCGGCCATGTGGATGAGCATGGCCTGGTCGAAGGCTTTGTCTTCGGTGGCGATCACCGCCCAGCTGGGCTTGCTGCGCCACGCGGCATTCGTCAGCGTGGTGCCGAACGCGGACATGTTGATCGGCACTTGCGAATCGCGCAGGAATGCAGCGTCGGCATCGGTGGTGTCGTGCGCGAAGCCGGCCTTGAATTTGGCCGGGCTGATGAAACCGTAGCCATCGGCGCTGGTCTCGATCACGAACTCAGGCGTCGGTGCGAACCCCTTGTACTGTTGCGCCGTGGTTTCACCCGCGTCCGGCGCCAGCGCCGACACATAGACCAAGCCGACAACCTTGTCGTGCACGCCGGCTTCGGTGATCACCGTGCCGCCCCACGAATGCCCGACCAAGATGGCGGGGCCGTCCTGACGGTCGAGCACGCGCTTCGTCGCGTTCACATCGTCGGCGAGCGAGGTCAGCGGGTTCTGCACGATGGACACGCGATAGCCGCGCGCGATGAGGTCGGCGTACACCGGGCGCCAGCCGGCACCGTCGGCGAAGGCGCCGTGCACCAGCACTACGTTCTTCACCTCACCGCTGTAGCGGGCGGCATCGGTGGCATGGGCGGAGGGAGACAGGCTGGCGGCCAGGGCGGTGGCGAGCAGGGCGGGGATGAGCTTGAACATGGTCGTGTCCTCGGGCAGCGGCCGGTGGCGTTCGGAGTGCGGCGTTGGCCGGCAGGAGTACTTTGCAGGCCCATCCAGCACTATCGGTTACGTAATAACTTGATCGTGCGTACGTTCTCGCCTCGATCGCCTGCCGGGTCTGCGCGCCGGTACGCCGGCGGGCAGGGAGGTCGTCGGAGGGCGGCGGGCCTTACACCGTTGGCACGGTGCCGCCGTCGATCGTGTGTTCCGATCCCGAGATGGACGCGGCCCGGGGAGAGACCAGGAATGCGATGAGGTCGGCCACCTCGGACGGCTTGGCCGGGCGCCCCAGCGGAATGCCGCCCAGCGCGTTCATGACCATCTGCTTGGCACCTTCGTAATCCGTGCCGGCGTTGGCCGCGATCCCGCCGAGGAACGCGAGCGAGGCTTCGGTCTCGATCCAGCCTGGCGAGACACGGACCACGCGCACGCCCTTGGGCGTGACTTCCTTGGACAGCGCCTTGCTGTAGGTCGACAACGCGGCCTTCGCGGCGGCATAGGCGATCGTTGAGTCATGCAGCGGCAGCAGGCGCTGGATCGACGTCACGTGCAGGATCACGCCGGATCCCTGCGCGATCATCGCAGGCAGCAAGGCGCGATCCATCCGCACGGCCGACATCAGGTTTAGGTCGAGCGCCTTCGCCCACTCGGCATCGACCAGCCGGGCGAAGCCGCCCGCGGGTGCAGACGACCCGCCCACCACGTTGATCAGGATGTCGACAGTACCGAGATGGTGCTGTGCCGCCTCCACCGCCGCGCGGACACCCTCGGCCGTGGCCAGATCGGCGGCCACGTAGTGCGGCCCCGCAATGGGCTGCTTCGGCTCGGAGAGCGCGGTCGCCACGATGCGGGCTTCCAGCGTGGACAACAGCTCGACGACGGCGGCGCCGACGCCGCGCGTGCCGCCGGTGACAAGGACGCGCTTGCCCGCCAGCGAGAGATCGAAGCTCATGGCGCGATCTCCAGCGAGGCGATCTTGCCGCGCTCCAAGGTGAAGCGATAACGCAGGTCCAGCGGGCTGCCCGGGAAGTCGCCCGACACCTGGCTGGTAACGATGTAGCTGCGCCCCTGCGTCTCCAGCGTGTGGGGCTTGGTGGTGTACGTGTACTTGGACGTCGAGTCGGTCTTCCAGGCTTCGATCGCGGCGAGGCCCGAATGGGTGTGGCCTTCGTCCAGGACCAGGCCGTCCTTGGTGAAGCAGCGGGCGACGGCCTGGCCATCCTGGCGATCGGCTTCGAAGTAGGCCGCGATCGGCTCCGGCAGGTTCAAGTCTTTCATGGCAATGCTCCGGTGTGGTGTCCGGAGCTAGAGTGAGGCGTCTACCAAGGTAAAAGAATCACCTATTATCTGATCAGGCTATGTAGGGATCAGTACACAATGCGCGGCTCCGAATTTGCGGAACTCAAGGCCTTCGTGGCCGTCGTGGAGCGTCAGAGCTTCGCCCGCGCGGCAGAGCACCTGGGCCTATCGCCCTCTGCGCTCAGCCAGACCATCAGGCAGCTCGAAAGCCGCATCGGCGCTCGGCTCCTGAATCGGACCACCCGCAGCGTCGCGCCCTCAGCGACTGGCGAGAAGCTCTATCGGCAGATCGCGCCGCTGTTTCGAGAAATGGGTGTCGCGGTCGCCGAAGCGAGCGAGTCGACCGGCCAGATGCGCGGCACGGTTCGCATCAACACGCTTGGGATGGCGGCGAGAACCCTTATCGCGCCACGGCTGGCCAGGTTCCATCAGGCAAATCCCGACGTAATGCTCGACATCGTTGTCGACGACACGCTGGCCGACATCGTCTATGGCCGCTTTGATGCCGGCATCCGGGTAGGCGGTCAGCTCGAGAAGGACATGGTGGCCGTCCGCCTTACGCCCGATCTCAACATGGTCGCAGTGGCCTCTCCGGAATACCTCGCGCGGCACGGCATACCCAAGTCACCCACCGACCTGCACAACCATGCATGCATCAACTGGCGGCTACAGGCCGACGGCAGGAACTACCGGTGGGAGTTCAACAAGCGGGGACAGCGGATTGAAGTAGCCGTCGACGGTCCTGTCGTCACCAATCACGCAGATATTGGTGTTGCGGCTGCGCTGAACGGGCTCGGCATCGCCTATCACTTCGAGCAAGACGGGGTGGCTGAGCTATTGGCGCAGGGACGGCTGGTTCGCGTGCTCGCGGAGTGGTCGGTTTCGCGCCCAGGCCTCTTCCTCTACTACCCGCACAGGCAGCATCAGCCCGCTGCGCTTCGTGCCTTTATCGACTGTCTTTTGGATCGAAGCACGTCTGAGTAGCCGAGCTAGGCCGCGGTTTACCGCGCGGTGCGTCCGCGCCACTCCCTCGGCGCCACGCCGACCTGCGCATTGAACGCCCGCGACAACGCTGACTCGCTTGCATAGCCGACGTCCGCCACCAGCATCTTCAGCGACTTCCCACTGCGCAGTCCCTTCTGCACGAGTTGGGTCCGCCATCGCTGCAGGTACTCCCCCGGGGTGCATCCCACGGTTGCACGGAAGGTCTGTGCAAACGAACTGCGGGACATGCCGGCTGCCGCCGCCGCGTCTTCCAGCGTCCACGGCTCGCGCGGTCGTTCGTGGATAGCGGTGATGGTGCGTCGCAGCCCGGCTTGCAGTCCTCGCTCTCCATCTGGCGGCCCAGCGCCTGGATCAGCACCAGTTCGAACAGCCGGCCGAGCATTTCGCGGCGCCGCAGCGCTGCTCGAAGGCTTCCTCGAACAGCAGCTCCAGCAGTGGTCCCGTACCCCTAAGCTGATCCAGCGGTAGGCACAGGTAAGGTGGCAGCGCGGAAACCAGGGGATTGTCCGCGGCGGACTCGAATCCGAGGGCCGCGTTCGAACAGCGCGTTACCGTCGCCGCGTGGACGGATAAGCCGTCTTGGTACATCGTCGCCAGCCAGGACCGCATGATCGACCCCGGCGCGCAGTGCGCTCGCCAAGAAGATCTGCGCCACCACAACCGAATTGCCCACTGGCCACGTACCGATGGTGTCGAGCCCGGAAGCGGTTGCGAAGGTGATTTATCGACGCATCGCGCGTAGCCGCGAATTAGGCCTGTCAAACGTCCGTCGGAGCCGTTAATGGCTCCTCGACGGACTTGCCTGCTGTGTGTCAGCAAATGGCCGAAAGTGGTCATTGGGGCAGGGCGGTCGCCACTGCTGGTGATAATGTCCGCTTCCGACCCTTGGCGGACGGTTGACGCGTGCGGTTGCTGGAGGAGAACGGTCCCGCACGTGACTTTAGGACCTCCCGGCATGCCATGCGCCTTGGCATGATCGTCACCGGCCCCCCGAGAGCACCGTTCAATGACTCGACCGTCGCGCTTGCTCGCATCGCTTGCAGCCCTAGCAATCTCCACCGGTGTACAAGCCCGACCGGCGAATGGACCGCAGATCCTTACCACCGACGTCGCCCGCTTCTACGACCTGTATGACGCCACCAGCGGCAAACCGACGATCGAGCAGCTTGAGCGGGACTACCTGGACAAGGCGACGCCCAGCTTGATCGAGTTTGCCAGGCTGCGCCGCGTGACCGCGCAGAGCATAGCTGACCGCCTTGCGAAAGACCCCGCGATCTACGAGAAAGCAAAGGCCTGCATGGCCGTGCTTCCAGCGGTGAAGACGCGACTGACCGCATCGTTCGCGAACTTCGCCGACCTTTACCCCGAGGCCCGATTTCCTCCTGTGGCCATCGTCGTCGGGCGCGGTAAACCGGTGGGCACGGCCAATCGGGACGGCCTGTACATCGGCCTCGAAGCGCTATGCGCGGCGAACTTCATGAACCCCGACCTCGAGGACCGCTTCGTCCATGTCATCGCGCACGAGTACGGGCACATCCAGCAACCCGGTTCCGAGTTCGAGGAAGGCGACCCGAACGTGACGGTACTGCGAGTATCGCTGCTGGAAGGCGTAGCCGAGCTGATCGCGGAACTGACGTCCGGCAACGTCGGCAATCCGGGTCTGACTCGCTGGACCAAGGGCAGGGAAGCCGAGATCGAAACGGCATTCGTCCGCGACATGGACAGTACCGACCTGTCGAAATGGGCGTACAACTACCGACCCGGTTCGGATGAGCCCTACGACATGGGTTACTGGGTCGGTTACCGCATTGCAAAGGCGTACTACCTGCACTCCGACGACCGCAAGGCAGCGCTGAAGCAGCTCATCGAGCTGAAAGACCCGAAGGCGATCATCCAAGCGAGCGGATGGACGCCGGGGATGACGATGCCGGAAAACAACGCGACAAGCCGGTCGAACTAGCGATTGGCGAGTGTCCGCTCTTGGTTGCGGTTTCAACCGGTCGATGCAACGGATTGTTGAAATCGTTCGGCCGGTGTTTCGTAGCCTAGCGTCTTCCGTGGCCGTCCGTTCAACTCTCTGGCCACGGCGTCGAGCTTGGCCTGCGTGATCGTGGACAGATCGAGCC
>DATDBK010000105.1:0-32279 GCA_036524935.1 Lysobacter sp. | reverse complement strand
CGAGGACAGGCGCTGCAGGCTGGTGGCGAGCTGCGAACCGGACGTCGACAGGTTGCGCTGCGCGTTCAACGACATGATGTTGGAGTTGATGACTTGCATGTGTGCGTGCTCCTGGAAGGTTGGATCCGGCGGCGACAGCCTCTCCGGCTTTCGCAGGGTGTTGGCCGGTGGGCCTAGCGCCGCTGCTGTGATCTATAACGGCGCCCCCTTGTCAAGCTTTAGGGCCGAAATCACCCGATCACCAAAAATCGTTCCGCACGCCTACATCTTGTCGAACAGGGACAGCGACTGGACCCGCAACATGGTCTTCTGCGCCGCTTCCAGCGCCGTCAGCTGCAGCGTGAGCTGGCTGGCGGCTTCCGCATAGTCGACGTCGCGCAACTGCGACAGGGATTCCGACAGGGTCAGGTCGTCGGCGCCGCGCACGTCGGCGGCGTTGTCGAGCGAGGCCAGGCGCGTGCCGGTGCCGGCTCGTACCGCCAGCATGTGATCCTGTGCCGTTTCGATGTCGCCCAGCGCCGCACCCAGCGCATTGCCGCGGCGGGCGCGTTCGGCCGGGCTGGTCGCCGGCGTGTCGAGCACGTCGGCCAGGCTCTCGAGGGTGGCGAACACATCGCGCACCGGCGCGCGTTCTACCGTGAACGTATCGCCTGCCGCGGGCGCACCGGTCAGAGTGACCTGCACGCCACCGGCGCTGATCGTGCTGTTGGTGGTGTAGGCGCCGGTGGCGAGCACCGTGCCGGCGGCATCGACGACGCGGTAGGTATCGGCCGCGGTGAACTCCACCCGCAGCGAGCGGCCGCCCCAGGCGGCGTGGTCGGTGATCGCGCTGGCCTGCAGCACGCCGGTGCCGGTATTGGCGGCGCCGGCAACGCCGCGCGCGATGCCATCGCCGGTACGCACGCGCATGAATACATCGCTGCCGGGATCGGTGTCGGCGACAGTCAGGTCGGGCGCGACCTCGATCAGGTTGCGGCCGTCGTCGCCGGCATAGGTAACGGTGCCGGCGGCATCGGCGAACGGGATGACGCCGTCACGACCGCCGGCGAACAAACGCCGGCCTGCGCCGTCCTCGCGGTTGGCGATGCTCAGGATTTCGCTGCGGATCGAGCGCAGCTCGTCGGCGATGGCCTTGCGGTCGGGGTCGGACAGCACCGGGCTGTTGGCCTGGATCGCCAGTTCGCGTGCACGCGTCAGATGGCTGCCGACATCGCTCAGTGCCTGCTCCTGGGAACGCAGGCGGTGTTCGAGCAAACCTGCATCCTTGCCATGCTGCTCGAGCGTGGCCAGGGCGTGGTCGAGTCGCTGCGCCTGCGCCATGCCGGTCGGATCGTCCGCGGCCTGTTCAAGCTTGTTGCCGGTGACCAGCTGCTGCTGGGTACGTGCGACTTGTTGCTGGCGCAGCATCAGGGCGTTCAATCCCTGCATGTGCAGGCCGGCGGTGGAGATGCGCAATGTCATGTCAGTCCTTAGCGGCTCACGGCCGACAGCAGCGTCTGGAACATGTTGTCGGCAGTGGTGATCACCTGCGCGGCGGCCTGGTAGGCCTGCTGGAAGCGCATCATGTCGGCGGCTTCCTCGTCGAGATTGACGCCGCTGAGCGACTCGCGCTCGGCGATGACCTGGTCGTTGATCGCGGTCTGCGCTTCCAGGCTCAGCTTGGCGTGGCGGGCGTCGCCGCCGACACGCGCGGTCAATCCGCTCAGGCCGGCGGTGAGGGATTGAGTGCCGCCGTCCAGCACGCCCTTCTGGTCGAGCCAGGCGAGCGCGAGCGCGTTGCCGTTGTCGCTCGATCGCGGCGGCGTGCGCGCCAGCGAGAAGCTGTCACCGGCAGCGGGCGTGCCACTCAGCGTCACGGACCAGCCCGCCGCCGGATCACCGATGGCCTGGCCGGCGGTGTACGGATACGGACCGGCGCCGTTGATGGTGTATTGCGTCGCATCGATGAACTCGACCGTCGCACCCGCGAATGACGCGAATGCCGTCGGGTCGGTGACCTTGGCCGCGGACGCGCGTGCGTTGCCAAGATTGGTCGTGTCGCCCTTGACCTGCAGCGGCGACGCTGCCGCGATCTGCGACGGGTCGGTGATGGCCATCCGCAGGCTGCCGGCTGCATCGGCGGTCGGGCGCAGCGTCAGGCTGTCGCCCACCGCCGGTGTACCGCCGACCACCAGCGACATGCCGGCGACCTTGAACGGATCGGCAGCGGTGCCGGTGCCGGTCATCGGCACTGCTTCGCCGGTGTCGGCGCGCACGGCTTTCCAGGCGCCATCGAAGCGCAGCACCAGATCATTGCCCTTGAGCGCGCCGACGTCGCTGACGCTCGCGCTCATGGTCGCGTTGCCGGTATTGCCGGCATTCGCATCGACCCGCGGCGGTGCGATCGTGAAGAAGTCACGGCCGGGGTCGCCGTTGTAGTCGACGCCGGCGCGATGCGCGGCATTGAAGCTGTCGGCAAATGCGGTGGCGAGGCGGCCGAGTTCGGCGCGTGCCGGGTCGAGGACGCGATCGCGGAACTCGACCAGGCCGCCCAGTTCGCCGGCGACGGCCGACTGCGGCAGGCGCACCGTGCCGCCGCTGCCTTCCACGGCGACCTGGAGGCGATCGGGACGATACGGATCAGCGACCGTGGTCAGTTTCATCGAGCGGTCGGCAAGGACCAGCGGCTGACCGCCCGGCGTGAACACGTTGATCGAACCGTCGTCCTGGGTGACGGTCTCGGCGCCGACCAGCGATGCGAGCTGGTCGATGCGCAACGCCCGTGCGTCGAGCAGGTCGGGCGCGACATTGCTGCCGGCGGTGGCGATGTCGCGATTGAGCGCGGCGATCTCGCTGGCGAGGCGGTTGGCATCGCCGACCTTGTCGCTGATGCGCTGATCGGTTTCGCCCTCGAGCGAGGACAGCTGGCCGTCGAGCGAACGCCAGCGGCCAGCGAGCTGTTCGCCGGCCGCAAGCATCTGGCTGCGCGCGACCTGCGATGTCGGATCGGCGCTGACACCCTTGGCGGCATTGAAGAACGCCGACCAGGGCGTCGACAGCCCGGTGGCCGAATCGGACACGAGCTTGTCGATGCGGCCGGCCATCGTCGACAGCTGCTGCAGGCGGCCGAGTTCACCGCTGCTGTCGACCTGGCGCGCGAACACCAGGCCATCGGCGAGGCGCTGCAGCTTGGCCACGTCCACGCCCTGGCCGATGTAGCCGGGGCCATTGGCCTGGCCGGGACGCGCGGCGAACTCGACGCGCTGGCGGCTGTAGCCGGGCGTGGCGACATTGGCGACGTTATGGCCGACCGTGCCCAGTGCGCGCTGGAATGCGAGCAGGGCGGAGGTTCCGGTGGAGAGCACTCCAGACATGGCTTATCCCTTGCCGCCCGAAGGCGTTCCCGTCGTGGCGGTGGCGTAACTGTTCAGGCCGGTGGCGCCTGCGCCTGGCAAGGTCGCCAGTGCGCGGTTGAGCGTGGCGCCGTCGGCAATCGCGGTGATCTTGGCGGCGTAGGACGGGTCGGTGGCGTAGCCGGCCTGTTGCAGCGCGCTGGCGAATCCATGGACGTCGTCACCGGCGCCGCGCGCGGAGGCGTAGCGCGGGTTTCCGATCACGCGTGCGTAGTCGGCGAAGCTGTCGGCGGTCGATGCGTACGCGCGGAAATCGGCGCGTTCGTTGCGGCGCACGCCGTCGACGTATTCGTGGGTGCTGGAGTTCACGCGCTGGCCGTTCCAGCGGCTGCCGGCCTTGATGCCGAACAGGTTCTGCGATGACGCGCCGCCTTCGCTGCCGGCGAGACGCCGGCCCCAGCCGGTCTCCAATGCGGCCTGCGCGACCAGCGCCTTGGCCGGCACGCCCAGTTCTGCGGCGGTCTTCTGCGCGTGCGGCCAGATCGAGCGCACGAACGCCTCGGGACTGCTGCAATCCAGGGGTGCGTCAGGCGGGCAGGCGGCCACAGCGTCGGCCGCAGGCGCAACAGGTGCATCGATCGCTGGCAATGCCGGCATCGACACACCCGAGGCCGAAGGTGCGAGCGGCAGCGCTCCGGCGGACATCTCAGGCAGCAGCGGTAAAGACGCGCCCGGCGAGGGCAGGGCATAGGACGTCGGTGCCATGCCATCGGTCGCTGCCGGTGCGGCCGTGCGGCCTTCCAGCTGGCGCATGATGATCGGGGCCAGGCCGAGTCCACGGCCCTTGGTCAGCTCACGCGAGAGTTGCTGGTCGTACATGTCGCGATAGGTGCTGTTCTCGCCCATCAGCGGATTGCCGAAGCTGGCGCTGCGCATGGACTTGATCAGCATCTGCGCGAACTGCGCCTCCAGCTCGTGCGCAGCCTTCTCGACTCGCGCGTGCGGCGTGGCCGTCGACGGTTCCAGTGCGATTGCGTGGGTGGCGGGCAGGCGCATGAGGGCTTCCGAGTGCGAACTCAGATCACCTCGAGCTCGGCGCGCAACGCCCCGGCGCGCTTGAGCGCTTCCAGGATCGCGACGATGTCGCCCGGCGCCGCGCCAACGGCATTGACCGCGCGGACGATCGACTCCAGCGACGTGCCACCGGCGAACAGGAACATGCGGCCGCCGTCCTGGTGGGTCTCGACCGTGGACTGCGGGGTCACGACGGTGTTGCCGCGACCGAATTCATTGGGCTGGCTGACCTGGGCGTTCTCGGTGATCGATACCGTCAGCGAACCGTGCGAGACCGCTGCCGGCAGCACCGTGACCTGGCCCCCCATGACGACCGTGCCGGTGCGCGCATTGACGATGACCTTGGCCGCGGCCGCGCCCGGATTGACGTCGAGCGTTTCCAGTGCCGACAGGAATGCGATCCGGTCGCCGCCCGGCGGCGTGACCTCGATGGTGACGCCGTCGAGCGCGTGGGCCGTGCCGCCGCCGAACGCGCCATCGACCGCGCTGACGATGCGCGCGGCGGTGGTGAAGTCGGACTCGTGCAGGTTGAGCGTGACCACGCCATTGGAGGCGGCACCGGCGACGGCGCGCTCGACGATCGCACCGTTGGGAATGCTGCCGCCGTTGGGGGCGTTGACCGAGATCCGCGAGCCGTCGCGGCCGGCTGCGCCCAGGCCGCTGACCACCAGCGTGCCCTGTGCGATCGCGTAGATCTCGCCATCGGCGCCGCGCAGCGGTGCCATCAGCAGGCTGCCACCGCGCAGCGAACCGGCATTGCCGATCGAGGACACGGTGACGTCGATGGTCTGGCCGGGCTTGGCGAACGCCGGCAGCTCGGCCTGGATCGCCACCGCGGCAACATTCTTGAGCTGCGGATTCACGCCCGGCGGAATGGTCACGCCGAGCTGGTCGAGCATCGTCTTGAGGCTCTGCACGGTGAAGGGCGTCTGGCTGGTGCGGTCGCCGCTGCCATCCAGGCCGACGACGAGGCCGTAACCGACCAGCGGGTTGCCGCGTACACCGGCGACCTGGGCAAGATCCTTGATCCGCTCCGCGCGAGCAGGCGTGACCGAACAGGCCAGCAGCGCTGCCAGGGCGAAGACGATGCAGGACGAGATGGACGGGCGCATGGTTCGCAGTGCTCAGTAGGGGAACGCGGCGGAATTGAAGAAGCGTCCAAGCCAGCCCATCGCGTTCGAGCGCGCCAGCGTGCCGCGACCGCCATAGACGATCCGCGCCTCGCCGACCCGGTCGGACGTGACGCGGTTGTCGGGACCGATATCGGCAATGCGCACGATTCCTTGAACCTGGACGAGCTCATCGCCCTGGTTCAGCCGGACCTGCTTCTCGCCGGCCACGCGCACGTTGCCGTTGCCGAGCTGTTCGACCACGGTCACGGTGATGTCGCCATCGAGCTGGTTGCTCTGCGCGCTGTCGCCGGCGCCGCCGAACTTGCGCTTGCCCTCGATCTCGGCCTGCAGCAGTGGATTGCCGTTGTAGGTGATGTCCTGGCCGAAGATCGTCGGTGCCGCCATTGCCAGGTTCGAGTCCTTGCTCACGGCGGTCTTTGCGTTGGTCTTGGCGCGGGTGTTCTCGACCAGCACGATGGTCAGCAGGTCGCCGACCTCGCGCGCCTTGTTGTCCTGGAACAACCGCAGACCGCGGTTGCCCGGGCTGCTGCCGGCGAAGATCGAACCGGCACCGCCACCGGACATCGTCGCCGCGGCGGCAGGAGCCGCCAGCGCTACCGGCACGTCCGCGAACGGACGCACGTCGCCGACCAGGCTCGCGCATCCGGTCAGGGTCAGCAGCAGCACGCAGGCGAATGAGGTCTTCATCGGCGTCGTCACAGGTTGTTGTTGAGGAAGGCGAGCATCGAGTCGGTGGTCGAGATCGCCTTGGCGTTGGTCTCGTAGGCACGCTGGGTCTCGATCATCGACACCAGCTCTTCAACGACGTTGACGTTGGAGCCTTCCAGCGAACCCTGCACCAGCGTGCCGGCGCCGCCCTGGCCGGGTGCGCCGCTCTGCGCCGGTCCGCTGGCGCTGGTCTCGACGTAGAGGTTCTCGCCGCGCGCCTGCAGGCCGGCCGGGTTGACGAAGTCGGCAAGCGTCAAGGAACCGACTTGCACTTCGCCGGCCTGGCCGACGAGCTTGACGCTGACGGTGCCGTCGGCGCCGATGGTGACGCTCTCGGCACCTTCTGGAATCTGGATGCCGGGCTGCACCGGGTAACCGGAGTTGGTGACCAGCTCACCCTGCGGGCTGGGCTTGAAGCTGCCATCGCGGGTGTAGGCGGTGGTGCCGTCGGGCATCAGCACTTCGAAGAACCCGCGGCCGTCGATCGCGACATCGAGTGCGCCGCCCGTCTGCGCCAGGTTGCCCTGGGTGAATTCCTTCGCCGTCGCGGCCACGCGCACGCCGGTACCGGTGGACAGTCCGGTCGGCAACTGGGTCTGCTCGGACGAGGCACCGCCGGGCTGGCGCACGGTCTGGTACAGCAGGTCCTCGAAGCTGGCGCGGTCGCGCTTGAAGCCTGTCGTGTTGGTGTTGGCGAGGTTGTTGGAAATCACCGCCATGCGCGTCTGCTGCGCGTCGAGGCCGGTCTTGGCGATCCAAAGAGCCTGGGTCATGGCGGGTTCTCGTATCGGGGCAATGAAAAAGTGGAGTGGGGCGTTGCAACGGGTGGATCGATCAGCGCGACGACAACAACGAATTGGCCGAGCGCGCGCTCTCATCTCCGCTATGCAAGACCCGTACCTGCATCTCGAACTGGCGCGAGAGCTGGATCATCGACACCAGCATCCCGGTGCCGTCGACGTTGCTGCCTTCGAGCACGCCGGCAGTCAGCGCGGTGCCTGCCGCCGGAGCGGGAGCGGCCGAGCCGGGTGCGGCGTGCATCAGGCCGTCCTCGCCGCGGACCAGGTCGCGCGTGGCGGCGGTGACGATCTGCAGGCGGCCGACGCTGGCCATGGTCGAAGCGGGCTGGCCCTGCGGCACGATCGAGACGGTGCCGTCACCGGCGATGTGGAGCGCATCGTTCGGCGGGATCGACATCGGTGCGCCGGACTGGTCGAGCACCGGCAAGCCACTGCCGGTGGTCAGCAGTCCGTTCTGGCTGATCTTGAGGTCGCCGGCGCGGGTGTAGGCCACGCCGCCGGCGCTGTCCTGCACCGCCAGCCAGCGATCGCCATGCAGCGCGACATCGAGTGCGTTGCCGGTGTTGGTGATCGAACCGGCGGCACTGCTGACGCCCATGTCGCGTGCGATCGTCGCCACGCGCGAGGGCAGGCCGGCGCCGGCCACGGGCGCGGCGACGGTACCGTTCAACGTCGCCTGGAAACCGACGGTGTCGGTGTTGGCGAGGTTGTGCGCCACCTGTGCCTGCGCCCGCAGCGTTGCGCTGGCGCCGGTCATCGCGATGTAGAGGCTCTTGTCCATGGCGGTCGCGGCCTGCTACGTCAGCGGATGTTGATGATGGTCTGGGTGATCTGGTCCTGGGTCGAGATCATCTGCGAGTTCGCCTGGAAGTTGCGCTGCGCGGTGATCATGTTGACCAGCTGCTCGGTGAGGTCGACGTTGGATGCCTCCAGCGCGCCGCCCTGGACCAGGCCGAACTCCGACGTGCCGGCGCCACCGCGGCGGGCCTGGCCAGATTCGAACGTCTCCGCCCAGCCGTTGTCGCCCAGCGGTTGCAGGCCCTGCGGATTGGCGAACGTGGTCAGTGCGACCTGGCCCAGCGGCGTCGACACGCCGTTGGTGTAGCGCGCATTGACGACGCCTTCCGGAGAGACTTCGATGCCGGTCAGGCGGCCGGTGGTGTAGCCGTCCTGCACCAGCGCAGAGACACCGAATGCCTTGCCATACTGGGTCGAGTCGCCGATATCCAGGGTGAGCGCCATCGGCGCCGCGCCACCGGCGGGCGTGTAGGGCGGCAGCACGATGCGGCCGGGGGCAGCAGGCGTGGTCAAGGTGCCGGTCGACGAGTACTGCAGCGTCTGCGGCGTGCCGACGGCAACGCCATCGACCTGGGTATGCAGCTGCCACTCGTTCGGGTTGGCGGTCTTGATGAAGTACAGCGATTGCGTATGCGGCGCGCCGAGCGAATCGTAGACGGTCAGCGACGTGGTGTGGCTGTAGCTCAGCGGCTCGTTCGGGTCGAACGGCGCGAGCGTCGGCGGTGTCGCGTTGCCGGGCAGGTTGGTGCCGACTTCGACCTCGGTAGTCGCCTGCGGCGGCGAGTCGCCGGTGGACAGTTGCAGATCGCCCATGCGGCCGGTGTCGAAGCCGTTTCCGCCGGCATTGGGCAGGAACACCTGCAGGCGCTGGCCGGCCGGGTTGACCACGAAACCATCAGGGTCGGGCCCGAAGTTGCCGGCGCGCGAATAGACGGTTGCGCCGTTGCTCGACAAGGTGAAGAAGCCCTGGCCCGAAAGGGCCATGTCCAGCGCCTTGCCGGTGAAGTCGGTGTTGCCCTGGCCGAACTGCTGGGCGACTTTCTCCAGCCGCACGCCGGCGCCGATGGCATTGCGCGACAGGCCATAGGGCGACAGCGCGAACACGTCGCCGAACTCGGCGCGCGACTGCTTGAAGCCGGTGGTGTTGGCGTTGGCGATGTTGTTGGCGGTGACATTGAGATCGGCCGAGGCCGCGTTCATGCCGCTGAGCGAAATCCGGAAACTCATGGTGTGTTCCTCGAAGAAGTGCCTGGAAGAAGTGCCGGGCGATCAGGCCGCACGGTCAGCCGATGCGACGGACCGACGACAGCGGATGGCTGCCCAGGCCCGCAAGGTTCAGGACGAGCCCGGTCGGCTCGACCGAGACGCTGTCGACGCGGGCAGCGACTCGCACCGCCAGCGATTCGCTGTCGGCAGCGCTGCCGGTGGTGGCGCGGATCGTGTAGCGGCCGGCCGGGGTGGGTTGGCCGGCATCGTTGAGGCCGTCCCATTTGAATTTCGTATCACCCGCAGCCTCGGCTTCGACTGCCATTTGCCGCACGCGAACGCCGGCGGCGTCGACGACTTCGAAGGTGATCGTTCCGGCCTTTGGCGCGGTGACTTCGCCATCGACTCCGGCGCCGCCCGCGAGCTCGACCGTGGACGCCTCGACCAGCGCGTCGCGGCCGACCAGCGTCGCCGCGCGCAGGGCCTGGTCGGACTCCATCACGCTGGCCACGGCTTCCATCGCGCCCTGCATCTTGTCGATGCCCTGCACGGTGGAGAACTGCGCCAGCTGGCCGAGGAACTGCGCGTTGTCGAGCGGCTTGAGCGGATCCTGGTTCTTGAACTGCTCGGTCATCAGGCGCAGGAAATCGGCCTGGCCGAGCGAGCTGTTGCGCGTCGCCTGCGGGGTCTGCAAGCCCAGCGAGGAGTAAGTGGTGTCGGTGCCGCTGATCGTGCTCATCGGAATCCTTGCGTTTGGTGGCCGCGTCAGCGACCCATGTTCAGGGTGGCGAGGGCGAGTTCCTTGGCGCTGTTGAACACCTCGACGTTGGCCTGGTAGCTGCGCGATGCCGAGATCAGGTCGACCATTTGCGCGACCGGATCGATGTCGGGCGCATACACGTAGCCCTGTGCGTCGGCGAGCGGATGGCCCGGCTCGTAGCGCTTGAGTGCGGGGGCGTCGCTCTGGGTGATTTCCTTGACCTGCACGCCTGCCAGCGCCGGATTGCCGGCAACGGTCTCGGTGGTGAACACCGGCTGGCGTGCACGGAACACCGCGTTGGGATCGCCGGATACCGAATCGGCGTTGGCCAGGTTCGAAGCGACGGTGCTCAGGCGCACCGACTGCGCATTCATCGCCGAGCCGGCGACGTCGAAGATGGGCAGGTTGCTCATACTGCGCTCCCGTTATCGGCCGCCGTGGTCATTGGCCGGTGATCGCGGTGAGCATCGACCGCACCTTGGATTCGACGAACGACATCGATGCGCGGTACTCCAGCGACGCCTGCGCGAACGCGGCGTTCTCGCGATCACCATCGACCGTGTTGCCGTCGAGGCTGGGCTGGCTGGACGCGCGGGTGTAGCGAGCCGACGAGGCGGCGGCGCCGATCGCATCGCCGCCCGCGGCGGCGGCCGGCTGCAGTGCGGCCTGGAGGGCGCCGTTGAAGTCGAGGTCCTGCGCCTGGTAGTGCGGCGTGTCGGCGTTGGCGATGTTGGCCGCGAGCAGCTGCAGGCGCTGCTCGCGCAGGGCCAGCGCGGTGCCGTGGATGCCTAGGAAGTCGGACATGTGCCCTCCGGGGGCGGGTTCTCCTCCCGGATCAGGCAAGTGATGTGCCAGAGCGCTTCCTGGCAAGCGTTCCGGGGCGCCGGCGGGGTGTCCGGCGGGCTCCCGGAATCCTTAGCGGACCGCGCTGATTCGCGCCGCGACCCGTTGCGCCAGCTCGCTTTCGGAGTACTTCGGCACGAAATCGTCGGCGCCGACGCGCTCGACCATGGCCTGGTTGAACACGCCCGACAGCGAGGTGTGCAACAGCACGAACAGGCCGCGAAGGGCCGGATCGCGACGGATTTCCGTCGTCAGGGTGTATCCGTCCATTGCCGGCATCTCGATGTCGGAGATGACCATCGCGTAGCGGTCGCACGGCGATTGGCCGGACTGGACCAGCGCTTGCAGGTGGTCCAGCGCCTGGCGGCCGTCCGAAAGCAGGGTCGATTCCAGGCCCAGCTGCTGCAGCACCGCGCGGATCTGGTTGCGGGCGACGCGCGAATCGTCGACCACCAGCACCTCCCGCGGCCCGCCGTGCGAGGGCAGGGCGGTGAGGTTGCCGGCGTCGCTGGCCCGCGGCACCGATTCGGCGAGGACGCTTTCCACGTCGATCAGCTGGATCAGCTCGCCCTGGTGGCGGGTGACGCCGGTCAGGTAGTGGCTGTCGCCACCCAGCTCCGGCGGTGGTTGGATCTGCTCGACCGCGATGTTGACGATGCGATCGACGCCGGCGACCAGGAACCCCTGCACCGAGCGGTTGAACTCGGTGACCACCAGGTACCTGGGCTCGCCTGCCGCGTCGTCGCTGTGGCCGATGACGCGCGCCAGGTCCAGCACCGGCACGGTCCGCCCGCGCACGTCGGCCGCGCCGGAGAAGGCCGGCGGCAGCTGCGGCAAGGTGAACAGCGGCGGGCGCGGCAGGACTTCCTGCACCTTGAATACGTTCACGCCAAAAAGCTGACGCGAGCCAAGGCGGAAGAGCAGCAACGCCAGCCGGTTGTGGCCGGCGAGGCGGGTGCGTTGGTCGATGCGGTCGAGCAGGTCCTGACTCATGCACCGGTTGTCGGCTGGCGGACGGGTTCCTTGAGGCGGCCGGGCGTGGCGCCTGGGCAGGCCCGACCCCGCGGCCGCCGTGGCACGCCGCTTGCACGGCATCGCGGGTGCAATTGATGACTTGTCCGCCCGTCGAGGCAATCCCGGCCATGCGCTTCCTTCCACCGTTGCGGTTCCGCTCGCCAGCGTGCTTGTTCGCGGCTCGGTTCATCGTGGCCGGCGCCTTGATCGCCGTCGCCGCCACGACCGCCAGTGCGATCGCGCCGCAGTCACTGGCCGAGGTCCGCGCCGCCGCCATTGCCGCGGTCGGCGCCGGTGACGCGGAAGCGCAGGCGGTGATCGATCCGGCACTGCGCCTGAGCCAGTGTGAGCAGCCGTTGCAGGCGGTCGCGACCGGCCCGCGGACGGCCGAGGTGCGTTGCGGGGACTCCCCCGGTTGGCGCCTGTACGTTCCGGTCCGCGTGCGCCGCGAAGCCGATGTGGTGGTGCTTACGTCACCGGCGGCGAGCGGTGTCGCCATTGCCGCCAGCCAGGTCTCGGTGCAGCGGCGGGACATCGGGCGGGCCAACGGTGCAACCTTCAGCGACCCGGCCGCACTGGTCGGGCGCATCCCAAACCGCGCTCTCGCCACCGGACTGGTGCCGACCGAGGCCGACCTCGCGCTGGGCACCCCGTTGCGTCGCGGCGACCCGGTGGTGCTGGTGTCGCGCACCGGCGGCGTCGAGGTCAGAATGCAGGGCCGCGCCCTCGGGCCGGACCGTGCCGGCGGCCTGGTGACCGTGGAGAACGTGGCCTCGCGCCGCGTCCTGCGTGGCCGGGTGACCGCACAGGGCGTGGTCGAGGTCGTGCCGTGAAAGGCTGGCCATGAGGCACGCCATGAAGGGCAGGGCAGTTGCCCGAGAATCAGCTGAACAGGGGCGGCTCAAGTTCCCCTGCGTGATGCCGTTACCGTGTTCGACCGAGCCACTCAGGAGTGAGCCATGACCAACAAGATCGACGGCGGATTGCCTGCCGCCCGCCCGCCGGAAGCCGCCGTGACGTCCGCGACGACGCGTGCCGGTACCAGCGCCGAGCGCAGCGAGGCGATCGGTGCCACCACTGCCACCGACAGCGTCCGCCTGACCGGCGAGGCTGAAGGCCTGCAGGCGCTCGAGCGCCAGCTGGGCAACGGCCCGGCCAGCATCGACATCGCCCGCGTCAACGCCGTTCGCAGCGCGATCGCCGATGGCAGCTACCGCATCGACGCGCAGGCCATTGCCTCGCGCATGATCGACCTCGACCAGCAGCTCAGCAAGTAAGCATGAGCAACATCATCGACCCACCGCTGGACGCGCTAGAGCAAGCGCTGAAGGCCGAGCGTGAAGCGCTGCTCGCCCATGACGTCGATGCCTTGCTCGCTTCCACCGCCGCCAAGCTTGCCGCCCTGCGTCGCGCCGAATCGCTGGTACCGGAAGCCGCCGCCGCGCAGCGCCTGACCGACCTGCGCGCGTTCAACCAGGCCAACGGCGTGCTGCTCGCGCGTCGCCGCCGCGAAGTGAACTGGGCCCTGCGTCATCTTGGCCGCATCGAGTCGACGAGCGTGTACGATTCCGCCGGACAGCCTGGCGCCCGCCCGCAGGCGCGCTGTCTCGGAGTGGGATGAACCAGCACGACACGCACGACAAATCAGAACCGTCTTCGGCCTGGAGCAACGACATGCTCTGGGCGCTGAGCGTTACCGACAATCCAGTGATGCTGGTGGACTGCGCACGCCGCGTCACCCTTGCCAACGCCGCGACCCGCGCGTTGGCCGAGCGCGTGCAGCCCGGCGCCGATCCGGAATTCCTGCTGACCCTGCTGCCGACGGACGCCTGGACGCTGGCTTGCAGCGGCGGCAGCTGGCACGGCGAGATCACGTCCGCCTCCGGGATGGTGCTGGCGATTGCACTGCACTGCGACGAGCAGGCCGGCACCATGCGCAGCTTCCTGACCTTCGACGACCTGTCGGCCCGCAACGGACGCGAGCGCGAGCTGCAGCTGCGCCACGACGAGCTGCAGAACACTTATCGCCGTCTCGCCGGTACCCAGGAGCAGTTGCTGCAGTCCGAGAAGATGGCCTCGATCGGCCAGCTCGCCGCCGGCGTAGCGCACGAGATCAACAACCCGATCGGCTACGTGCACTCCAACCTGGGCACCTTGCAGGAGTACATCGGCGCGCTGTTCGCGCTGGTCGAGGCCCACGAGGCCGCGCTGCAGGCCAGTGACCCGGTGGCGTGCCGCGAGGAGGTCCGCGGCAAACGCGACCGCCTCGACATCGACTTCATCATCGGCGACCTGCCCAAGCTGCTTGCCGAGTCGCGCGAGGGCATCGAGCGCGTCACCAAGATCGTGCACGACCTCAAGGATTTCTCGCACACCGGCCGCGACGAGGCGATGCGCCCGTCCGACCTGCACCGCGGCCTGGAATCCACCCTCAACATCGTCTGGAACGACCTGAAGTACAAGGTGCGCCTGGAGAAACACTACGGCGAGCTGCCGCTGGTGGAGTGCCACCAGTCGGAGATCAACCAGGTGCTGATGAACCTGCTGATCAACGCCGGCCAGTCGATCACCGAGCGCGGCAGCATCGTCATCGCCACCGGTGCCGAGAACGACGAAGCCTGGATCAGCATCGCCGACAGCGGCTGCGGCATCGCGGCGGACGCACTGCAGCGCATCTTCGAGCCGTTCTACACGACCAAGCCGATCGGCCGCGGTACCGGCCTGGGCCTGGCGATCGCGTACAGCATCATCGCCAAGCACCACGGCCGCATCGAAGTCACCAGCAAGCCCGGTGCCGGCAGTGCGTTCCGGGTGGTGTTGCCGACGGTGCAGCCTCGCGACGCAAGCGCCGCCTGACGCGCGGGGCAGGGCAGAGCGGCTGCCTCAGTAGCCTTCTTCGCCAGCCGCGCGCCGCTCATGCGCGCGGAACGCGGCCTGGATGTGCTCGCGCAGCTCATCGTCGTTCCACGGCTTGGTCAGGAAACGGTAGATAGCGCCGAGGTTGATCGCCTCGGTAATGGTGGCCAGGTCGGTATAGCCGGACAACACCATGCGGATGGTGTCGGGATACAGGTCACGCACGCGCGCAAGGAACTCGGTGCCTGTCATGTCGGGCATGCGCTGGTCGGACACGATCACCTGGACGGCATTGCTGGCGAGCAGGTCGAACGCCTCGCGCACGCTGCTCGCGGTAAGGATGTTGTAGCCGTCGCGGCGGAACAGGCGGGCGAGGGAACGCAGCACGTTCTCCTCGTCGTCCAGCAGAAGCACCGTGCGTTCCGGACGTGTCGCCGCGAACGCGCCGGGCAACAGGAACCTTCGGCGGATGAGGTCGTCGAGCTGTTCTGCCGGCAACGGCGGACTGAACAGATGGCCGACGAAGTAGTCGCAATGATTGCGGCGCAGGAAGCCCAGTTCGGCCTCGGTCTCCACGCCCTTGGCGGTGACCTTCATGCCCAGGCGATGGCCCATCGCGATGATGCCGCGCACGACCGCCGCGCTGCGTGGATCGCTGGCGACGTTGCGGAAGAAGCTGCGGTCGATCTTGAGCCGGTCCAGCGGATACTGCGCCAGCGAGGCGAAGCTGAGTCCGCCGAGGCCGAAGTCCTGCACCGTCAACGTGGCGCCGAGCGCGCGCAGGCCGGCCAGCGTGTCGTGGATCCGGTGCGCATCCAGGGCCAGCGCGCTTTCCGAGATCTCGAACTCCAGTGACTTCCCCGACAGGTTGAAGCGGTGCAGCAGTTCACCGATCTCGTCGAGGCAGCGCGGCTGCGCCAGCAGCGGGCTGGCCAGGTGCACCGACAGCGTCAGGTAGTCGAGCCCGCGGTCGCGCCATTGCGCCAGCTGTCGCGCCGCCGCCTCGGCCACCCACGAGCCGAGCTGCGCCGACAGGCCGACGCGCTCGACGATCTCCAGGAAGCGGCTCGCCCGCAGCAGGCCGTTGCCGGGCGTGTCCCAGCGCAGGAGCGCGCCGAAGCCGATCATGCCGCCGTCCTGGGCATCGATCAGCGGCTGGTAGAACAGGTGCAGCTCGCGGTTGTCCATCGCCTCGACGAAGCGCTCGGCGAAGCCGTCGTTCGGTGCCTTCTTGTCGGCGGTGGCCGAATACAGGCCGACGCTGTTGAGGCCCTGGCGCTTGACGTCCAGCAGCGCACGCTCGGCGCTGGCCAGCAGCGAGGGCGCGTCGTTGGCGTGATCGGGAAACACCGCGATGCCGATCGAGAGCGTTACCGGCAACGAATACGGCGGGATCCACAGCGGCGTCTCGAAGGCGTCGCGGAGCATCTCGGCCAGCGCCTCGCCATCGATTTCGCCGGGCAGGTAGCGGATGCCGGCGATGAACTCGTCGCTGTTGAGCCGCCACAGCCAGCTCTCGTCCGGCATGGCCTTGCGCAGGCGCTGGGCGATCGCCGCCAGCGCCTGGTCGCCGACCGCCTCGCCCATGTTCGAGTTGATCGAGCGGAACATATCGACGTCGACGTGCAACAGCGCTAGCTGGCGCTTGGTCGCCCGTGCCGCAGCCAGTTCCTTGGGCAGGCTGGGCCCACCGGCGCCAAGCCGGTAGAGCAGGGTGACAGGATCGACAGGAATCCCGCTGAGCGCGTCGTAAGGCTGCTTCATCGCGACAGGGTAGCGGTTTCGTGGGCGGGAATCGCATACTTCAACGGAACCCCGGAGGAGCATGCCCGTGCAGATCCTGCCATCTGCTGTCCTGTTGCTTGGTCTATCGGTCGGCGCCAATGCGGCGACAGCGACCTTCCAGGACTGCGCTGACTGCACCCCCATGGTGGTCATTCCCGCGGGCACATTCACCATCGGATCGCCGGACGCCGAGCCCGGCCGCGGCAAGGACGAAGGTCCGACACGCAAGGTGTCAATCGAAACCTTCGCGTTGGGCAGGGTGGAGGTCACGAGAGCCCAGTTCGCAGCCTTTGTCCGTGCCACCGGCCGACCCACCACGGGCGGATGCATCACCGACCGGCGGCATCACGGGGATTGGCAGCCGGACGTCGAAACAACATGGAAGGACCCCGGATTCATCCAGGCCGACAACCACCCGGTCCTGTGCGTCAGCTGGGACGAAGCGCGAGCGTATGTCGACTGGCTCAATACCCGGACAACGGGTGGCTACCGACTCCCGAGCGAAGCGGAGTGGGAGTACGTGGCACGTGCCGGGTCAGTCACCGCGTACCCATGGGGAGCCGAGGCGGGTGACGGTTGCGCCGATGCCAATGGTGGCGACGCCACGATGGCAGATGCCTATCCGGGGTTCGTGCTGTCGCCCTGTCACGACGGCGCCTTGAACACGGCTGCGGTGGGCAGTTACCGCGCCAACGCCTTCGGTGTCCACGACATGATTGGCAACACCAGCGAATGGATCGAAGACTGCGCCACGATGTCCTACGACGCACTTCCACTCGATGGGAAGCCGCAGATGACCGGTGACTGCAGCAAGCACGTGGTACGTGGCGGCTCATGGGGCACGTATCCGAAAGACTACCGATCGGCCAACCGGATGCGATACGCGCACGATGCACGCGACGACTCCATAGGCATCCGCGTGGCAAAGAGCCTGAGGGATGGCCAGATGCGCCCTTGACCGGTTGCACTGGTGGTATCGGACGCAAGCGCTCACTCATGCATCACGTCCCCATCATGAAACTAACTCGTGATCCGTCGCGCTGACGGATTCGCCGGGTACCTTTCATTGACAGGAGGTTGTCGTGCGTCCAATGCATGCAGGTGCGTGCCTCTTACTTGTTGTCTTCATGGCCCTGGCGGGCTGCCAGGGGAAGAACCAGACCGAGCCAGGCGGCGGTGCACCCGCCGGTAAGGCGGAAGCCCAGCCTGCGGTCTCCGACCAGGACATCAGCGACGCCTATCTGTACCTGCTCAGTCGCCTGCTCGTGCTGAGGCAGGAGCAGCTGGACTTCGGCAAGGAAGGCTTCAAGTGGAACGAGATCGCGCACCGCGAAGTCGGTGGCGTGGCCTGGGCCAACCCGAACCTGGACGTTGCCTACAGCGAGGCCTGGGTCGCCGTCGACGAGAACAGCTGCACGATCTTCAGCGTGCCGTCGATCAAGGGCCGCTACTACACCGTGCAGTTCCTCAACGGCTGGGGCGAGACAGTCGCCAACATCAACGAGCGAAACTTTCCGGATCATCCCAGCGGCGACTTCTGGATGTGCCTGAAAGGTGCCGCGGTACAGGTCCCCGCCGATGCGGTGCGGATCGACTTGCCAGGCAAGACCTCGCGCGTCCTCGCGCGCGTCGAGCTGGGCGCTGATCCCAGGCAGGGAGTCGCGCTGCAACACCAGATCAAGGTCAAGCCCAGTGGCACGCCGAAGATCGACCCGGTGCCGGCGACGCCGGCATTCACCAACGAGAAGTTCCCCGGCGCCGAGGCATTCGATTCGGCTGCAATCGCCCTCGACAGCGAACCCGACATCAATGCGGGCATGGACGCGCTGCAAGCCAAGGTGCGTGCCGTCGCCGAAGAGGTAAAGACCCCGGCCGGGCGCGATCGCGTTGAAAAAGTAATCCGCGAACAGACGCTGCCGGGCTTCCAGAAGTCCTTCAGCACCGCCGGATCCAACCGGAACGGCTGGAACCGGCCGGCGACAATCGGCAAGTACGGCGACGACTTCAAGACCCGCACGCTGATCGACCTGGCCGGCATCTGGGCCAACAGCACCGACGAAGTCGTCTACTTCAAGACAGACAGTGACGGCACAGGCACCAAGCTCGATGGCGGCAACACCTACACCATGACCTTCGCCAAGGACGAGCTGCCCGAGAACCACGTGAAGTACTTCTGGTCGGTGATCGCCGTGGACTCAAAGGAGTTCCACGTCATCCCCAATCCGAAGAACCGCTTCCTGATCAACAAGCAGTCCAAGCTGCAGTACGGCAAGGACGGCTCGCTGACGCTGTACTTCGCGCCCGGGAAACCCAAGGACGCGCCGGACGGAAACTGGCTGCCCACACCGAAGGGGCAGAACTACAACCTGACGTTCCGTACCTACGGTCCGGACGAGGCGATCCTGACCGGTGCCTGGTATCCGGCGCCGCTGGTCAAGGCAACGACCGGAGCAAACCCATGACCGCCCGCATCTCTTATCGCTTGTCGCTGGCGCACAACTGGACCACGCAGAGCAACGGCGCACAGTTCGGTACCGTCTACTTCACCCGCACCAGCGGGCAGTGGACGCCTCCTGCCGTGGCCGTGGTTCGTTGAACAGACGGGTAGCCAGCGTGCGGCATTCCGGCGGCCGCATCTGGCCGATATCGGCCCTCACCCAACCACGGGCCGCTGTTGTAGCCTAACCAGCCGCAACCCAGCCGACGCCCATGGATTCGCGCAATTTGATCCGCGTTTTCGAGAGCCTGCAGGGCGAGTCGGTTCTCTTGCGCGCGGTTCCGGGGTTTCCGGTGGTCGCCATGACCCGGCAACTTCGATCGATTTCGGTGGACCCGGGGAATATCCTGGGTCGTCCGTACTTCGAGTTGTTTCCCGAATCCCCGCAGGCGCCAGGGAGCGTGGCCACGCTGACCGCTTCGTTCGAGCGCGTGATCCGCACCCGGTCGACGGACCACAACGCGCAGCGATTCGACATCCTTGATCCTGCTACCGGCAATTTCGTCGAGCGCCGCTGGTCAGCGGTCAACACGCCGATCCTCGATGACGCCGGTGAGGTGGAGTACATCCTCCATCAGGTGGAGGACACGGCGAACGAGCGGCGCCACGGCTCGACGGCGCTGCTGGATGCGATGACTGCACAGTCCGAACATCGGCGCCGCATCTACGAAACCGCACTCAACAACACGCCTGATTTCGTCTACATCTTTGGCGTCGATCATCGCGCCGTCTACGCCAACGACTCACTCCTGAAGGTCTGGGGTGTCGAGGACGTCCGTGGGAAAACGTGGATCGATCTGGGCTACGAGCAGTGGCATGCAGACATGCACGACCGCGAGCTGGCCCAGGTCATCGCAACCAGGGCCCCGATACGGGGCGAGATTCCGTTCACCGGCACCAACGGTCGCCGCGTCTACGACTACATCTTCGCCCCTGTGTTTGATGCCGCCGGCAACGTGGTCGCGGTGGCGGGGACGACGCGGGACATTACAGATCGGCAAGCTGCCGAGCAGATCGTCCGCGAACACGCGGACCGGCTGGCCGAGGCCGACCGGGCCAAGGACGAGTTCCTGGCGACGCTGTCCCACGAGCTTCGCAATCCGCTTGCGCCCCTGCGCAACGGCATCCAGATCCTGCGCCACACGACCAGCCCGGACAGCAAGCATGTCCAGATTCACGCCGTCATGGAGCGACAGGTCGACCACCTTGTGCGACTTGTCGACGACCTGATGGACATGTCCCGCATCACCCGCGGAAACGTGTCGTTGCGGCTCGAGCCGGTCGAACTTGCGACGGTGGTGGAAAGCGCCGTGGAAGCCGTACGACCGGAGATTGAAGCCGGCCGCCATCGACTGTCCATCGATCTGCCGGAATCATCGCCATTGCTGCAAGCCGATCGCGTCCGCCTGGCGCAAATCCTGACGAACCTGCTGAACAATGCCGCGAAGTATTCGGAACCTGGCGCCGACATCACACTTCGGGCCCGCGAAGACGACGGCGCGCTGTTGCTCTCGGTGAGCGATACCGGCATGGGCATGGAGCCGTCGGAGATTGCGCACCTGTTCGAGATGTTCACACGTGGTGTGCGAGCGGGGTCGTCGCACCAGGAGGGGCTTGGTATCGGCCTGGCACTGTCGCGGCGCCTGGCCGCTCTCCACGGCGGCTCGCTCGATGGATCCAGCGGCGGTCCCGGCAAGGGAAGCACCTTCAGCCTGCGGTTGCCGCTACCGGATGGCAGCGGAGGTCCGTCGTCCGGCATGGGCCGGAACGATGCCACCCTCCGCCCCGGGCTTCGATTGCTGCTTGCCGATGACGATTGCGACGCTGGCAACAGCCTTGCCGAAGTGCTGCGTCTGTCTGGCGCTGAGGTGCATTTCGTCGACGACGGTCCTGAAGCCCTGGCCCAGTTCGAGCGTGTTGACCCGGAGGTCGTCATCCTCGATATCGGCATGCCATGCATGACCGGCTATGACGTTGCCCGTGCCCTCAGGGCGCGAGGTGTGGATGTGCCACTCATTGCGCTAACCGGCTGGGGCCAGCCCGCCGACCGCGAGCGCGCGTTCGCCGCGGGATTCGACCATCACCTGGTCAAGCCTGTCGCCATTCCCGTTCTCGTCAGCCTGCTTGCCTCGTTGCAGGGCCCGGAAGGGCGACCGGACAAATCCGCCGCGAGCCAGTCTCAACCTGCCAGCTGAGAAGGCATCCCGGACTTCACGCGCCTACCGCAATCCCTGTGGATACTGCGCTGACGCACGATGGGAGTGCACGCTTTGGGGCGCGAACACCTGCCAGCCTGGAGCCTCGTCAGCCCGATCGCCGGATGGCTGCTCCTGGCTGCGTCCGCGAAGTTCGCTCATCCATTGTTCCTGGTCCTGCTCGGCGCTGTCCTCGTGGCCTGCATCCTCGCCGCCGTGCATCATTCCGAAGTCGTCGCCCACCGCGTTGGCGAACCGTTTGGAACGCTGGTGCTGGCGCTGGCCGTAACGGTGATCGAGGTGGGACTCATCGTGTCCCTGATGATGGTCGAAAGCGAAGACACGGCCACCCTCGCGCGCGACACGATCTTTGCCGTGATCATGATCAACCTCAACGGCATGGTCGGACTGTCTCTCCTGCTGGGCAGCTCCAAGCACGGAGAGCAGGCGTTCGGCCTGTATGGAGTCAACGCTGCGCTCGCCACCCTGGCCGCGATGGCGACGATCACCCTCGTGTTGCCCAACACCACGAGCAACGCCGCGGGCCCGATATATCTGCCGAGCCAACTTGGCATGGTCGCCGTGGTGACGTTCGTACTGTATGCCGCCTTCGTGCTGATCCAGACAGTCAGTCATCGCGACTACTTCCTGCCGGAGACGGATGACTCGGAGGCGCATGCCGAACCGCCAACAACACGCGTGACGCTCCTGTGTGGCGCCATCCTCGTGGTCTCCCTGGGCGCGGTAGTCCTGCTGGCCAAAGTGCTTGCCCCGAGCATCGAGGTCGTCGTCGACAATGCCGGGGCGCCGCGCGCCGTAGTCGGGATCATCATTGCCGCCGTTGTGCTGTTGCCGGAATGTTTTGCCGCACTCAAGGCAGCTCGCCGCAACCGCTTGCAGACGAGCATGAACCTGGCACTCGGCTCGACGCTGGCATCCATCGGGCTCACCATCCCGGCGGTGGCGCTGGTCGTGATCTCCACCGGATGGACGCTGGTGCTGGGGCTCGATTCCAAGAGTGTGGTGCTGCTCGCCCTGACGCTTCTCGTGGCAACCCTGTCGCTCGGCACCGGCAGGACCACCATCCTGCAGGGCGTCGTCCATCTCGTCATTTTTGCGGTTTATCTCTTCCTGTCGGTCGTGCCCTGATCCCGGGCATCACTGCTTCGCTACAGCCAGCCGCGCTTCCGGTAGGCGTCCACGACTTGCCTGGCGATTTCCTTTGCGGTGCGTTGCGCCGCCGCATCGATCGATTCCGGCCCTCGTTCCTGCATGACGTTCGCTGTGCCTCCGGCGGCGCCGGCGATGCTTGACCCGGTGCCCAGCGGAACCAGGATGCCAGGCAACTTGCCGCCAGCGGCGCCGACCTGCGCGTCGCCGAGGCGGCGCAGTCCGTCCTCTGTGACGAGGTAGGCCTCAGCCAGGGTCTTGAGCTCTCCGGCCCCCGCGCCGAATCCGATCAGCACGCGCGCCGTCCGGCTTCCTTCGTTGACCACGATGAACTCGCCGCGAATGACGCCGTCGCCAACCTTTGTAGTCTGACCGGGGCCCGCAGCCTGTGCCTGTATGCCTGCGGCAGTGAGTTCGGTGACAACGCCCTGCGCCACGAGCTGGCCAAGCCTGCGCCCGAGATCGATTTCCTTCTGCGTCTGGGGAGTGCTGCGTTGTTCGGTGTAGGCGGCAACGACCGAATCGGCGGGCAAGGCGTCTCGGGTGCCCACGAAGTCGTAAACCAGGACGCGGGCAGGGCGCTGAAGTTCGCCGGCCCCGGCCTCGGTCCGGTTTTGCGTGGAAGTGGTGCTTGCGCAGGAGGCCAGCAGCAGGATCAACGAGGCAAGGATTGCGGTTACATCGCGCCTCATGACGGGATCCTCAAAACTTGCGAAGGGCAATAGCAAACGAGCGGTTACGCACTCGTGAACCCGATTGCGAATACACGAAGCTACGTTGGAATTGTCCTTTCATCGGAAATGGACATTCACGCGACCGGCGGCATTCCATCTTTCACGCGAGTTGAACGGCCACGAGCGCAATACCCACGTGGCAGGTCCGACGTGGGCCTCGCCGCTACGGAACATCGACCCGTACCGGAAACCTCGGCGGCTGTCGATTCGAAGGTAACGACCATGACCAGACATTCCCTCCCGCTTGCCCTGGGTGCGTTGCTGCTCGCAAGTGGCGCAGCCACGGCCCAGCAAGGCCAGTACCCGTTGATGGAGAAGATCGCCCAGAAGGTGATCCAGCACTACCAGACCACCCCTTGCGCGACGTTGAAGCAGGAACAAGCCCAGCCAAAGACCGGGCAGAAGGCGCAAATGGAACAGCGCGCCATCGAAGAGCTGCGTACCAATCCCGACATGCGCAAGCAGTTCCTCAATCGCGTGGCTGCGCCGATCGCCAACAAGATGTTCGAGTGCGAGATGATTCCCTGAGGATCAGAACAGGATCGAGATCACACGCATCATCAGGTCCTTGAACGAGAACATGGTCAGGAGCAGGGGCAGCATCGGCACCGGCACCGCCAGCAGCAGCTTGATCAGGGTCGACTTGTCGATCGGCACCACCCGCATCTGCTTCACGGCCTCGTAGCTGGCGTCGAGATCGGCGAGCGTCTGCGGGTCTGGATTGCCAAGGAGCGGTTCCTCCGGCGGGATTCCGCTGAGCCATTTGCGATCGAACTGGCGTGCGTAGCCCATCGATATCGATTCATGCTTGAGCAGCCCGACATGCTTGGCTCGCGACAGGTTTGGCATGAAGAGCAACAACGGCCCGGCGACGAACAACGTCATGGCAAGGCTGATCGCCACGATCTCCAGCTGGAAATCGGTAAGCGCGGCGCCTGAGTAGAAGATCTGGTCGGCGATCACACCCGATACCATCGCGCCTTGCGCAAGCAGCAGCGGCGCGAAGGCGCCACCCAGGCGCGACAGGAAGCCGAGGCCTCCCATCCGATCGGCATGAAGCGGTTCGAGCTTCAGCTCGATGTGCGCCACATGCCAGAGGAAACGCCACCAGACCAGCAGCCGGAAGTACCAGCGCGCCAACAGCAGCTGGTAAACGGGCAAGCTGACCAGTGCGGCCCACCAGCCCGCCAGCGTCGGTTCGTAATGGCCGTCGTGGTGCTGCCCATGCCAGCTGTCGCCGGCGAGTGTGGCCACCTGCGGCAGCGCACCGCCCAGCGTCACGGCATACGCAAGGACCACCAGCAACAGCTCCGCCGGCATTGAATCGAACCAGCGGCGAGCCGACGCGATGGCACTTGCGAACTGCTCACGCTGCGGACCTTCGACCAGCCCTCGTTCCACGAACAGGGGAATGCTGTCGCACATCTTCTGGTGAACGATGGCTTCCGAAGCGATCAGCAAGGGAAGCGAAACCAGCAGTCTGGCCTGGGCACCGAAGTTCTTGAGGAATGGGATGCCAACTCCGTCCCAGGCATGCCTTTCCAGGATGGTCAGCAACAGCAGCGGAAGCCAGGTGATGGCGAGGATCGCCAGCGTCCGCCGCTTCAGGAAACCGAGTGCGGGATCCGACAGATGAAGGCGGACCAGAACACGATAAAGCGGTCCTCCGGCCATCAGCGACAGTGCGTATGGCGCCAGCGACTCTCCGGAACCTCTCGGAATGGACTCGCTCATTTGCACCTCCGTGCCGGGGCAGGAAGCATGGCTGCAGCGTCTGGGTGATCGGGCGCGGCGTCGGTCGGATGGTACGGCAGCGGACGCCGCGCGCGCATGGCACTGCCCAATGCACCGACTTGCTCCAGAGATAGTGACGTGATCGGGCCGTCACACCCCCATCACGGTACAAACACGCAGCGACGCGGCGACGGCAGACGAACGGAAGCCCGAATGAAGGGATCGCAAGTATCATCCTCGTGGCCGTGTTCGTGCCAGTCCGCGTGCGCCTCTGCACGTTGCAAGGACGAAGGCCAGTCACGAACCTGCTGCAAGCCAGCGGCGCCATTCGTCTGCTGGAATCGGTTATTTTTGGATGGCCATTGTTGCGACTGGGCAAGATCGGCCGCTAGCCACGTCCCCGCCAAGCGAGGGCATGTGATGACCACTATCGACAAGACCGCAATGGCGGCCATCGCCGCCATGTGCTGCGCGTTCCCTGCGAGTGCCGCCGAAGGCGATCCCTGGAACTGGATCGTCACCCCTTACGTCTGGGGCGTGAACGTCAGTGCAGACCTCGACACCCGATTTCCGCGAATTTCAGGCAGTGCAGACGTTTCGTTCAACGATATTGTCGACAAGCTCGACGGCGCATTCCAGATACACACGGAAGGGCAGGGTGACCGCTTCGGCGGCTTCATCGACTTCACCTACCTGGGCGTGAGCGACAGCAACAACGATCGTCCGCGCGTTCGCAGTGAAACCGCCCTGGACACGGTCCTGGCCGAAGTCGCCGCGGTATGGAGTCCGGGCGAGCAACGCTTTCAGGGCGTGGATGTCTTCGCCGGGCTGCGCTATATCGACGTTGACCTGACGACGAACTTCATCCCGGCGAACCCCGCGATCAGGCCAGTCAGCGTAAATGGTGGCGATTCGTTCAACGACTTCATGATCGGCGTGCGCTACACGTGGGCGCTGTCGGATCGCTGGGGCCTGACGCTGCGCGGCGATGGTTCATTCGGCGACACCGAGGGCACCTGGAACGGCAGCGCCATTGTTCACTACCGAACAAGGACTGGTGCCTGGTTCTTCGGCTATCGCTACCTCGAAGCCGAGATCGAGAACGACAACGCCAATACCACGATCACCCTGAGCGGACCGGGCCTGGGCTATGGCTTCCGGTTCTGAGGCGCAGCCGCGCAGGCTTGCCGGACCGCAGCCTGGAGATTCATTCACGCAGGTGCTGTGTTGCAGCCCATTGGCGGCATGAAGCGTACAGGCGACCCCATGCTCGACCGGGAGGCTTTCGTGGCTCTCTACGCATCGTATGCCCGGTTGTACGAACGCTTTCTGGAGAACGGCTTCAAGACGTCAGCCACGCTGGTTGTTCTCATGGGCTGGCTGCTTGGCTCGGAAGGAATCCGCAACTTCCTCAAGGACAGTCCCGCAATGCGATGGGCGGCGATTGTGATCGTGGCGATCGGAGCTGCATCCATCTACTTCTCGTTCATGCGAATAGCACTGCTCTCCATCAAGTTGCGTGGACGCCTGGATGAGCTGAACTTTGTCAGTAGCGACATCTACGACCAGCACGAGATTCCGAGAATCATCTACAGGACCGTGATCTTCCAGAACCTGGCGGCCTGCGCGCTGGTGATCGGCGTGCTGTTGTCGCTCCCCTGGCGATGAGCACACGGTCAGGAAGCCTGGAGAACGACCATGAGTAGCAACACGCTCCGTACTTTCCTGTCAGGAAGCCTGGCACTGCTGGCCGTTACCGGTTGCCAACGCGAATCCGGCACGGACGCTGCTCCTCCCAAGGTTGCAGCCACTGTCCCGGAGGAGAAGACCGCGACCGTCCCAACCGATCCGCTCAGGCAGGCGTACTTCGGCGAGCTGCATCTGCACACCGCCTATTCGCTGGATGCCTACATCTTCGGCAACACCGTGAACGACCCGGCCGTTGCGTATCGCTTCGCCCAGGGCGAGGAGGTCACGCTGCCGAACGGTATCAAGAAGCGCCTCGCCAAGCCGCTGGATTTTGCCGCGGTTACCGACCACGCCGAGGCACTGGGCGAATACGAGCTGTGCAGCAACGCCTCCGGTGCGCAATTCAACTCCCCGGTCTGCACCGGCGTCCGCGCCGGCGACCTGCGACCGTACGGCGCCATCTTCGCCGGCCTCGCGCGGACTCCGGCCAAGCGCATGACCGACCTGTGCGGCGAAGACGGCAAGGCGTGCCAAGACGCCATCGGTGCGCCCTGGAAGCGGACGCAGGAGGCGGCTGCGCAGTACAACACACCCGGCAAGTTCACCACCTTCATTGCCTGGGAGTTCTCTGCCAATGCTCCGGAGGGCAAGGGCGGCATGATGCATCGCAACGTCATCTTCCGGGGCGACAAGGTGCCGTACCCGTTCTCGGCGTTCGATGGCACGGGCGAGGACCTGCACGCCTACCTCGACAAGAACTGCACCGGTGACTGCAAGGTGCTGACCATTCCGCACAATCCCAACTTCTATTGGGGACGTCTCTACTGGGGCAAGAACTCAGATGGATCGGAGTGGACGCAGGAAGGCCTGGAACGACGCGAGCGCATGGACCGGTTGGTCGAGATCATGCAGATCAAGGGAAACTCCGAGTGCCAGACAGGCATCGGCACGACTGACGAGGAATGCAATTTCGAGATGGTGTTCCCGCAGTGCCAACCGGGCCAACAGGGCGGGTGCAACAACGAGGACGCGTTCGTGCGCAACGGCCTCAGGAAGGGCCTGCTGGTGGACGCCGAGCGCGGCGTCAATCCGTTCAAGCACGGCATCATTGGTGGGACCGACAACCACAACGGAACACCCGGCGACGCCGCGGAGGCGACATTCGCGGGGCACCTTGGCAATGCCGATGGCACCCCGGAAGTCCGTCTGGGACTGAAGCCCAATCCCGTGACTGCAGCCGCGGGGGCGAGCGCTGCCCAGGATCCTACGAGGCGTTTCAACCCTGGCGCGCTCGCCGGCGTCTGGGCCGAGGCCAACACACGCGAGGCGATCTGGGATGCGCTCCAGCGCAAGGAAACCTTCGCGACCAGTGGCACCCGCGCCAGGATCCGGCTGATGGGAGGTTTTGATTTTCCAGCCGACCTCGGCGGCCGTCCGGACTGGGTCAAGGTCGGGTACGAAACCGGCGTGCCACAGGGTGGCGACCTGAAGGCTGCGCCAGCCGGCAAGGCGCCCACGTTCGTCGCGTGGGCCCAGCGCGATCCGGACAGCGCGCCGCTCGCCCGCCTGCAGATCATCAAGGGCTGGACCGATGGCAAGCAGACTCGCGAGATGACCTACGACGTGGCCTGCTCGGACAGTGGCAAGCCCGACAGCAAGAGCCACCGCTGCCCCGACAACGGCGCGGCCGTGAACCTCGACGACTGTTCCATCAGTGCCGACAAGGGCGCATCGGAGCTGGTTGCAACGTGGAGCGATCCCGACTTCAAGCCGGGCGAGCGGGCGTTCTACTACGCACGTGTCCTCGAGAACCCGGTCTGTCGCTGGAGCATGTACGACGCCAAGCGCGTCGGCGTGGCGTCCCCCAAGGACCTGCCGACGACCGTGAAGGAACGGGCCTGGTCGTCACCGATCTGGTACACGCCGTAACAGGAGATGACCTGAAGAGACACCGCGACCCGATCCAGGTGGCCCAGAGCACCCCGACTACCGATGCCGCGCTCAAGGCGCTGATGGACGGCAACCAGCGCTTCATGCGCGGTCAACTCCAGTCACTCAAGGAGGCGCTGGGCGCGACCTTGCTTTGCTGCGCAACGACAGGCAGTAGCTGATCGTCACCAGCATTCCCACTATGACGGCGGCTGAACCTCCCACTACCGCTACCTGCTTCGGGGCAAACACCCAAAGTGCCGCGTAGATGAGCCCACTTAGCGCCATGGACCAGCCCCCAACTCGTGTGGCTTGGCGTGCCGAAGCGTTGGGGACGAACTTCTTGGGCATCCGGTTTCCGAACCAGGCAACCATCAACCCTATGGCACACATGACGATTCGCGTGACCGTCTCGCCTTCGATGTAGCCCAGCTTGCGCGCGTAACTCGAGCCAAGTGCGAGCACCACGATGCCTACACCCCAGGCAAGGTCTGAAACCAGCTCTTTGTTCATCGTGCTCTCTCCTTAGCAGGCTTCGGCTTCTCGGCGCCAACGCCGAAGGAATTAACGAAGCCGAGCAATGCCTCTTCCAGCACCGACAGCTTCAGGTGGTAGATGACCGACTTCCCGGCTTTCTCAGCGTGGATCAGATCGGCCTCCTTCAACACCGCGAAGTGGGCAGACATCGTCGGCTTGGAGACGTCAAAGTTTGCGCTGAGCTCTCCCGCACTCAGTGGGCCCTGACGCAGCAGTTGCAACACCTTTCGCCGGGTAGGATCGGAAAGGGCTTTGAATACTTGGCTCATGCTGCGATAGTTAGCTAACTATCGAACTATGTCAAGAGCCTTGATGAGAGCCCGCCGGAAGGGTGCCGGGACTGGTGCTAACGCCGGCTTACGACCCGAAGCGGACATCGGCACAAGCAGTTCCTTGCTGCTGTTGGTCTTGGCAGGGCCCGACGCTGCTATCCACTGGTGTCCCGCGGGATATTGGCTCTTCGTTGTAATCGGGTTGCCTATCTGCATTAAGTACATGAAGTAGATTCTCGAATGCCCGCTTCTGGCCGATAGCGGCCGTTGGCCCATTGGCAGTCCTCCTGCCTTGAGGCCTCTCGAGCGCAAACCTTCCGAGGTTCGAGGTCGTCACACCATTCAGCGGCGAACCATGCTTGGATTTGCATCGATGCCTCGACGCGAACGCCAGAACACATCGCCCGCAGCCTTCGTCCGTGTTCGAGGCGCGCGCGAGCACAACCTGCAGGATGTCGACGTCGATATTCCACGCGACGCGCTGGTGGTGTTCTCCGGCATCTCCGGTTCAGGTAAATCGTCGCTCGCGTTCGGCACCCTCTACGCCGAGGCGCAGCGTCGCTATCTCGAATCCCTTTCGCCGTACGCGCGACGTCTGGTCAACCAGGTCGGCGTGCCGGACGTGGATTCGATCGAAGGCCTGCCCCCCGCGGTGGCGCTGCAGCAGCAGCGCGGCACGCCGAACGTGCGTTCCACGGTCGGCAGCGTGACGACGCTGTCGAGCCTGATGCGCATGCTGTACTCCCGCGCGGGCACGTACCCGTCGAAGCAGCCCATGCTGTACGCCGAGGACTTCTCTCCCAACACGCCGCAGGGCGCGTGTCCGAATTGCCACGGGTTGGGCTACGTGTATGACGTGACTGAAGCGTCGATGGTCCCCGACCCGTCGTTGAGCATCCGCGGGCGCGCCATCGCGTCCTGGCCACCGGCGTGGCACGGGCAGAACCTGCGCGACATCCTTGTCACGCTGGGCTACGACGTCGACATGCCGTGGTCGCGACTGCCAAAGAAGGACCGCGAGTGGATCCTGTTCACCGAAGAAACTCCATCGGTGCCGGTGTACCCCGGTTTCACCCCCGCCGAAACGCGCACCGCGTTTCGCCGAAAGACAGAATCGGCGTACATGGGCACCTACACCGGCGCGCGGCGCTACGTGCTGCACACCTTCGCCACCACGCAGAGCGCGCTGATGAAAAAGCGCGTGTCGCGCTTCATGACTGGCGCGTCGTGTCCCGTATGCAAAGGTCGCAGGCTCAAGCGCGAAGCCTTGTCGGTGACCTTCGCGGGTTTGGACATCGGCACGCTGTCGCAGCTGCCGATCAATCGCGTCGCGGAGGTGCTCAAGCCCGCCGCCGATGGCCACTTCGACACGCCGGCGAAAACCCGCACCCGGGGCCGCGCCGAGACCCGCAGGGACGTGGCCGCGCGCGTTCAGGCGGGCGGGGCGGCGCATGCTGGCGGTTCGGACGTTCGCCGCACCCCGGATCTATCGGAAGAGAAACGCATCGCGGCGCAGCGCATCGCGCACGACCTGATCGATCGCATTGGCACGTTGCAGGCGCTGGGCCTGGGCTACCTCACACTGGATCGGCCGACGCCCACGCTTTCACCAGGCGAACTGCAGCGATTGCGTCTGGCCACGCAGATCCGCTCAAACCTGTTCGGTGTGGTGTACGTGCTCGACGAACCTTCTGCCGGCCTGCATCCGGCCGATAGCGAAGCACTGTACGACGCGCTGGACCGGCTGAAGTTGGCCGGCAACACGTTGTTCGTGGTCGAGCACGACCTGGAACTGATGCGTCGCGCTGACTGGCTGGTGGACGTCGGTCCCGGCGCTGGCCAGCACGGCGGACGTGTCCTTTACAGCGGGGTGCCATCAGGCCTGCGCGAGGTCGAGGCATCGCATACGCGTCGCTATCTATTCGACAAGCGCGACGCCCGCCGTCGCGATACCCGCGCCCTTTCGCAATGGCTCGAACTGCGCGGCATCCACCGCAACAACCTGCACGGCGTGGACGTGCGCTTCCCGCTGGGCGCATTCACCACCGTCACCGGCGTGTCAGGATCCGGCAAGTCGAGCCTGGTGAGCCAGTCCTTGGTGGAACTCGTCGGCGAACACCTGGGGCACGAACCTCCGACGGAAGAGGCCGACACCGATGTTCCAACCGGGCCGGGACCGATCTCGCGCACCGCGGGACGCATCGGCGCGGGCGCGGAGGCGATCCGGCGCCTGGTCAACGTTGACCAGAAGCCGATCGGCCGCACGCCGCGCTCCAATCTCGCCACCTACACGGGTTTGTTCGACCACGTCCGCAAGCTGTTTGCGGCGACGAAGGCCGCGAAGGCGCGCCGTTACGCCGCCGGTCGATTTTCCTTCAACGTCGCGCAGGGGCGATGCGAGACCTGCGAAGGCGAGGGCTTCGTGAGCGTCGAGCTCTTGTTCATGCCCAGCGTCTACGCGCCGTGTCCCACGTGTCACGGGCGTCGCTACAACGCAAAGACGCTGGAGATCGAGCTGCGCGGGAAGAACATCGCACAGGTGCTGGACATGACCGTTGACGATGCACGGGCATTCTTCGTTGAGGAAGCCGCGGTGCATCGCCCGCTGGACCTGTTGCACGACATCGGCCTGGGCTACCTGCGCCTCGGCCAGCCGGCGACGGAACTGTCCGGCGGCGAAGCGCAACGCATCAAGCTGGCGACCGAACTGCAGCGCAGCCAACGCGGAGACACGCTGTACGTGCTGGACGAACCGACGACCGGTCTGCATCCGGCCGACGTCGACAAGCTGATGGCACAACTGCATGGGCTCGTGGATGCCGGCAACACCGTCATCGTCGTCGAACACGAGATGCGCGTCGTGGCCGACAGCGATTGGGTGGTCGACGTGGGGCCAGGAGCGGGCGAGGAGGGCGGCCGCATCGTGGTCGCCGGAACGCCGGACAACGTCGGCGGCACCACGGCAAGTCGAACGGCGCCCTATCTGGCTCCGTGGTTGCGCTGAGCCCGTCCGGGGCGATCCAGCTCGGTGTTCCGTGCCGACTGGAGCGTTAACACCTCGCTCTTGGCCGATAGCAATGGGATGGACTCCTCCTCACCTTGGCACCTGATGGGTGCCAGACTGAATTTCCGAAGACAGTCGCGGCGAGAAGGAGCCCACCATGAACGAGCTTATGCGCATTGGGGTCGACTTGGCCAAGAACGTGTTCCAGG